>NZ_JAOCZL010000023.1:0-3272 GCF_041414825.1 Pseudoalteromonas sp. 68 DY56-GL68
AAAACGCGTTTGGCGTTGTATGGTTAAGCCTCACGGGTAATTAGTACAGGTTAGCTTAATGGCTCACACCACTTCCACATCCTGCCTATCAACGTTGTAGTCTTCAACGGCCCTTCAGAGACTTTAAAAGTCTAGTGAGAACTCATCTCGAGGCCTGCTTCGCGCTTAGATGCTTTCAGCGCTTATCAGTTCCGAACGTAGCTACCGGGCAGTGCCATTGGCATGACAACCCGAACACCAGCGGTTCGTTCACTCCGGTCCTCTCGTACTAGGAGCAACCCCTCTCAATTCTCAAACGCCCACGGCAGATAGGGACCGAACTGTCTCACGACGTTCTAAACCCAGCTCGCGTACCACTTTAAATGGCGAACAGCCATACCCTTGGGACCGACTTCAGCCCCAGGATGTGATGAGCCGACATCGAGGTGCCAAACACCGCCGTCGATATGAACTCTTGGGCGGTATCAGCCTGTTATCCCCGGAGTACCTTTTATCCGTTGAGCGATGGCCCTTCCATTCAGAACCACCGGATCACTATGACCTACTTTCGTACCTGCTCGACGTGTCTGTCTCGCAGTTAAGCTGGCTTCTACCATTACACTAACCGTACGATGTCCGACCGTACTTAGCCAACCTTCGTGCTCCTCCGTTACTCTTTGGGAGGAGACCGCCCCAGTCAAACTACCCACCAGGCACTGTCCGTAATCCCGATTAGGGACCAACGTTAGAACATCAACACTACAAGGGTGGTATTTCAAGGACGGCTCCACAAAGACTAGCGTCTCTGCTTCAAAGCCTCCCACCTATCCTACACATGTAGGGTCAATGTTCAGTGCCAAGCTGTAGTAAAGGTTCACGGGGTCTTTCCGTCTAGCCGCGGGTACACAGCATCTTCACTGCGATTTCAATTTCACTGAGTCTCGGGTGGAGACAGCGTGGCCATGGTTACACCATTCGTGCAGGTCGGAACTTACCCGACAAGGAATTTCGCTACCTTAGGACCGTTATAGTTACGGCCGCCGTTTACCGGGGCTTCGATCAAGAGCTTCGTCCGAAAACTAACCCCATCAATTAACCTTCCGGCACCGGGCAGGTGTCACACCGTATACGTCATCTTGCGATTTTGCACAGTGCTGTGTTTTTAATAAACAGTCCCAGCCACCTGGTCACTGCGGCTCCCGTCCGCTTAGAGAGTAAATCTCATCACAGATAGGAGCGTACCTTCTCCCGAAGTTACGGTACAATTTTGCCTAGTTCCTTCACCCGAGTTCTCTCAAGCGCCTTAGTATTCTCTACCTGACCACCTGTGTCGGTTTGGGGTACGATTCGGTATAATCTGAAGCTTAGAGGCTTTTCCTGGAAGTATGGCATCAGCAACTTCACCACCTTGGTGGCTCGTCTCGTATCTCAGTCTTAGCAACCCGGATTTTCCTAAGTCACCAACCTACTTACTTTCACATGGACAACCAACGCCATGCTTGCTTAGCCTGCTCCGTCCCCCCATCGCAATTATACCAAGTACGGGAATATTAACCCGTTTCCCATCGACTACGCCTTTCGGCCTCGCCTTAGGGGTCGACTTACCCTACCCTGATTAACATGGGATAGGAACCCTTGGTCTTCCGGCGTGCGGGTTTTTCACCCGCATTATCGTTACTCATGTCAGCATTCGCACTTCTGATACCTCCAGCAAACCTCCCGGTTCACCTTCAACGGCTTACAGAACGCTCCCCTACCACTCAAACAAAGTTTGAATCCGCAGCTTCGGTGCATAGTTTAGCCCCGTTACATCTTCCGCGCAGACCGACTCGACCAGTGAGCTATTACGCTTTCTTTAAAGGATGGCTGCTTCTAAGCCAACCTCCTGGCTGTCTGGGCCTTTCCACATCGTTTCCCACTTAACTATGACTTTGGGACCTTAGCTGGCGGTCTGGGTTGTTTCCCTCTTCACGACGGACGTTAGCACCCGCCGTGTGTCTCCCGGATAGTACTTTACGGTATTCGGAGTTTGCAAAGGGTTGGTAAGTCGGGATGACCCCCTAGCCTTAACAGTGCTCTACCCCCGTAAGTATTCGTCCGAGGCTCTACCTAAATAGATTTCGGGGAGAACCAGCTATCTCCCGGTTTGATTAGCCTTTCACTCCTAGCCACAGGTCATCCCCTAACTTTTCAACGTTAGTGGGTTCGGTCCTCCAGTTGATGTTACTCAACCTTCAACCTGCCCATGGCTAGATCACCGGGTTTCGGGTCTATACCTTGCAACTCAACGCGCAGTTAACGCTCGCTTTCACTACGGCTACCCTAATCGGTTAACCTCGCTACAAAATATAAGTCGCTGACCCATTATACAAAAGGTACGCAGTCACCCATCCCAAACATCTCTAAATAAGGCAGCTATGCTGCCTTAACTTGCAATTACACCTGTTTTTGACAACGTAATAGCTCAAACCAATTAGAATCTGAGTTGCACGTTCTAGGTGATGTATTGCTGACAGTTGACTCTTTTTTATTAATTTCTTTTGCTTCTACACTATTTAAAGACATAGAACCAAGTGCAATAACTAATAAAATGGTGCTTTTCATTTTTATTTCCTTTTTAGAACAATTAAATCCTTTGTACTACACACATCAAAGAAAAGAGGTTTGGTGATGGGCTCCTACTGCTTGTACGTACACGGTTTCAGGTTCTATTTCACTCCCCTCACAGGGGTTCTTTTCGCCTTTCCCTCACGGTACTGGTTCACTATCGGTCAGTTGGGAGTATTTAGCCTTAGATGATGGTCCACCTATATTCAGTCAAAGTTTCACGTGCTCCGACCTACTCGATTTCACTTAGATTGCATTTTCGTGTACGGGACTATCACCCTGTATCGTCAAACTTTCCAGAATGTTTCACTAACACAAAATAAGCTTAAGGGCTGGTCCGGTTTCGCTCGCCGCTACTTCCGGAATCTCGGTTGATTTCTGTTCCTACGGGTACTTAGATGTTTCAGTTCTCCGCGTTCGCCTCTTACACCTATGTATTCAGTGCAAGATACCTGCAAGCAGGTGGGTTTCCCCATTCGGAAATCCTAGTCTCAAGTGCTTTTTACTAGCTTGACTAGGCTTATCGCAAGTTAATACGTCCTTCATCGCCTCCAACTGCCAAGGCATCCACCGTGTACGCTTAGTCACTTAACCATACAACCCAAACGGGTCTTTGTTAGTGACAGCTGTTAACTTCGCCAGAAGTTAATTCATCAAATAATGATGAGAATACTAAAGTAGATACC
>NZ_JAOCZL010000024.1:0-185920 GCF_041414825.1 Pseudoalteromonas sp. 68 DY56-GL68
GTAATGAAAAAACGTGAACTGTCGTTTGCTTAAATACATTTGGATAGTGGCTGCTAAGAAACTCAACATAAATAATCGCCCCCATTGTTTAATAAATTCAATGATGTCTAACCAGCTCATGCGCTTTCCTTTGTTGTTGGGTTTAAGTCTGAATACTCAGGCTCTTTAAATTCAATATGCTGTGCAGCGGGTAAGTAGTTATTAATACCCAGTACGTCTTGCTGAAGCGGTACCACTTCATTGTTGTAATAAGCGCGGGTGATTTTGTCTAAATCACCAAAGCCAGGGCTATCACCAGATGATTGCCCGCTGAGTGCTTCTTGTGCGCGGTGCATGCTGAGCATGTCGTTTAGGGTTATTTTTTTGATGCGCTCAAATTCGTCTTTAGTGGATATATCACCGACAGGCGTTATCTTTATCGCCTTTTCAGCATCGGCTTTGTTGCTGCGGAAATTAAAATACAGGCTTTGAAAGTTACCCACGCCTTTTGAATTTCGAATCGCTTCTTTTAGTGCAGCTTCGTCTTTTTCACTTAAGTTTGGATCTGCCATGGAGAAGATAAAGCCCATGTGCGCACCGTTTTTGTAATAACGGCGCCTAAATAAAGTGGCATCTTCATTGAGTAGTGCAGACTGAATACCGCCATAATATTGCGGAATGCCATAAATACCTTGCGCAGGGTCGTACTCTTTTACGTGAATGACTTCGCCAGCCTTGAAATAAATAGGTTGGTGAGTGCGGTTGCTAAGCTGGGCGTAGACACCACGCGTCTTGGTATAACGCATCGTCAATGCGGGTAAATGGCGCAGCCTAATCACTTGCCCAAACGCATTACGAATAATCTGCAAGTAGGCGTTACCACTCCAAAGTAAATCAAACGCAAATTTGCTTAGTGCTTGGTGGCTCAACAATGGGTTTGGTTTATACCACTTTAAGATCATGTTGCGCTTAAAGTAGAGTATGGGCCCATGCTGAGCATTCACTCTGAGCAGTTTCACCAAACCTTGCAAACTAATAGGCGGTGCATAAATACCGTTGCTATCACTAAACACACCAATGTAATCAGTGAGTCGATTATCTAAGCACGGCTCAGGGTCGCCAAAACTAAAGGTATCGGTTACGGCTGTTCGTTGGCTGTAGTTCGGCAATTGGCCGTTACTGACTTGTAATCGTGGTTTACTCATTAAGCTGCAATTCCTACAGAGGTTTGGCGGCTGTGGGCATTGCCGTCCAATGGTTCAAATTTCATAGCATGCATAATTGCCCAAGCAATATCGGCATGGCCTGTGGTGGCTGTGCGGTTGGTGGCATACGTGATCTGGTCGCCAGACACTTTACGGCGAATATTAATAAATGAGCTGGCAATGTTTACCGCGTCTTGGTCAAACTCAAAGCGGCGGTTTTTAATCACGTTAATGGCTTTAATAACCAGCTGGTTCTTGATTATTGGGTTGTAATGAATAGGCTCAGCGTTCGGGAAAAACTTAGTGATCATTTCCCACACGCCATAACCAATCCCAGTGGTATCAACGCCAATATGTTGTACGTTGTATTTTTCAGTGAGTAACTTTATCTCTGCGGCCATGGCTTCAAAGTCATTACCGCTTAAATCGATTGCTTCAAGCAGGCGGAACTTTTCACCTGGTTTCATTGGGCAGCTTAATACTGCCACACTGGCTTTATCACCAAAGCGGGCGGGGTCAAAACCAATCACCACCGGTTTTAACGCAAAAGGGCGCTCCCATTCTAAATTGAAGTCATCCCATTTAGTTGAATCAACCACACACGCCATGATTTGGTTCAGGTTAAAGGCGCTGTGTGCATCATCAATAAACTTACACATAAACAAGTTATTAAACTCGTCTGTGCTGTATTCGTTTTCAAGTACGCCAATATCAATGCGGTCAAAGCCTGAATTAACCACATCATGTACAGTGAGCATTTGGCGCCAAATACCGTCGTCACACAACATGCCATCTTTCAGCGCTGTGTGGCTTACATCAATTTCAAATTCAGGATCGTTACAGGCTTTTGTTTTGCGGTACCACTTACCATTCCAATGATCATACGCTTCATGGCTGGTAACTGAAGGCGTACTAAAATAGGTAATACGTAAATGCTTGTGCGTGGCCATGGCTTGTGCAAGGCCGCGTAATGTTTTGTATTTTGGTATCCAAAATACTTCATCGATGTATAAGTCGCCGCTTTCCGATTGTGCCGTTCGTGCGTTGGTCGATTTAAAAATAAGCTTAACCGTTTTACCACCTTTAAGGTTTAACACCATTGGTGAGCCGGTTAATTCAATATTAAAGTGTTCACGTACTAGCGCGACAATATTTGCTTTAAATACTTCGGCTTGGTCGCGGCTCGCTGATATAAAAATCTTGTTCCGGCCGTTAACCACTGCATCGTAAAATGCTTCAAAGGCAAAGTAGAAGGTTGCCCCAATTTGGCGTGGCTTTAATATGAATCGGCTGCGGTGATCTTGATTCTCAAACCAATGCTTTTGGTGTGGGTAAAGTAGTTTGTCTTTAAGCTCATTAAGCATGTCAACGGTAATGCCAGAGCAATCGTTTTTCTTTTTCGACTTTTTATTGCTGCCATTACTTTGTTGGTTTGGCGCATCATCATTAATGGCACGTTGCTTAGGGGCAGGGGCAAGTTTACTTTTATTCAGTGCGCATAATTGGCGCGTGCAAAAGTCGAGCTCTTTGTAGTCCGCTTCGGTTTTGTTGTCTTTATCAGCCAGCAGGTTTATGCGCTTGCTAAAGGCCATTTCAGCGTTATAGCTTGGACACATGTCCTCCCATTTGCCCGCCTCAGCCCAGCGGCGAACACTACGCGCACTTGGCATGTCATCCAGGTCGGCAATTTCATCCACCGTGTAACCTTCAACCACATACAAGTCTTGTGCTTTTTTGCGTATTTCTGGTCCGTAGTTCGCCTTCATAATGCACCGCGTTTAATAATCCATAGCGGCAGTGTATTCGTTATAAAGCGTGTGATCTGTCAGTTAAAAACCTATCAATTCCTAAAAGCTAAATATAGGAATTTCAAAAAGTTAAACCGTTGGAAAGGTGTAAAAAGAGGGTGCAAACTGCAAGCAACTTTAAAGCAAAACGCTCAACCAACAAAGGTTTTATTTATGCCAGGTCAACTACGTACAAAACCACTTTCCATTGCTGCGGTAGGCATGACAGTTGATGGTCGTGAAATCACAGAGCAAGACGTAGCCGACATTGTAGAAACCTACAACCCGCGCAAATATGGCGCACGTATCAACCTTGATCATGAATTCAATTGGTCGGGCTGGGCAGCTAAAAACCTACACAACGTTGATATAGCAGGCATGTTGGGCGATGTGTTGAGCGTTGAAGCATACGAAAACGAAGAAGGTGTGGTGTGCTTATATGCGGTGCTTGCACCAAATCAAAGCTTTGTTGAGCTAAACAAAGCCGATCAAGCGGTGTACTTCAGCATTGAAATAAACCGTGACTTTATGGGCTCGGGCAAAACCTACCTAACAGGCCTTGCTGTCACCGATTACCCAGCGAGTTGCTACACAGACCGTATTAACTTTAGCAGTAAGAGTAAGTCAGACGACAAGGACGTCGCCTTATTAAAAGTCGAGTTAGGGGCATGCGAACCCGTCGATGATGAACCCACTAAAAAACCCTTTTTTAAACGACTATTTTCATTCAATCAGGAAGAACCCGATATGAAACCAGAAGACTTAGCCACCGCATTAAAAGATGCACTGGGCACACCGCTTGCCGAATTCAGCCAAAAGCTAGACGGCTTTTCAACAAAGCTTGATTCATTCTCAACCACCAAAGTGGAAGGCGAAGAAACACCGCCTGAAGATGGCGAAAGCACTCAAGTAGCTGAGCTAAAAGAAGAGCTATCCACAACGAAAAAACTGCTTACAGAACTGACAGACAAGTTTGAAAAAGCAGTAAACGCACCTGCGGGTAATACCACCGACGCCGACGATGAACCCGAAGGCGACGAAGGTAAATACAGCCAGTTGCTGTAATCACACGGATTGAACGTAACCAATTTAAACGCAGGAAAGAACATGAAGACAAGAACCAGAGAATTATTTGTTGCCATTATGGCAGGCATGGCCGTTAACTATGGCGTGGCATCAATGTCAGAGCAATTTAACGTTGAGCCAACTGTAGAGCAACGCCTTTATGACGCAGTGTATGAATCGTCTGAATTCTTACAGATGATTAATACCGCACCGGTTGATGACCTAGTCGGTCAATCGGTGATCATGAGTGTTGACGGTGGTGTGACGGGTCGTGCTGGTGTTGAAACCGACGACACCAAAGAGCGTAAAACCCGCGATGTATCGAAGCTCGATAAACGCGAATATCGCTGTTACCCAACTGAATGTGACATTCATATCACATGGGTGAAAATGGATCAGTGGTCGAAGTTCCCTGATTTCCATGAACGCTACCGTAACCACGTTCGCCAGGCGATTGCACTGGATATCATCAAAATCGGTTGGAATGGTACGCATGCCGCTGATACCACGGATATTGTGGCATACCCAATGATGAATGACGTCAACATTGGTTGGTTGCAATTACTTCGTCGTGATGCACCAGAGCGTGTTGTGACCGAAGGTGTAACAGTGAATGAAATCCGTATTGGTGCAGGCGGCGACTATGAAAACCTCGATCAAGCAGTGCATGACGCATTGCAAGGTATTCCAGAGCATAAACGTGCCAACATGGTGGCGATTATCGGTGATGAACTACTCGCACACGATAAAAATAAGCTGTACGCCAAACAAGCACACACACCAAGCGAAAAGACAAAAATTGAGCTTCAACAGGTCATTGAAACCTATGGGGGCTTGGCGAGTTACAAAATTCCTTTTTTCCCCGCACGCGGCATCTTAGTCACCAGCTTTGACAACCTAAGTCATTACGTGCAAACAGGTTCAACCCGTACGAGCGTTGAAAATAACGCGAAGAAAAAACGTGTTGAAGACTATCTGTCACGTAACGATTGCTACTACGTCGAAGACTTAGAAAAAGCGATTTACTTTGAATCAGCCAATGTGAAGTTACCAAATCAAGCAGGTGACGGCTGGGTTTAGTTTACTAACAGCAGCAATTGCCGCCCTTTTTTCCAAGTTTCAGGGCGGCTCTTTTTAACCAACTAGTAGAGTGTTTTTAAATGAGCTTAGTTAAAAAATCATTAGCCAAAACAGCAAACAGCGTACCAAATAGCACTGACACAAAGGCGCCAACAGCAGCGGTTGAAGCCGTTCAAGCTAATACGCCAGTAACCGACAATGAGCAAAAAGAGTACCCGTTTTTTGTAGCGGCCATCGAGTCTGACTTAGCTCAACTAAAAACATTTAGCGATATTGCAGATAAAGCCAGTTATAAGTCAGAAGCCCTAAAGCGTAATGACTATCTAGGCTATATCAACCGCTATCGCCTAAGCGGCCAAAACCACCCCAACACCGTGTTGGCATGGGTATTTATTTGGCTAGTAGATTTAAAACGCTGGGATGCAGTGCTAGGGCTATTGCCATTGATGGTTGAACAAAAGCAGCCATTACCCACGGTGTTTAATACCAAACATTGGCCTGCGTTCGTTATCGATCAGTTGTACGACGATGCCAACTTTTACTTATCAGAATCAAAACATGATGGGTTATTTGAAATCAGTTTTGTACTGCATCGCTTAATCAAGATCGTGAAAAACCAAAACTGGACAGGTTTAGAAGTCGTGGGCGGCAAGCTCTACGCCATCACCGCTAAGGTCGATGCGTCATTACACAATTACGGCTTTGCTGCGATTTTTGCTGAGCAGGCCCTCGCCATTAACGATGGTGCAGGTGTAAAGGGGCTATTAAAAGATCTGCAAAAGTTACTAAAACAAAGCGAGCCAGAAAAAGCGGCAGACGCTGACTAGCTCCATCGCCGGTGGGCAACTTAGCACAGCGTTTGCATTGCTTGCTTAACGCATGTGACTAAGTGGCGCCCACACCCAATTTAATTGTCATGTGAATGGTCTAGTGAAAGGTGTGTGATGAATTTAAGCGGTATGCCACAGGCAGATTTACAAAGCGTCAATGTTGAAGTGCCAGGCAATGGCTATTATCCAGCACTCGGCACGGCTCACTTTATTGAGCATTACGCGGTTGCCAGCGAGTACGCGAATAAACCTGATCTGCTCGTTGAAAAACTCACCCGTGCTCAAGCAGAAATAAACCAAGAGCTAGACGGTGTTCAACTGACCAATAGCGAACCGCTTAACGCGCAACAAGTGATTTTTTACTGTGATGCTGTGTACAGCAAAGCCAAAGCAAATTTGCTGGTATCAAAGCTTGGCAATACACACCGTGATAACGCGACAGCACAGAGCCAATCAGCGGTTGATAATCATGAACATTGGCAACGCGAGAGTATTAACGCTTTGCGTTTATTGCAGTCGCTCAGCGTGAACTTGTCGGTTGAATTGCTATGAGCCAAAGCAAAATAGCAATGCTTAAACAGCATTTAGTTAGCGCTGTGTATCAGGGTCACAAATTAGCCCTTGATACCCAGTTTGATAGTTGGATTGAAGGCGGACGCATTGAGCCCTGTAGCAAAACAATAAATGGAAACGGGTTATTAGCCGCACGTTTTTATTACTCAGGGGTGATCAGTATAAACCCGTGCTCAGCGCCAGCAGCATTGATTTGTGCCTTTGCCTCGTTTTGGCTGCAAAACAATGGCGGTAAATACGACAGCCGCGACCTTGAATTCAGTGCTGATGTGAATGATGACAACAGCAATGAAGTTGAATTGATGATTGAACAGCTATGTGAAGAGATTGAGCTTGTTCAAACAGAGAACGGCCCGTTTGAATTAGACGGCATACGTTATGACTTTGGTGAACAAAGCGTGTGGATTGCTGAAGAGTTTACATTGCTAGGGCAAATAAGCCGTGCTTAACGTCAAATTTGACGAGGGGCAAAGTAAAGAGCAGCTCGCGTTTTTACGCCTTAGCCCAAACAAGCGCCGCAATTTAATACGCGGTGCAATTCGCGCGGCAAACCGAAGTAGTAAAACGCGGATCACTGAACAACAAGACTTGATGGGGAAGCGCTGGCAAGGCAGGGCAAACGGCAGAAAAAAGAAAATGCTCACCAAGCTTAAGCGTCGCATGAAAGTGCGGTACGGACCTGATAGCGGCCGTGTGTACTTTAATCACACACGCACTGCAAAGATAGCCCGCGCCCATCAAGAAGGGGTCAGCCTTGATGTAGAAAAACAATCAAGTGCTGGCAATCAAACTAAAGATGGGCCAGCAACAAAAAACCTCGCCCGTGCATTAATTGCGGCGGGTTACACAATCCCACGGGGGAAAGGTAAAGGCACGAAACGGCCTACGATAATCTGGATAACCGAGCATTTAAGTAAAAACCAAGCAGGGTTTTTACTGCGCGAATTAAAGGGCAGCTCAAGTAAGAGCAGTTGGCAGATTGATTTGCCTGCCCGCTCATTTTTAGGGCAGACCGCCTCTGAGCAAAAAGAGCAGCAGAGTTTTATTTTAAACAAAGCTATGCAAGTGGCGTAGCGCAGCAAATAAGGAACGACCATGGCACAAGGTAAAGTATCCGTTGCAGCCAGACAAACAGGCAGTGGCGCTACGAAAGAAGTGGAGCGCAGCGTGTTATTCATTGGCGAAGGGCCAGAGAGTAACGGCAAAATTCTACCTATTAATGCACAAAGTGATTTTGACAGTGAATTTGGTGAAGCCGATTCGCCATTAAAAACACAAGTAAAAGCATGGCAGCGTAACGGTGATGATTTGGTCAGTGGCTATGCCATTGCTCATGCTGTTGGTGCGAACATTATGACGCTCATTGATAAAGCGATGGACCAAGACGTCAGTCCTGAAATCATCGTGATTTGTACGCCTGTTACAGGCAAAGCCGACATTGAAAGTTACCAGGCTAAAGCCCTCGAAATCTTATCAAGTCTTGCAAGACGGGTTCATATTCTTGTTGCTGCGCCAGGTCTTGCCGCAGAGCAAACATGGTCTGATTTAGTAACCGCGCTTCAACCGTTGACAGATGGGGTGGTTGCCCCACGTGTGGCGGTGGTGCCATTGCTATTTGGTGATGAACTCGGCGCGGTAACAGGGCGCTTGTGTAAACGCTCAGTCACGATTGCAGATAGCCCAATGCGTGTACTGACGGGTGCCATGTCTTTGATGCCACTACCAGAAGATGCCGAAGGCAAACCACTCACCAATGCAACCACGGCAGCACTGGATGCACAGCGCTTTAGTTGCACTCAGTTTTATGCTGATTTTGATGGTGTGTACTTTGGTGATGTGAACACCCTTGATGCGGAAGGTGGCGATTTTCAACAAATTGAAAATGGTCGCATTGTTGATATGGCCGCGCGGGCTGTTCGCATCATTGCGATTCAAAACATTAAGAACCGCCGCTTAAACAACAGCCCCAGTGGCACTGAATTTGGCAAGCGCGTGATGAGTAAACCATTACGCGAAATGAGTAAGTCAGTGAACATTGGTGCAGATAAGTTCCCAGGTCTCATTGAACCGCCGAAAGAAGACAGCATTAGCATTACATGGCTGAGCGCTAAGCAAATTCAAATAATGATGAAAATCACGCCGTATGATTCACCAAGTGAAATCCTCGTCGGCATCATGTTAGACCGCCAAGATCAGGAGTAAGGCACATGCAAAAAGTATTAGGTGGTAAAGATTTTGATGTGTTCATTGGTTCGTCAATGGTGCACGTAATAGAAGCACAGGTAAAAATCACCGATGGCCGAAAACCTAAAACCGTGCGTGGTGTGCCTAAAGGCTACATTGATGGCCCAGTGTCAGCGGAAGTAACCCTAAAGCTTGATCATGAGAACTGGCTAATTGTGCAATCACAAGCAGAAAAAGCGGGAAGCTGGAAGGGGATTGAGCCGTTTGATGTGGCATTCAATGCTGAGGTATCAGCAGGGAAAAAGAATATTGAGGCATTTGGTTGTTTACCGCAACTAGAAGACTTGCTTGATCTGAAAGCGGAAGGAGGCGACGAAGACGTCACCTCGATTAAGTGCCCTGTGACGAGTCCTGATTTTATCAAAATCAATGGTGTGCCGTATCTAACCGCTGATGAAGTGAGAGATCTGTAATGACTAAAGCCATTCGCAATCTATCTGTTACAGCGTTACTTAATACATTACAAGCATGTGGCTACCGTGTGTTTGAAGGTGAATTAAACCTAAACATTATTGGTATTCGCCATGCAAACACCCGTGCCAATACGTTTAATGATGCGATTTGTGTGCTGTATCAACAAGGTGGTGAGTGGCAATTAAACCAGTTTAAAGCCACTACAGACGCAGGCCTTTACTGGCGTAAACACCCGATGAACGTAGACGGTACTGCCGTGCTAGTTGCAGGACAGCATAAAAGCTTATGGACGTTGGGTTATCACCAGGGCAAATACCGCGCCCTTGTACAACATAAACCCGTTGTTGTCTTGCGTGACAACAATAAAGACACCGAGTTAGACACGGACGTCACACCAGAGGCGCAACTACAGCAAGGTTATTTTGGCATTAACTGCCACCGCGCAAACAGTAAAACCACATCAACCCAAGTTGATAAGTGGTCTGCCGGTTGCCAGGTGTTTGCAAATCCAAATGACTTTGACGAGTTCATTGCCTTGTGTGAGCAATCCGCTGCCAAGTATGGCCCTTATTTTACCTACACGCTGCTAGACCAAGCAGATATTAAAGAGAGTATTGATCATGGCGTTTGAAAAGAAAATTACCGTTGAGACTTCGAAAGGTGAAATCACCTTTAACATTAACGCTAACGACTACAACAAGTATTTAAATGCAACGCAGCCCAATAACAAAGTGCAACCGGCAACCAACTTTTTGTTAGACACCGTCATTGAAAGTCATGTAGCGAAGCTTAAAGAGTTAGTGCAAGAGCCTGGTGCGCCATTGTTCTTAGTGGGGGCGGTGGTTGAAGAGTATCAACCAGAGTTTAATTTCAAAGTAAAAAAATCGAAAGCCGAGCCAAGCAAATAGGCAAAAACAGACTTGATCAGTTGTTGGCGTATCACGCTAAATACTTTGGCGTGATCCCCCCAACGGATGAAAGCTTGGCACAGGCTCTTTACTTATACACCAGTGAACAAGAGAACTTAGCAATAGCCGTAAACAACGGTATTTGTACAGCAATAGGCGGCGATTAATGGCAACCCTCAGCAAGTTAGATAAGCTCACTTATTCAATCGGCATCATTGATAAAGTCACTGGGCCGGTTAATAAAGTCATGGCTAAAATTAACCAGCTGAGCAGCCAAGCACGAGCTTCGCAAGATCAAATGATGCGCGGTGCAACAACGGCTGTCGCGGGCGGTTTTGCGCTGGCTCGTTCTTTAAATCCCGCCATTGATCATGTGGCCGCATTGGGTGAAGTACAATCATTGGGTGTTGCCGATGATGCGCTACAAAAACTGACTAAAACCTCCTATGAGTTTGGCTTTCAATTTGGCGGTAACTCCGCAGAGTTTGTGCGAAGCGCTTATGACATTCAGTCTGCGATTGCGGGCTTAAATGGTGATGAATTATCTGAGTTTACGAAAACATCAAACATGCTCGCTGTGGCGACCAAAGCGGACGCGTCAACAATCACCAGCTACATGGGCACCATGTACGGTATTTTTGAGCAAACCGCCAATAAAATGGGGAAGGCCAATTGGGTAAATCAAATTGCAGGCCAAACAGCGACAGCGGTACAACTATATAAAACCACCGGTGCTGAAATGCAAGCCGCATTTGCCAACCTTGGGGCAACGGCAACCAATATTGGCTTAAGCTCAGCACAGCAATTTGCCTTAGTGGGTGAATTACAGCTGGTTGCTAAATCAGGCTCGGTGGCAGGCACGCAAGCCGCCTCGTTACTACAGGGCATTGGCAAAGCACAAGACGCACTGGGCATTAAACTGACCGCTGATAATGGTGATATGTTGGCGATTGATGTGGTGTTAGGGCGTATCAATGAACGCTTATCCTCATTGGGTTCTGTACAACGCGGTGATGTGTTGACACAAATCTTTGGTAAGCAGGGCGCGAAAGCAATCGACGTACTGAGTACCAAAGTTGATAAGCTCAAAGCAGGCATTAACACCTTTGAAAATGTACAAGATGCGTCAAAAGCCGCGGAAATGGCAAACATTATTGCCAGCCCGTGGGATCGTTTAGTCGGTTCGTTTAATGCCGCAGCCACCGCGGTAGGCAATCGTTTACTACCTGTGGTTGAACCATTTGTTGAACAACTCGCCGCTGGCTTTGCATATATCGTTTCCCTGACTGAGCGCTTTCCTGTTTTATCCAGTGTGATAGCAACGGCTGTGGTGGGCATTATTGCGCTGATCACCGTGTATGGGTTGGTTATTTTCACAATGGGCCTTTATCGCATGGCGCTTGTATCAACCGCTGCACTCACCAGTGGTTTAACCTTACTGACTAAGCTTTGGCAAGGGGCGTTGATTGCTTTACGTGTACTGGGATTCTTATCACTTATTGCGACAGTCGCCGCTGCATCGATTGCGTTTGGTGCGTTTAAAACCGTGATGTTGGCAGGTAAAGCCGCCACATGGTTATTTAATGCTGCACTGTGGGCAAACCCTGTTACATGGGTTGTTGCAGGTATTATCGCATTGGTTGCCGCCGTGGCTGCGCTGATTTATTACTGGGATGATCTTGTTGCCGCATTCCAAAACACGGCATGGGGTCAAGCACTCATGCAAGCATTTGTGAATGTGAAAGCATCGTTTGATTACGTGATTGACAGTGTTAAGTGGTTACTTGAAAAGCTTGGTCTTATTGATGATACCGAAGCAAAAATAAGAACAGAAGCGGTATCAGCCTATGAAAGCATTGATCGCAGCCAACCAAAAAACTTAGTTATGCAGCATGCGGATCAGGCCTATAGCCGCGACTATGGCAAACGCATTATTGATAATGCCGCTGCTATACCTAATCGTACCGTTACGAATAACTATGCTTCAGCTAACCATTTTACTAACGCTGCTAATTCGCCTGTATTTGATGCAAAACAAGCCGAGTTATCTGGCCTGAACAGTCATATTAGCCAAACAGTAGCAAAAACAGATCAGGCAGTTACTAACGCAGTACACACCAATGCTAACAGCGTTGAGCAACTGAGTACCCAACAACACAGTAAAAGCTATAAGCCAAGTGTGAAAAAGTCAGCGTATTTGCAAAGCCTAGCAACAAGTAACAACACAGACAATTCGCGTCAAACGGATAACAGTAAACGTGTCTACATCGATAATTTAACGGTTAAGTCTGAAGACCCATTAAACAGTATTGAAACAATGATGGAGCTTACAGGCTAATGACAACTATCAATATTGATTTAAACATTGTTGATCAGGACTTGGCCCTTGATAGCTTTGCCGTGCCTAGCCAGCTAACGAATAGCGATGTGATTGCACAGGATATTAAGCACCGCATTATTGAAAGCGGCAAACTGGTTGAGCTCATTGGCCTTCGTAATAACAACATCGTTGCCAAAATTTTAACGGAGATAGAGTTGATAGTGGAGCAAGATCAGCGTTTGAAGCCAGGCACCATCAAAGTGATAAAGCAGCTGACAGGTGAAATTAGTGTCACCGCTCACACGATTGAGGGGGCCATTTAATGGACTACACCACGTTATTTAAGCAAGAGCTTCAAGCCGCGGGCATTCCTGTCACGGATGAAGAACTGCACGCACTGTGGCAAAAGCATGTTGAGCAAGGTGAGTTTTCGGTTAACAACACAAGCACGTTTAGCCCGTTTTTTCGTTTGCAAAAATCCATCATGGTTGAGCCTGCACGACAGCTTATCGATAGCTTGATCACAAAGGTAATGCCTAATTCCTTTGTTATGCTTGCCAGTGATGAGTGGTTAGAGCAACACGGCGAATCGCGTAAAACCTTTAAGTTGCCTGCGGTAAAAGCAAAAGGACTGATTGAATTTACACGCACAGATACCGACACGGAATTAGTGATCCCCCAAGGCACAGTAATAGAGAGCTTACCGATCAACGGGCACGTATATCGTGTCGTGACGTTATTTGATCAAACCTTTGCTGCGGGAGAAGCAACACACACTGTGTCAGTCGAGGCTGAGCAGACAGGGCAAAGCTACAACTTAGCCGCGGGTTACTATGTACGTGTTATCTCAGATATTGAAAACCTCACAGCTACGAATAAGACTGATTGGCTAACCAGAGCAGGGCAAGACGTTGAAACAGATGATAACTATCGGTTGCGTATACGTGATGCATTTTCGTCTCTAGGCAGCTATCACGTTGATGCGGTGTATCGCTCTATTATTTCAACCTTTACGGGTATTTCAGTTGATAACATCGTATTTGAAAAGAACGCACCACGGGGGCCAGGTAGTGCAAATGCCTATGTGTATTTAGATGTAGGTGCAATCAGCACGGCTTTATTGAACCAAATTAACAATCACATTGCTGAAGGTAATCACGGCAGTGGCGATGATTTGCAGGTTTATGCAATTAACTATCAGCCCTTTGATATTGTCGCGAACTATCAACAACACCCCAATACCGCTGATCGTCGTGCCGACATTGAGCAGTTTATTCGTGCAGCATTCAGACAAAACGCGGCTTACAAGCATGTCACTCGATGTCGGCCCAACACATTATTTAGTTTTAGCCAGCTCGCCAGCGAATTACACGCAGAGTTTCGAGAGCTTAAGACAATCCGTTTCGACAATGCAGATATTAACTGCGAGCTATGGTTGCCGGCAATCAACAGTGTGGTGCTAACGAATGCATGATGAATTAGTACCGCAATTACCTAGTTGGTTGAGCGGCAAAGATGCAGAAGCACTGGCAAAGGTTGCGCAAAGTTACTGGCAGGAAGTTGAGAGCTATCTATTTTGGTGGCTTGAGCAGCAACACAGCGAAACAGCACAAACCGCTATTTTAGACTTGCTTGCATGGGAACGCTCTATCAATCGCCTACCTGGTGAATCAGCCGCACTTTATGGCTTGCGTGTAAAACATGCGTTTGCCAATGCCACTGATGCTGGCTCAAATGTTGGCATGGAGCGGATCTTTAAGCGTCTTGGTTTTGGTTATATCCAAGTGAATGAGCGCGTACCAGGCTTTGATTGGGATATGGTGGAAATTGCCATGTTAGAAGATGAGTTTAGCGGCAAAGAACAACTTGTTAATGAAGTCATCGAGCAGTATGGCAGAACATGCCGCCGCTACTTTTTAAGCGCGATGGCAACGGTCAATACAACCGATGCCATTGGCCTTGTGGAATATGATCAAGAGGTAACAGGGTGAGTCAATTACAAATAACCAATGCGGGCTTAGATTATCGCAACGCCGTATTCGCCGGTGATGAAGTACAAAACATTACGCATTTTGTGTTTGCGAATATTGATGGCCAAGACGAAACCGCGCCAATAGACCCAAACACGGTGATCCCAGCAAACATTGTGCACAGTGAACCTGTTAAAGCGGTATCGCGCATCGATGGTAATGCCGTGGTGATCAGTGCCGTGATGGGCTACGACGTCGGCGACTTTGACTATAACTGGTATGGCGCCGTTGCGACCAAGGCGAATAATGAGCAAATTCTTATCGCGGTGGTCACGACTGCACGACAAAGTAAAACAAAAACGAGTGCTGAGGTTTATGGAAACTACAGCGCGAAAAGCATTGTATGGCGAAGCCAAAACATTGCTGATGACTTAAATATCACGTTAAGCGCGTTGCCCTGGCAAGTGCAAGTGGGGGAGTTTGTTAGTAAGTCTGAATTTGATGTCCACACACATGCGCAATACCTAGAAAAAACAGACTACATCACTAATTTACCCTTTAAACCAGAGGGGCCAATCACTGTTTTTAATCGTTATTCGTTAAAAGCCGCAGAGTTCGCGGCGCCAATTACTCGTAAAGACGAAACCCAATTACAAGATGGGGATTGGTTTTCAGTTCGAGCAAGTAACGGTGAGCCAGTGTTAAAAATCGCAGAGGGCAAAGCAACAAAGTTTAAGCGTCTAGAAGATGGTGCGGTTGATGTGCAAGTGAACATCGTGGCTGATGATAAAAACGAGCGGGTGTTTGTTTATAACGCCGCAGATGATGTATGGGAGTTTTAAATGGATAGCATTGTTAAGCAGCGCAACGATGGGTTTAAAGCTGGGGAGTTCTTACATAGAACCACGCAGTTATTGCCATGGCCTGAAAATGAGCGTTTAGCATACATTTATGATGCAACAACAGCAGCGAGTTATACATTTGGCTCAGTTGCATCACGAACTTATCCAAACGTTTATGATGCGCTAGGTGGTTATATCGATATACATGCGACAGGGCTTCGGTATTACAACAAAGACGGCTCTATTCGATGGGTATTATTGAGAAACGACTTACCGCGAAATAATGTTTCATTTAAAGGAAGCGTTTCAATCATACATTTGATTGATGGTGTGCCGCACTTTATTGGCCTTGTTGATGAAAATAGCTCTAGTTATCACAGAATTGTAAAAGTTAACTTGATTGATATGACGGCAGTAGTGAGCCCTACTGCATACGAAAATACAGAGTTGATATCGAGTTTCGGTATACTTGAAGATGGCACTTTATACTGTACTCACTTGTATTCGAATAATACGCGAAGCGCATCAAAGCTGGTTGACTTAAATACCCTCACAAAAACGGATGACATACCAGAGGTCGGCATAGTGAGGCAGTTAAGAAGTAATCCAACTTCTACATCGACCGACAAAGATTTTTCAGGCATTGCGTTATTCAATGGTTCGTTATCGCTAATCGGTTCATCAATCGGTTCGTCAAGCAGTGGCGGCTACACATATGATATTTGCAGCATTTTATTTGGCATTAACCCTGACTTAGATATGACAACAGCAAAAGCAGGAAAGACGCCATTGCGTACCAGCCACTCCTTTGCAGTGAATATGTTTTCAGGAGGGCTTACGCAAGTATCAAAAGATCTATTTATGTCGGATATGCAAGAGCAACATGGTTACTTCGCTATGACTAACATCTCGAATAAATATTTCACTCGACAAGCATTAGAAGAGTGGGCGTCTAATTGTCTTTATGAAACAACAGGTTTTCGTATTCCGCTAAGTGCAAGCGAAGGAACATGACATGCAAGTTTTATTATTAATTCAATCAGGTGCTATCGCACCACAGCTCCCCGATAGTATCACGTTATTTAAGCAACAGAGTATCGTAGATATTGGTGGGAAGGCCTATTTCTTTGCTGATTATATTGGCTCTAAAGCGCTTGTCAGTGATCACAATGTTGATGATTACCTCGCCAGTCTGAATCCTGTTGAAACACAGTTAATCCCTGTCATTATCGATAATGTTGCAGGGCAGCTTGAGGGGTATGTAAACAACGAAAACGAATACACGGTGCCGCAATCAAGTGATGCGGTGATTGCGACAGGAAAATTAGCTATCCCTGATCGTAAATTCAAAGTGCCGTTTAAGCGCGTTGATACGGGCCGTGTTCAATTAATGCCTGCCGAAGTGGTAGATGGTGTATTCACCTTGCCACTTAAATTTGAAACCAATGGCGTGTGGATTGTTAACCAAGCGCTTATCAATACCGACTATGAGCAAGATATTTTTGAGCTAAAAGAACGTAAGTTCTCTGTCATTTAGGGTGTAGCTATGCAAGTAAAACTTAACTTTATCAGTGCAGGCAAAGCACAATTACTTGAGCCACTCAAAACTAAGTTTGGTGAGGTGCACCGGTTCTTTGTTACAGACGGGTTTACCTTACCTTGGTATGTGCGCTGGTTTCATAATCCCTTTGGTAAAGGCTTACCCGCGGCTATTTGGCATGATTACGCATTGAAAACAGGTCGTGAGAATGCACATTACGAGTTCTTTATTTTACTTACGTTCTACGGTGTACCTCGTTGGAAAGCATACCCTATGTGGTTTTTTGTGTGGGCTTACGGCTCGTTAAAGTCACTGCTTACGGTTTTTAGGTAACGCTATGGAACTACCAGCTTCGTTTAATACACAAAGCAGGGCGGCACTGAATGCTGCGTGCAAGAGCATTCATATCATTGCCCTAAACAGTTACCAAACGCCTAGCCTTATTACGGCAGCGGCGGGGAGTCAGTTACTTGCAAAAGCAATCAACGATGCAACAAGGCAGCAACGACCTAACGCATTCAATGCAGTCATACTTAGTTGCAGCGCCCCAAGTGCAGCTGGTTTATCTAGCAAGCTTACGGCCTTTAATGTCCTGTGTGCGCTGCCAGCCTTTACGCATGCGCAGCAACATGCGAGCAGCTTAGCAACCCTTGATACCGATAAAATGCGTCTGCCTACAACAGAGCAATCAATCGAGTGGCAGCATGTAAATGATTGCTGTGCATTGCCTGCGCTTGCTAATGCTTTTGTCGACAAAAGCAAGCAGCTGGTGAACGACGAAGGTGTGCAACTCATTACAGATATTAATGCGGCACTTACTGACACCGAGCAGTTAAAAGCTGCCCGTGATAATCGGCTAACTGAAACAACCTTTCAAGCGGGTGCAAACTTAACGGTAACGCATAGCAATGCACAAAGTGCGCGAGCACTTGCACAGCAAATTGAAACATTAGGTAATAACGACATGCATTGGGCTTACTGCGTGTTTGTTGGCAGTGGCGATAACATTCAAACAATTAAAGAGCTTTTTGCATGATCACGTTAAATGGCTGGCAAGTACCAGGTTATGAAATACGTATTAATTGTGGCATTAAGTTGCCAAGTGATGACTTGAGCGGGTTAGGTTCGTTTACCTTGTCGGGTGATAAAGGGGTTAAGCCAGGTGTGGTCACTATCAATACAAAAATTCCTTTTAAGGATCATGCTGAACTTGCTGAGTTAATCACACAGGCCAAAGCAACCGATGAAAATGGCGCTCGTCTACAGTACACCATTAACAGTGAAATCACAGAAGCGTACAAAATACGTAAAGCGAAGTTCAATGATGAAGTAAAAGCAGTTGAGCTTGAAGAGGTTAAAGCGTGGCAAGTCACGTTTAAGTTGCTTGAAGTCCTTTCAACCGCCGAGCGCAATCAGCAGCAAATTGATGGTAAGGCTAAAGAAAACAGCCAAACCCAAGCCGTTGATGGACACACCACAGTACAAGCTGCGTTTGAACAAAGTGAAGGGCCATGAGTAGTAACCGGCTAATTAAAGTGCTCACCATTGGTGGTGCACAGGTGACAAGCATTGTTAGTGATAATACACAGCTTGATTTGTTCAGCACTGGCCGTGCAAGCTTTGTTATTGTCGCAGAGCATGAGCCACAAGGGATTGTTGAGTTGCACATAGGCTACAGCATTGATGCTATGCAGCCGTATTTTTTAGGTGTGATTGAAGCAAAACATCAAAGCAATGGCCGCTGGTTTTTAACGTGCCGTGAATTGATCGGCGCCTTATCGTTTGCCCATAACTTTGCTATTCGTCATGCCACCTTTGCGAACGTGTGTGACGAGCTAAGTAAAACAGGTTTAGCGTTTGTTTATCCTGATGCAGATTACACACAAACCGCCGTGCCGGCATTTTATCACCATGGCACAGGGATTGAAGCGCTAAGGCAATGCGCTGATGTGTTCAGTATTCCTCAGTTTATATTTCAGCAGCGCCCTGATGGGAAGGTGTATGCAGGTAGCTGGCACGACTCACGCTGGGCAAACACTGAAATCACCGACTTTGAAGAACACCCAATTAAAGTAATAGCTTCAAACGCAGGTATGCTTATGGCAATCCCTAAGCTACGCCCTGGTATAAAGTTAAATGGGCGGTTTATTACTGAAGTAACATTACAAGATGATAGACAGGTGATCAGATGGTCAAAAACGCTATAAAGCGCTTAGTACTTCGATACTTTCCAGAACTTGGGCAACGTAAGCATTTACCCCAGCTCGCCCGCATTAAACGTATTTATGATTTGCCAAACAAAGCGATGATCAGCAGTGCCTTTAAGCCACTCAAAGGCGCTGATGTGCAATTGCTTAACCCTAAAACAGGCGAACCATTAGCGGTGCCTGTATTTCAGCAAGTCACATTAGGCACAGGCCAAGCCGCTGATCATGGTGTGTTAAACGAACCTGCACCAGGCATGCATTGCTTAATTCAATACATCGATGGACTGAACAGCCATCCAGTCATCACCAACTTATTACCTTGGCAAAGTTTGGTGCCAGAACACAAGCGCACCGATGTCACGCTACAACAAAGTAGCCGCAGCAAGTTACAAGGCCGCGATGGTCACTGGCATTTTTCAACGGACGGGGAAATAACACAGCAGAGCGATACCAGCAAAATAAAATCGCGTAACCGTGAAGAGCAATATCACCAACGCACCTGCAGCATAGACACCCACGAAATAAGCAAAGTCGATGGCAACCAAGTCAATGAAGTCATGGGGGCCTTAAAAACACTTGTTGGTGAAAAAGCCTTAATCGTTGCACTTGAAGGCTTATTGCTTGGCAGTAAAAAACAGGTGGATATTGAAGCCACTGATAACATGAACTTAAAAACATTAAAAACCCTACACGCCAAGGCAAGTGAGCTTGCAAAGGTTGAAGGCAAAACCGTGTGGTTGGGTGACAGCTCAGTAAACGTAGCTCAGGTTCTCCTTGATTTAATAAGCCTGGTCGAACAAATGAACCAGACTTTATCAACGCATACTCATAATGCACCATTACCAACCCCAACCGAAAAAGCTGATTTTGTGAGTTATAAAAGTAAGGCAAAAGGCTTGAACAGTAAACTAGAACCTATAGTTGAATAGATAAGAGGTATCGCTCGAGTAAAGATGAATTTAACTATGTGGCCTGGTATTACAGTTGTTCATAACTATAGTCGACATAAGTCATAGTTAAATTTAACTGTATTGGCCACATCTATTCAAAAAGCAAAATTAACGTATTCAACTCTAGTTATAGATAGGGTTTAAATAAATGTATCGAGCTCGTAACAACGCCTTGAAAAATATATTCATCTAAGTCTTTAACTTTCACAGGTGGAAAGCTTGGGTTAGCAGAACATAGTTGATTATTTATCATGTCAGCGATTTTACAAACAAAAAGTCCGTTGTAGGAAGCAACAATAACATCATTGTGTTTAGGTTTTAATTTCCTATCAATTATAAGTATATCGCCATCAAAAATGCCTACACCTTGCATACTGTCTCCAGAAGCTTTACCAACAAAGCTAGATACAGGATCCAGTAATAGGTCATTCAAACTTGTATCAATGTCTTTAATGTCAGAACTTATCAGAAAGTTACTATCAACCATAAATAAAGCCCTAAAGAAAGTTATTCAGTAAACTTATCATGCAATTTATGCGGGAACAATTGCGTATAAACTTGCCACAAAATATTTAAATTACGGTGGCCTGTCACTTGAGCTACTTCTTCTATCGAGTAACCTTTTTCAAATAAGCGGCTGGCACCTTCGCGGCGTAAATCGTGATAACGCAAATCCTCAATACCTAACGCATTACGTACACGTTGAAAACCTGCTGTAACAGACTTTGGATTGTAAGGGAAAATGAGTTCACCATCCTTAGGCTGTTTAATAGCAATATCAAAAGAGCCAGCAAGCAAAGGTACTAGCATGTGATTACCTTCTTTTTTGCGCGGGTCTTTCCTGTCACGTACTAATATAGTTTTATGATCTTCGTTCAAATCATCCCAGCGCAACTTGCAAACTTCACCAATACGCATACAAGTTAAAATACTAAAGTCCAAAATATCTAAAAAAGGAATGCGTACTTTACCGTTTGGCCTGTAGTCCATGCGTTCCTTTAAGCCTGCGCGCAACTTATCTAATTCATTATCAGTAGGGCGGCGTGTTCGCTTTTGGCTTTTGCCAACCAACCCCATTTCAATGAGCACCGGCACTGCGTCTTCAAATATTTTATAATTAGCATCGATGTTCCAGACTGGACCTGCCTTTTTCATGACACTTCTTAAATATGCAATATCGTGATAAATGGTTGCTGGCCCAGCTCCTGAACTTCTTCGGTTTTTACAGTGCTCAATTAAGTCGCTAGTCTTAAGATCATTAGTTTGTACTTTTGCAATGTCGCAATCTATCAGCATTTTTATTACAAACTGTTTTGTGCGGCCAGTTGCATTCCAAAGATCATGATCATTAAAATATAAATTTAATAGTTCAAAAATAGAAACGACAGTACCGCGATTAAATACCTCATCATTCTCAATAGCACTAGAACGATTTAAGCCCCAGCTACGTGCCAGTTCTTTTTTACTGAAAGTTTTCGACTCTCGGTGTATAATTTTGCCATCTTTTTTAACGCGAACAACTGCTCGGTAACTAAAAGAGCCATTAGTTTTAGCGCGTTTTTCAATATTAAATGAAGCCATGGTTAGCCGTTTTTATTGTATTTAGTCCTACCCCAAATGGGGCCCATTTGGGGCACTCTATATCGAAACTCGCGGCAATTCAAGGCAATTCAAGGCAATTCAGACTATATGAGTAACACACTAAATAAGGGCTCTAGCCCAGTAATAGCAGGTAATACAGGGTTTAGACGGTTTAGCGTGGCACCCATGTTAGATTGGACTGATCGTCACTGTCGAACCTTTCACCGCAAAATGACTAAGCATGCTGTGCTTTACACTGAGATGGTGACAACCGGCGCTATTTTATTTGGTAAAGGTGACTACTTACACTTTAATGAGCATGAAGGGCCTGTGGCATTGCAACTTGGTGGCTCAGATCCTGAAGCGTTGGCTAAATGTGCAAAATTAGCGGCAGAGCGTGGCTATCATGAAGTAAATTTGAATGTGGGCTGTCCGTCTGATCGCGTGCAAAATGGTCGCTTTGGTGCTTGCTTAATGGCTGAGCCGAAGCTTGTTGCTGATTGCGTTGCAGCAATGAAGGCCGAAGTGACAATTCCTGTTACGGTTAAAACACGCATTGGTATTGATGAGCAAGACTCGTATGAGTTTTTGTGTGCCTTAATAGAAGCAAGTCATGATGTGGGGTGTGATGACTTTATTATTCATGCGCGTAAAGCATGGTTAAATGGTCTAAGCCCAAAAGAAAACCGTGAGATCCCACCTCTTGATTACCCGCGTGTTTATCAGTTGAAAAAAGATTACTCGCAGCTGCACTTAAGCTTAAATGGTGGCGTGAAAACCATTGCTGATAGCATAGCTCACCTTGATTATGTTGACGGTATTATGATTGGCCGTGAAGCGTATAGTAATCCGTTTATTTTGTCTGAAGTGGATGAAAAAATTTATGGTGATGCAGCTTTTATGCTTAATCGTCATCAAGTTGTGCGCGCTATGTATGACTATATTGAAGATGAAATGAGTAAAGGCGCTAACTTTTGGCATATTGCTCGCCATATGTTGGGAATTTTTCAAGGCCAACCTGGTGCGCGTGGTTTTAGACGTCATTTGTCTGAGAACGGGCATGGTAAAACGGCTGACTTAACTGTTATGGATAAAGCCTTAAGTTTTGTCCCAGAAGTCTAATCATATACCTCGTTAAAAAAGCCACATTTTGTGGCTTTTTTTGATCCTAAAATTTGGTGAAAAAGTTAATTTTTTAGTCAAATTAGTTATTTCTCATTCAGTCACTAGTCAGTCAAAATCTAAATTCTATTAACTCAACTTATTGTATCTAAATAACAAAATTAATTTATTTGTTAGTTGGCACAAGAATTGGAATCTCCTAGCTGTATTAACCCAATTATCAACAGGAGAGTCACATGGGTGTATTAAATCGCGTAAATGACATTATTCAGGCAAACCTTTCTGCAGCACTCGATAAAGCGGAAGACCCTGAAAAGTTACTTAATCTACTCGTGCAAGAAATGCAGGATGCACTGACTGAATGCCGTGCAACCGCTGCGACATTTTTAACGCAAGAAAAGCAAATGAAGCGTGAAATTGCAGCGAAACAAGCGAAAGTAGCTGACTGGCAAGCGAAAGCAGAAAAAGCGTTGAGTAAAGATCGTGACGATCTTGCCAAAGCAGCATTAGTTGAAAAGCAGCGTTTAACGACAGAAATCGAAGCGCAACAAGCTGAAATGGATAAAGTGGCAGAGTCACTCGCAAAATTGACTGAAGATTGTCAGCGTTTACAAAACAAGCTTGCAGATGCCAAAGCCAAACAGCTGACTTACATGCAAAAAGAACGCGTTGTTACAGCACGCTTAAAAGTAAAAGAGCAGTTGCATAGCAGTAAAGTTGAAGATGCATTAGCACGTTTTGACTACTTAGAGCAGCGTGTTGAAAACATTGAATCGCAAGTTGAAGCATATGAACTTACACAAGGTGATGCCGCAAATTCAACAGCTGCACAAATCGCTGCCTTAGAGAAAGATGAAGCAATCGATAAAGAGCTTGCTGACTTGAAAGCAACGATGAAGCAGTCAGCTTAGGAGGTTAATAATGAACACTTATCATACATCATCACGTTGGTATCGTGATCTAAGTAACAAAAAGATCTCGGGTGTGTGTAGCGGACTCGCTGCGCGTTTAGGGTTTCCTGTATGGTCTACGCGATTGGTGATGATCATACTACTGATTAATATGCCGCTGTTAATAGGCGTGGGTTATTTAATTGCTCACTGTTCTTTACCAGTAAAAGGTTACTAGGAGTAGAGCATGAAAACGTTAGCTATCATCGTCTTAGCAATGCTATTGCTGTGTACCGATGCAGTGTCATTCGTATCGTTTGACTCATGGCAGTTGCCGTTATCAATTGCTGATATGAGCTGGGCAGGGCTTGAAGTCATCGGTGCGATAGTGGCAGTGATTGTCGTTGTTGCTGGTGTTGCATTATTCACTATTGGCTTACTTGGCGCAGGTGTTGTTGCTCTGATTGGTGTTGTGCTTGCGTTTCTATTTGGCTCAGTGATGGTTGCATGGCCATTGTTGTTAATCGCCGCATTATGCTGGTTGATTGCTGATAACAAAAAATCGGCGGCTTAGCGCCTTAATAAACTGCCTTAATAAACAAAGTATGCTAAATTTAGCGGGTAAGTTGATGTCTTAACAAGGATTAAAGCACGATGAAGCTGTTACCCGCACTCTCTTTTCTTACTGCAAGTTTGCTTTATAGCACTTTTTCATTTGCTCATAGTGGTCATGACCATAATGATAGCGCTGAAATTTCAGTCAGTAATGCACAAGTCCGTGAGTTTTTACCCGCGAGCAAAGCCAGTGTTGCTTATATGACTATCACAAACCCTAGCAATCATGCAGCTGTTTTAACGAAGGCTGAACTAGATGGTTTAGGGCGCGTTGAAATTCATCAGCATACACATGTGGATGGTATGATGAAAATGGAGCAGGTTTTGTCATTAAAGATTGATGCCCACAGTAGTGTTGAGTTTAAACCAGGGGGTTATCATTTGATGGTGTTTGAGCCAGAAGATAAGCTAAAAGCAGGGCAAGAACGAAAACTCACGCTATATTTTAATGATGGAAATCGAGTTTTTACTCAAGCTAAAGTTGTGTCTTTACAAACAATGTCAGAAGAAAAACCGCAAAAAAGTAAAGAGCACTCACATCACTAGGAGATAATATGTCTGAACACAAAGGAAAAATAGCCAGTGCGTTGCTTATAATCTTAATTATTTTTTATGCAATTGCCGTTTATTGGAGCAGTGAACCTGCTCGTATGGATGTGGTAAGCAAGGCGAAGCAAGAAGCACAAATGCGCGGCGATAAATTTGTGACGGGCTATACCACGACAAGCACGCTGATCAATGTTGCTGATACGCTGTTAAATAAACCGGGTGGTTATCTATCTAATGATATTATGCCACCTAGTGTAATGATGGATAATATGCCTGCGTGGGAATATGGCGCGCTTGAGATGACGCGAGACTTAGTATTGTCGATGCGAAAAGACTTTAGCCGTTCACAATCCCAATCAACAGAACATGCAGCACTTAAAAAGGCACAACCACAATTTAATATTAGCTCTGAGGCGTGGGCATGGCCAAGTGCAGAAGCAGAGTATCAAAAAGGGATCAATTACCTCATTGTTTATCGAAGCCAAATTGCCGACCAAAATGACAGAGACAGTCAATTTTATGCTCGTGCAGATAACTTGCGTAGCTGGCTAAAAGAGGCTGAGAAGCGCCTTGGTAGCTTAAGCCAACGATTAAGTGCTAGTGTCGGTCAAGATCGTTTAAACACGGATTTAGCCGGCGATACAGCGGCTCATCAAGCAACGTACACGCCATTGCAAAATCAAGTGAAAACATCTTGGTGGCAAATTGATGATGTATTTTATGAGTCGCGAGGTGCAACATGGGCATTACTGCACTTTTTACAAGCGGTGGAGTATGATTTTGCCGATGTATTAGAAAAGAAAAATGCTCGAGTGAGCCTGCAGCAAATTATTCGTGAATTAGAAGCTACACAAGAAACTGTGTGGAGCCCGATGATTCTTAATGGCAGTGGGTTTGGCTTTGTAGCAAACCATTCACTGGTGATGGCAAATTATATTTCGCGAGCCAATGCGGCTCTAATTGAACTTAGCGAACTTTTAGCGCAAGGATAAAATGATGAAAAAGTACTGTTTAGCGGCCGCGCTGTCGATGGCCTGTTTAGCACCTACAGCACAAGCTGATACTTTATTGGGCCTGTACTTGGGTGTTGATGGCTGGCGGTCAGATAATAGTGGTAGTTTTGCTCAAAACGACAACTTACAAAACTTTAATTATGATGATGAGACATTCATTAGTTATTACGCGGCATTAGAGCATCCAGTGCCTTTAGTTCCTAACTTTAAATTTAAGTACACTGAGCTTGAGCTAAATGGCTCAACAACCTTAGATGATACGTTTAGTTTTGGTGATGCTGATTATGTTGTTGGTACGCAAGTAGGCACGGTGAGTGATTTATCTCATATCGATTATATTCTTTATTACGAGATTTTTGATAATGATCTCGTTTCGATTGATTTAGGCTTAAACGCTAAGCAATTTGATGGTGATATCGTTGTCACTGGTACGTCACAAAATGGTGGCCCTGCATCAACAGAACGTGTTGATTTTTCTGGCTTCGTTCCTTTAGTTTACGGTCGTGCGGAAGTGGGTTTGCCACTGACAGGTCTGAGCGTTTTCTTTGAAGGAAGTATGCTTGCGATTGATGATAGCAAAGTACAAGACTACCAAGTGGGTATCGCGTATGCGTTACTTGATAATCTTGCGGTTGATTTAGACGTTAAAGCCGGTTACCGCTCAATGACCTTAGAACTTGATGATGTTGATGATATTTATACAGATATTGATGCATCAGGCCCATTTGCGGGTATTCAAGTACACTTCTAAGCACTTTACTTAGTAAAAGTAGCTGGCAGGTTATTTGTTTACTTGCCAGCTAGTTTCGAATTCCTCTTCTAACGATGTAGATACTATTTGTTTGTAAGCCTTGTTAACAGGTGAAGCGATAAGCTTTCTTAGCTCATCCCCCGTTTGTGTAAATTTATAATAGCTCAGTACTAAGTCATTACTTTTTGCTTTTAGGGTTAAGCGCTGATGCATAAAGCTTAAATTAAATTCCTGTCCGGCTTTTAAAACAGCCGATTCGATCTCTTTTCGGTATAATAGGTTAATATCCATCAGTGTCAAAATATCAGGAAAACTGACAGGTGTTTTACCTAAGTTTAATGACACCTTGTTACCTTTACGTAGTAAATCAAACAAGGAAGGCTTTTTATAAAAGCCCAACAAAATAAGGTTACTGTTATCTTTTTCATTAAAACCACATAGCGATGTGCAGCGCTGAAGTGCGTCAGCTTCACGCTGAGTCATATGCTTGAGTGTTTGCAGGCTTTTTATTGAAAAAGTGCCAGGCGAAACAGTTTCACCTGCCAATATCTTAGCCCAGAGCTTTTGCATTGAAGTATTGGCCGTATCTTCGCATAAACTTATGAAACGCTCTATCCAATCCGAATCAGGTTGATGGCGCCCTGTTACATCAGGGCAAAAGCCCATTGCCATAGCCATGATTGTTTCTATATTTTCTTGGCGCTTAATAAATTGAATCTCTTGACGAGTGTGAGCTCGCTCTAATAAGCCCACATCAGCCTTTATTTTGTAGGGAAGTTGTTGTTGGCCTTGTGAAGAATAGCTATCACTGTCTGCGTTATTAATTTTTGCAGAAGGAGATTTATGAATAGAATACCCTAGTTGGTTTTCTATAATATTTGCAAGATTAACTCTTGCTTGTGCCGTTTTGACTGTCATCGGTGGCATTGGCCTTGTCGGTAGTGGTTAATTGCGCATGTGTTTTTATATTATTAAGCGCAAGTTTTACTGTGTTGTTAAGTATGTATTGGCTTAAAAGGGCAAGATAGCCACCTATAATTGGGGTATTTACCTCACCATGAAGCGTACATATGACTTCAACATCATTGCCTTGATTTAAGTAACGAATAGAACCTCGAGCAATGTGTTCTTGATTAAATAAAAGGTTAAAGCTCATTCCTTCGTCGTTCATTTGTGTAATTGTCATTTCACCAACCCCCCAACGGCTATCCCAAAATTGGTGGGCACCGACACCTTGACTTGGTTCAGCAAGTGTAAACTGAATACTCGGATCGACTGCTTCCCAAGGTTGCCACTGTGGCCACTGGTTCAAGTCCGTAACGAGCGAGGCAATATCATCACGATTAGCGGTGACTGTTATTGCTTTATTTACGGTATATTGCTGTGAAAGCATCAGCCCAACCACTAAAGTTATAAGGGCACATATAAACAGTGTTTTTATACACAGAACGAATAGTTTAATAATCTCACCTCAGGTAATAATTTTATAGCTTTCATAACATTATACGTATCATAGACTATAATCTACACAATATAAGTTATCAGCAATGTATCATAGTCAAATTAAGTGGTAGAATTTTCCATCAAGGCTGTAAAATGGGATGGAGTCATCGTTGCAGTTTTTGGATGAGTAGTCTAAGGAATTATCAATGGCATCAGAGAGTAACGACTTTTTATTTAGTGATCAGGATGATGAGCAGCCGCTAGAGGAGTCTGTTTCGGATTTTTGGGATGTATTAATTGTTGATGATGATCCTGAGATACACTCTGTGACTAAACTTGCTCTTTCTGGTGTAGAGTTTTGGGATAAAACGTTACGCTTTCACCATGCCTACTCAGGGGCCGAAGCGCTCACTGTCCTTAAAGAAAATTTATCTATTTCTGTTGTATTACTTGATGTTGTAATGGAGTCTGATGATGCAGGCTTGCAGGTTGTTAAACAAGTTCGCGAATGCCTAAATAACCATAACGTACGTATTATTTTACGTACAGGGCAACCAGGTTATGCCCCAGAAGAAAAAGTAATTCGTGAGTATGATATTAATGATTACAAGACGAAAACAGAATTAACACGTAGTAAGCTAATTACATCACTGGTTACTGCTATTCGCTCGTATGAGCAAGTTTGTCAGCTTGAGTTTCAAAGTCGTGCGCTGAACAACATTCTTTATGCTTCAAAAGCTATTTTAGGGTTTACTGATATTAAAGCATTTACGATGGCTGTGATTAAACAGTTATCGTTTATTTTAGATTGTGAGCCGAAAGGGGTCGTGTGTGGCTCCTTAGAAGATGATAATCAAATATGTGTGTTAGGGGGCTGTGCAGAATATAACAGTTTTATTGGACAAGGTATTGAGCAACTTGATGATGGTCGCATTATTTTACAAGTTAAAAATTGCCTAGAGCAGTCACAGCACCAACATACAGAGATTGATAGCACCTACTTACTGAAAAGTAAAAACCGTCAAGCTGCAATCTACTTGGAAACAGAGCATATTCCAAGCCCGTCACAACTTCAGTTTGCTGAAATATTCCTCACCAACGTAAGTGTGGGATTAGATAATGTTCGTTTATTTAATCGTCTGCGTGATGCTGCCTATAAAGATATCTTAACGGGCCTGCCTAACCGTAATGATTTTATGAACAAAATTGAACGCTTCTACCAGCCAAATAAAAATGATTACGTATTTTTATTAATAGATGTTGCGCATTTTTCAGATATAAACAATGGCTTAGGTCAAGAAATTGGCAACCTGTTGTTAATGGCCATCGTTGAAAGGCTTGAGCAAGAATACCCTAATGCAGAGCTAATATCGCGCATTGGTGCGGATGTGTTTGGTTTGCTATTGCCAAAAGAGCAGTATGATCTTGAGCTACTTCGAGAGCATTTGAGTTTACCATTTAATGCTGGGGAACATATTTTACCTATTAACTTTAAAATAGGTTTATGTAACCAAAGCGATTTTCAGCAAGCAGGGATCGAGACTTTAAAATTAGGTTATATCGCGCTAAACCAAGCTAAAAAGCAGTCAATGGAAGCCGTGGTTACTTATACGCCTGATATGGAAGAAAAAATGGCGTGGCGATTAGGAATTATCAGACAGTTACGTCAAGACTTTGAGCAACGTAAGCTAGAAGTATGGTTTCAACCACAACTTGATTTAACGACCCTTGAGATTATTGGCTGTGAAGCATTGTTGCGTTGGCCCTCTGGAAATGGTCAATATATTTCTCCGGCTATTTTTGTGCCTATGGCAGAAGATGCTGGCTTAATTGTTGATATTGGCCAATGGGTACTAGAACAAGCATGTATGCAGCAAAAGCGACTAGAAGCTATGGGCATCGAAATTAGTATAGCGGTTAATGTGTCAGTGCCTCAGTTTAAAGTGAAAGGTTACGCACAGCAGGTAAAAAATACATTAAATCAATACCAGGTTAAGCCGCAATTTATAGAGTTAGAAGTAACAGAAAGCGTGGTTATGGACGAACTTGCTAGTGTTATTACCACCTTAAAAGAATTGAAAGAGTTTGGCATAGAGATTGCGATTGATGATTTTGGTACAGGGTTTTCATCACTCAGTTATTTACAACAACTCCCGTTAGATCGCTTAAAAATTGATAGGGCATTTGTTAAAGACTTACCAGATAAGGATAGTGAAGCAATTGCAGCATTAATTATTTCTTTAGGCGCAAGACTCGGCTTGAAAACCATCGCAGAAGGGGTGGAAACACAAGCTCAAGCTGATTATCTAGTAGAACTTGGCTGTGATGAAGTACAAGGCTTTATGTATGCTAAGCCTATGCCAGAAAAAGAGTTAATAACGTATTTGCAAGCCAAGCATTAAGTGGCTCTTTAAAAAATAAACTCACATGCTAACGCCCTTCAAATTGAAGGGCGTTTTGTTTTCTATAATAATGATTCATAGTGGGGTATAATTCGCCCCCTTTTGGTAGCAGAGTATATTTTATGAGCGCATTAAAAGCCGAGCGCGGCCTGTTTTCTTATCCTAAATATTGGGCCGAATGCTATGGCACAGCGCCATTTTTACCCACTACTCGCACTGAGATGGATGCGTTGGGCTGGGATAGCTGTGACATTATTATCGTCAGCGGTGATGCGTATGTTGACCATCCTAGCTTTGGTATGGCGGTGATTGGCCGCATGCTCGAATCGCAGGGGTTTCGTGTTGGTATCATTGCCCAGCCTGATTGGAACTCTAAAGATGCTTTTATGGCGTTAGGTAAGCCTAACTTATTCTTTGGTGTAACCGCGGGTAACATGGACTCAATGATCAACCGTTATACCGCAGAAAAACGTATTCGTCATGATGATGCTTATACTCCTGGTAATGTTGGCGGTAAGCGTCCTGATCGCGCAGTGGTTGTATACAGTCAACGCTGCCGCGAGGCCTATAAAGATGTACCATTGATCATTGGTGGTATTGAGGCGAGTTTACGTCGAATTGCTCATTATGATTATTGGCAAGAAAAAGTACGCCGTAGTGTGTTGTTTGATGCCAAAGCGGATATTCTTATTTACGGTAATGCCGAGCGACCACTAGTTGAGGTTGCTCACCGCATCGCTGGTGGCGAAGCCATAGAGACAATTCAAGATATCCGCGGTACTGCGGTTATTCGTAAAGAGCCTTTACCAGGCTGGCGTGGTAGTGATTCCACTGCCATCGATAAAATCGGTAAGATTGATCCCATTCCAAATCCGTATGGGGCCGATGATGTTGGTTGTAGTAAGTCGGAGTTTAAACAAGCGGGTATTGATTTAACCGCCGAGGCTGCTAAACCAATTACTATTCAGCCTGCGCGGCCTAAGCCATGGGAAAAGACATACGTTAAGCTGCCAGCGTATGAGCAAGTGAGTGTGAATAAACCACTTTATGCCCATGCATCGCGTATTTTGCACCAAGAAACAAACCCTGGCTGTGCGCGTGCGTTATTTCAACGTCATGGCGATCGTTCTATTTGGGTTAACCCGCCTGCATTCCCACTTGAAACAGAAGAGATGGATGGGGTATTCGGTTTACCCTATCAGCGTATTCCACACCCAAGTTATGGTGATGAGAAAATCCCTGCCTACGAGATGATCAAAACCTCAGTGAATATTATGCGTGGCTGTTTCGGCGGGTGTTCATTCTGTTCGATTACTGAACATGAAGGGCGCATTATCCAAAGCCGTTCTGAGCAATCTATCATTGATGAAATTGAGCAAATTCGTGACAAAGTGCCAGGTTTTACAGGGGTTATTTCTGACTTAGGCGGGCCGACAGCGAATATGTATAAGTTACGCTGTAAGAGCAAAAAGGCAGAAAGCACGTGTCGTCGTTTATCCTGTGTATACCCTGATATTTGTAAGCATATGGACACTGATCACACGCCAACTATCGAACTTTATAAAAAGGCTCGTGACGTTAAAGGTGTGAAGAAGATTTTAATTGCCTCTGGCGTTCGTTATGACTTAGCAGTTGAAGATCCTCGTTATGTAAAAGAGTTAGTTACTCACCATGTTGGTGGTTACTTGAAAATAGCTCCAGAGCATACTGAAGATGGCCCACTCTCTAAAATGATGAAGCCGGGTATGGGTGCCTACGATAAGTTTAAAGAGTTATTTGATAAGTATTCGAAAGAAGCGGGTAAGAAGCAGTACTTGATCCCGTATTTTATTTCGGCTCATCCAGGCACCAAAGACGAAGATATGGTGAACATGGCGCTGTGGTTAAAGTCTAATGACTTTAAGCTTGATCAAGTGCAGAACTTTTATCCATCACCCATGGCAAATGCAACAACGATTTATCATACTGAGATGAACTCGCTGCGTAATATTAAAAACAATACTGAGCAAGTAGCTGTACCAAAAGGTGCACGCCAGCGTCGTTTACACAAGGCTATATTGCGTTATCATGATCCAGCAGGTTGGCCAATGATCCGTGAAGCGCTAAAAAAAATGGGTAAGGCGAACTTAATTGGTAAAGGACCAAATTGCTTGGTGCCTGAAGAGGGCCGCAACGAGAAAGCAGCGAAAGGGAAGGGCGGTAAAGGCCGTGCAGCACTGACACGTCATACTGGTTTTAGCCAGTTTAAAAAGGCCAATACTAAACCTAGAGTGGGTAAAAATAAGCAGCGTGCAAAGTAAATATAAATACGGCCCTTAGAAGGGCCGTTTTTATATTAAATTAGATTAATAACCAGGTTGCGGTGCCTAAAAAGGCAAAAATACCCACAATATCGGTGACGGTGGTCAGCACGACACTGCCTGCAAGAGCAGGGTCAATTTTCATTTTCTTTAAGATTAAAGGAATGCTCGCACCAGCAATACCTGCTGCAACGAGATTCATAAACATTGCGAAGGCTAGCACCGCACCGAGCTTAAAGTCCCACTGCCAGAGTGCAACAACACCGGCGATTAATATCGACCAAATAACACCATTTAGTGCCCCAATGGCGAGTTCTTTGAGTAATAAAAAGCGTTGGTTGGTTTGGTTAATATGGCCAACGGCTATACCACGAATAACTAAGGTAAGAGTTTGGCTACCAGCAACTCCTCCCATTGAAGGCACAATTCCATTAAGTACCGCCAGGATTGGTAAGATTGCTAAGGTGTTTTCAAAGAAGCTTGCAACGATGGCAGCTAACAATGCGGTTAATAGGTTAACCCCAAGCCAAATAGAGCGACGCTGCGAGCTTTTCAGAACGGGTGCAAAGGTGTCTTCTTCATCATCAAGACCCGCTAGGCTAAGCATGCTATGCTCTGCATCTTCACGAATGACGTCAACGATGTCATCGATGGTTATACGACCAAGCAAGTGGGCGTTATCATCCACAACAGGCGCGGAAATCCAGTTATGACGCTCGAATAGTTGAGCAACATCACTTTCGTCCATCGAAATGAGAATAGACTCACATTCTTCATCCATTAAGTCGCGAACAATTTTGTCTGATGGGCTGGTTAAAAGTGTCGTTAATGACAAGGCGCCTAAAAAGCAGTTATGTTTATCAACCACGTACAGATCATCTGTACCTTCAGGTAGCTCACCACGTAGACGTAAATAACGCAGTACAACGTCTAATGTAACATCGGGGCGAATAGTGACAGTATCACTATTCATTAGTGCGCCTGCAGAGCGCTCCTGATAAGAAAGTGCTTGAGTCGCTCTTTCTCTATCTTGCGTATCCATAGCCCCGACAACATCTTGATAGACAGTATCAGGTAAGCTACGAAGTACTTCACCTAAGTCATCATCGTCCATGTCCTCAGTTGCGGCGGCAATATGCTCAGGTTCCATCTGGGCAATAATGCCAAGACGTACATCCTCTGAAAGCTCTTCAAGTACGTCACCACGTACATCCGGATCAACGAGTTGCCACAACATGCGGCGGATTTTATGAGGAGATGACTCAAGTAACAGTGCTGTATCGCAAGGTGCTGTTTTAGCTAGCATACCGCGCACTTGAACAAATTGACCACTATTAAGTGACTTGGTCACCTGTTTAAGTTGTTGTAGTGGGTAATCTTGTTCAAAGGCTTCTGGCATTGGCGTCCTTACAACTAAAAAAGTGAGCTCTGGCTAAATAAATACAGCATAGTTGCACAATAATAAATTTGCTGAGTTATCGTTTAAAGCAACCATTATATTAAGAATATTTGTTATATAAGATGAACGAATGACTTAAAAGTAAGATATTTAAGAGAAATTTAAATATCTAAGTTAAGTTTAACGTAAATCTTTCGTGCTTAGCAAATGCTATTCTTGCTCATGAAAGCGTTGTGCTATTAATTCACCTATTGCATTAAGTGCAGCTGTTGCATCAGGGCCTTCGCATACAACTCGAACTTCTTTACCTTGACTGCTCTCTAATAACATTAGAGCAAGTACACTGTCACCTTCAGCTTCTTTGTCATCTTGATATAACATAATTTTAGCATCAAATTGAAGTGCAAGTTGTGCAAGTACAGTTGCTGCGCGCGCGTGTAAGCCAAGTTTGTTTTGAATTAAAAACGTATTTTCAGCATACATGTTAAAGCCCTTGTTATAAGTCTTGCTCACGATGGCGAATTTTTACATTCGCATGGCTTTTCGCGAAACTTTCACCAATCGTCTGTGCTAAGTAAACAGAGCGATGCTGTCCACCCGTGCAGCCAATTGCGATAGTTAAATAACTGCGGTTATTGCGTTCAAGGTGTGGTAACCACGTTTGCACAAAGGTTTGAATCTGCCAAGTAAATTTTTGCACTATGCTATGGCTTGCAAGGTAATCTTTAACGGGTTGGTCGAGCCCCGTAAGTGGCTTAAGATCTGGCTCCCAGTGCGGGTTTGGTAAAAAGCGTGCATCAAATACATAGTCAGCTTCTTTCGGGATACCATGCTTAAAGCCAAATGACATAAAGGTAATAATGAGCTTTTTATCTTTTTTACCGAGAATCTTCTCACGAATTGACTCTGCTAGCTGATGTACACTTAAATCCGTTGTGTCGATCATAAAATCAGCGCGGGTAATTAGGACATCAAGCAGTATTTTTTCTTGCTTAATTGCTAAATCGAGCGGTAAAGAATCTAAAGAAAGCGGGTGTAAGCGTCTTGTCTCAGAGAAACGTTTAATGAGTGTTTGATCATCACTATCAAGGTAAAATAATGTTGGGTTGGCGAAACCTGGCAAGTATTCAAGAATATCATTAAATTCTTGTTGCTCTTTTGGCAGGTTACGCACATCGATACTGACCGCTATTTTGTCGTAATTATCAGAAACACTACGCACTAGCGAAGGTAATAGGTTTACAGGAATATTATCAACGCAATAATAACCAAGGTCCTCAAGGACTCGTAAAGCGACTGATTTACCTGAGCCAGAACGGCCACTGATAATAATTAATTCCATTTATGCCTCTGATGCAATAACTTGAAACAGTTCCTGATCGGTTTTTGCGCTGCGTAACTGTTTACAAAATTCTTTATCTTTTAGTCTATCAGCAATTGTTGATAAGGTCTTTAAATGAAGTTGGCAGTCTCCATCAGGTACAATGAGTGCAACAAAAATATCAACAGGGCGGTTGTCAATTGCATCAAAGTTAATTGGCGATTCGCTCACTATAATAAACGCATGTGGTTTATCAGCACCCGACATACGACCATGCGGAATAGCAATGCCTCTACCAATTCCTGTACTCCCCAACTTTTCTCGATTGAGTAAAGCATTAAGAATATCTTGCTGCGATAGATGAGGAAGCTGCTCATGAGCTAGTTCGCTGATAAATTCGAGAATTCTTTTTTTGCTATTAAAAAGGACCGCAGCTTTGCTGCAGTCCTGGCTAGTAAGTGAACTAAGTTTCATAATTTAGTGTCGAGCTAATTTCTCTTTGTGTTTAATAACTTGGCGATCAAGCTTATCAATTAGCGAGTCGATGGCCGCGTACATATCTTGATGCTCTGTAGAGGCAAACAGTTCGCCTCCGTTTACATGTAAAGTTGCTTCTGCTTTTTGACTTAATTTTTCTACATCTAGAATGACATGAACATTATTAATATGATCAAAATGCCTTTCTAGTTTCGCAAACTTGGTGTTTACATAGTCTTTTAATGAATCTGTGATTTCTACATGACGACCAGTTAGGTTTAGTTGCATAAGCATTTTCCTTCTATGTAAAACGTCTAAATCAAGCTTTTACGCTGATTAGACGGCGGTATTGCTAGAGACTCTCGGTATTTTGCAATTGTACGTCTAGCTACTTTAATTCCTTGCTCAGCCAATATATCTGCAATCTTACTGTCACTCAATGGCTTCGCTGAGTTTTCTGCGGCAATAAGCTTTTTGATTAAAGCGCGTATTGCCGTTGATGAACACTCGCCACCATTTTCTGTGCTGACGTGGCTTGAGAAGAAATATTTCAACTCAAAAATACCCCTTGGGGTATGCATATATTTTTGCGTTGTTACCCGTGAAATCGTCGATTCATGCATTTCGACCATTTCAGCGACATCATTTAGCACCATCGGCTTCATCGCCTCTGGGCCGTGTTCAAAGAAAGCCTGTTGTTGTTGAACAATACAGTTCGTTACTTTTAATAAAGTATCATTCCGACTCTCTAAGCTTTTAATAAACCACTTAGCTTCTTGCAGATGAGAGCGAATAAACTGGCTGTCACTGCTTGATTTTACAGAGCGTGACATAGCCGCATACTGGCTGTTTACTCTGATCTTTGGCATACAGTCAGGGTTTAGCTCAACCACCCAACGACCTTTAACTTTTTTTACCGATACATCAGGTATGACGTATTCAGACTCTTCACGTACGATGCTATCCGCGGGCTTAGGGTTCAAGCTATGGATAAGCGTCATCACTTCTTTAAGCTCGTTTTCTTTAAGCTTAGTCTTTTTCATCAAAGTACGATAGTCGCGACTTGCTAATAATTCGATGTGCTCAGATAAAACCATTTTAGTTTCAGCCAAATAAGGTGTATCTGCATCGAATTGACGAAGTTGTATACATAGGCACTCTTGTAAACTGCGAGCACCAATACCGACAGGATCAAATAGCTGTATTCTTTTTAAGACCGCTTCGACTTCATCAAGTTCTATTTCTTCTTCATCATCATTTTGATTAAAGCTTTCAACAATATCCTCACAACTCACAGTTAAAATACCTGAGTCATCGATAGCTTCGACTATAGCAACAGCAATTGCTTCGTCGGTCGGACTAAATGGAGTCAACTGTAGTTGCCACATCAGGTATTCATGGAGAGTTTCGGTTGACGCACCTTGGTAAATAGACTCATCTTCTGGCATTGGCCCTGACGAGGTTGAAGGGGCTGCACTCATGTACTCATCCCATGTGACATCCATTGCTAGGTCGTCACTGACGGTATCTTTATTGAGTGCATCACTGCTTTCTTGCTCGTATTCACTGGGTGCTTCTTCTGCTGTAGCTGTGACTTGTGAATCATCAGAGTCAGATTTTTGTTCGTTTTTACCGATCGCTTCTTCATTATAATCCGCTTCTTCTACTTCAAGCAGAGGATTACTATCAAGCGCTTCTTGTATTTCTTGCTGGAGATCCAATGTACTAAGCTGCAATAAGCGAATGGCTTGTTGCAGTTGTGGAGTCATTGTAAGTTGCTGGCCCATGCGCAGCTGTAATGATTGCCTCATGTATCCCTAACAATCCTTTTAAATCATTGATTGATACTACTTTGAGTAAATATCAATATGTTGTCATTATTGTAAGTCTAGCAGATGCTCTAGTCGGTGGTGTATTGGTTACAACCTGAATTGCTCGCCTAGATAGACATCGCGTACCGTTTGGTCTGCTAATACGTGTTCAGGCGTGCCTGATGCAATTAGCTCCCCATGAGAAACAATGTAGGCTTTTTCACAAACATCAAGGGTTTCTCGAACATTATGGTCAGTTATTAGTACACCGATACCACGGTTTTTCAAATGCTCTATAATTTTCTTTATATCTAACACTGAAATTGGATCAACACCAGCAAAAGGCTCATCTAGCAGAATAAATTTTGGATCTGCGGCTAATGCTCGCGCGATTTCAACACGGCGACGCTCGCCTCCTGATAGCGCCATACCTTGGCTATCTCGGATGTGCTGAATACTAAATTCATCAAGCAGGTTATTGAGTGTTTCTTCTCGTTGCTGTTTTTTAAGATCTTTGCGTGTTTCAAGAATCGCCATCAGGTTTTGGTAGACTGTCAACTTTCTAAAAATGGATGATTCTTGAGGTAAATAGCCAATACCTAATCGAGCACGATTATGCATGGGTAATAAAGTGATGTCGTTGTCATCAATGCTAATTTTACCTTTGTCGCTTGGCACTAGCCCAACAATCATATAAAAGGTGGTGGTTTTACCTGCACCATTAGGACCTAGTAAGCCGACAATACTGCCTGCTTCGACTTCTAGTCCCACATTTTTGACAACTTGGCGGCCTTTATAGCTCTTTGCTAGCAGCTCTGCTTTTAATGTACTCATGGCTGGCCTTTATCATCTTTTTTATTATCAACAGGCACTAAGATTGTATGCACACGATCCGTTGAGTTTTCGTCTTTTTCAGCACTAATTAGCTGTTGTTCCATGTCATAAGTTATACTTTTTGCGCTGACTTTTTGCCCTGCTTGTGTCACTTGCGCATCGCCAACTAATGTGAGTAAACGCTTTGCTACATCGTAACGAACTTCGTCTGCGCTGGCGCTCATAACCGTGCCATCTTCTTGTTTTTCTTCAAAGTAGGCTGGCTTACCTGTGGCAATGATAAGTGAAACAGTACCATCAACTTCACCTGCATGTGCTTCTAGGCGATCTGCGGTAATACGACGATTACCATGGGTTATTTCTACATTTTCTTCAAAAATCCCTACACCATTTTTTAACTGACCTACTTGGCGATCTGAGCTAATGCTGATAGGAGTACCCGCTTGGTCTGCAGCAGCGCTTGAAAACGCAATCAATAAGCTTGGGATTAGAAGTAATTTTTTAAGTTTATTGGTCATAGTATATGGTTCGTGTATGGTTAGTTAACTCGACGATTTCGGCTTTTAAATCGGCTTTTAAACCTTTACCGGTAATCTTTAAGTTTGGGCCTGTTAATGTAACAGGTTGTTTTGAGTACATGGTCATTTTTTCAATATCGACATTGATATTTTCTGCGTTGATATCTTCAATCATGCCATTATGAGTTAGGTTTTTTGCAACAACGTCACCTTCAAAAATGAGTTGATCGTTTTCGTACAAGGTAGCCTCTTTTGCTTTTACCTGCCAAACCTGTTGATCCCCATAAATGGTAAAAATAGGCTGCTCAAAAAAAGTAAATCCTAATTGCTGGTATAGCTCCATTTTAGCCGCAGCGACTTTATGGCTGATGTTACCTTGCTCATCATACGCAGTTTGCTTTAGCGCAATGGCGGTGTAATCCGGTGTTGCGATTATCTCGTCTTCACTGTTTATTGCGTCTGTTGGTTGGCTAAAGTACGGATACCATAACCAGATCATGCAACAAACAAAAACAATACTCAGTAAAATACGGGCTATATTCATGCGCTGGTTCCATCAGTTGTTAACGCTTTCGCGTTTTCCAGCATTAATAAATCAGTCAGCTCTCGCACAGCACCAAACCCTCCGGGTAACATGGTAGTGTAATGAGCGAGTCTTTTTATAAGTGGGTGAGCATCGTTTACAGCAACGGCAAAGCCTACCTTTTCCATGACGGGTAAATCAGGGCCATCATCACCGATATAAGCTATTTGCTCATCGGTCAAAGCCAGTTTGTCTTTTAATTCTTGATACGCAATAAGCTTGTTTTCTTGACCTTGATAGATGTGTTGTACTGTTAGGCTAGTCATGCGTTGCTGAACTATTTGTGAATGTCGCCCTGTAATAACCGCAACCTCAAAGCCACTATTTATTAATGCTTTGATACCAAAGCCATCTTTGGTATTAAACGCTTTGAGTTCTTCACCGTTATTTCCTAAGTAAATACGGCCATCAGAGAAAACGCCATCAATATCGCAAATGAGTAGTTTTATTTTCTGAGCACGTTGGCTTACATCTGTGCTTAATGGCTGATAAAGCTCGGCAAACGTCATGTTTAAAGTACCCCTGCTTTTAAAAGGTCTTGCATATTAAGTGCGCCAATCGGTGTATTACTTTCATCTATTATTATTAAACCGTTAATGCGTTTTCGTTCCATAATATTCAATGCTTCCGCAGCGAGCATATCTGCATGTGCGGTGGTGCATGAGCGTGTCATTACTTGGCTAATCGATGTGTTATGAATATCGACACGTTGCTCTAAAATACGGCGTAAATCACCGTCAGTAAACAGGCCTGCAAGCTTTTTGTTTTCATCGACAATAGCTGTCATACCGAGGCCTTTGGCTGACATTTCTATCAGCGCATCTTTAACGCTTTGGGACTCGGTAACGATAGGTGTGGCACTGCCAGTATGCATGACGTCTTCAAGGCTCAGTAATAAGCGCTTACCTAAGCTCCCCCCAGGGTGAGATAAAGCAAAGTCATCGGCAGTAAAACCGCGCGCTTCGAGTAGGGCAACGGCTATCGCATCGCCCATAACTAATGTCGCAGTGGTGCTGGCAGTAGGGGCGAGGCCTAATGGACACGCTTCTTGGCTAACTTTGATGCACACATGGACATCCGATAGCTTACCCATAGTTGAGTTAGGGTTACCTGTTAGAGATATCATTTTTGCGCCAATACGCTTAATAACAGGGATAATACCAAGCACTTCACTGGTTTCACCTGAATTTGAAATGCACATCACAACATCTTCACGTGTGATCATACCTAAGTCACCATGACTCGCTTCACCTGGATGAACAAAAAATGCTGGGGTGCCAGTACTTGCTAATGTTGCGGCTATTTTATTGCCAATATGGCCTGATTTACCCATACCTATGACGATAATACGCCCTGTGCAATGAAACATTAATTGGCAGGCATGTTCGAAATCAGCATTGATATACTGTTCAATTTCTCTTAATGCTTGCGCTTCAACTTCAAGAACTCGCTTACCTTGCGCAATAAAGCTTTGCTGCGTCATTTGTTATCCTATTTGACTGAAAATATAGCCTTGGTATGCAATAAATGCGACTAACAATAAACCACCTTCAATTCTATTGATACGACGAGCACCTCTTAAGTTCAATGACATAGCGATTAAAGCAATGGTTGCGCCAATCATAATCAAAGCATCTCGGTTAGCCGCTGAAGGGTCGATGATTGATGGGTTGATAATCCCTGCAAGAGGCAGTACCGCCAATAGGTTGAATAAGTTTGAGCCAACAATATTACCTAAGGCTAAATCATCTTCATTTTTTAGTACGCCGGCTATACAGGCTGCTAGTTCAGGTAAACTGGTGCCAATAGCAATGATGGTTAACCCAATCATCAAGTCGCTTAAGCCAAAGTATTTTGCAATATCTACTGCCGAACCAACCAGAAAGTGTGAACTGATAGGAAGAAGGATCATACCTACGACAAGCCAAAACAAAGCTGAGCCTGTAGAAACATTATCCGGGATATCTTCACATGCTTCAGAGACGAAAGGGTCATCCGCTTGGTTTTTATCCCTTAAAGAAATAATAACTAAGCCTACAAGGAAAACAATAAAGCCAACAAGTAGCGCAATACCTTCACCAAATGAAAAGAAGTTATCAGAGAATATATACCAAGAAGCAACTGACACTAAGAGTACTAACGGCATCTCACGTTTGAGTGTTGTAGAAGAGACAGATAAAGGTCTTAATAGTGCAGTAATACCTAATACTAGTAGGATGTTAGTAATATTAGAACCAACAGCATTACCTACAGCGGTATCTGTTTTGCCTGCAAGGGCTGCTGAGGCTGATACCATCATTTCTGGTGCCGATGAACCCATGGCAACAACCGTAAGGCCAATGATTAGGGTTGGGATCCCCATGTTTTTTGCCAGTGCCGCTGCCCCGTAAACAAAACGGTCTGCACTCCATACAAGTGCGGCAAAACCAATAATTAAAATGACAAAAGAAGTCACCATTTTTATACGCCAATATTACTTAAACAGATGACTGCAAATAGTAACAAAAGCAAACCTGAAAGTATAAGTAAAAGAATAGACTGAATGTTTTAAATGGGTGTTTTTTGGAAACTAAATTTAAGCGTGTATTAAGTTCGACATTTCTAACATAGATTATTTCGATAGAAAATATTACAAAATTTTACGATTTGTTTTTTCCATCTTGACTAAAAAACCCTTAAAATGGCAAAACTAGTGAAAAAAGTTATGGAGAGCGACTTGTCGCAATCAATAGTAGAAATCAAGGATGTAACCTTTTCACGGGGCGATAGAATCATATATAAAAATATGACTTTTAACATTCCGAAAGGCAAAATCACCGCTATTATGGGACCAAGCGGCATTGGTAAAACCACCATGTTACGCTTAATCGGCGGTCAGCTTAAACCTGATTCTGGTGACATTTTATTTGAAGGCAACAGCATTCCTGGCATGACTCGCAAGGAACTTTATGCTGCCCGCACCAAAATGAGTATGCTGTTTCAAAGTGGCGCTTTATTTACCGATATGTCAGTGTTTGACAATATCGCCTTTCCTTTGCGTGAACATACTCAACTCAGCGAAGATTTAATCCGTCTTGTCGTTTTAATGAAATTACAAGCAGTCGGCTTACGTGGTGCACAAGACTTAATGCCGTCTGAGCTTTCTGGTGGTATGGCTCGCCGTGCTGCTTTAGCGCGTTCAATTGCTCTTGATCCAGAGCTTATCATGTACGATGAGCCATTTGCTGGCCAAGATCCTATCTCTATGGGTGTGTTAGTTAAGCTAATAAAGTCACTGAATGAGGTGCTAGGTTTATCATCACTTATTGTGACCCATGATGTAACAGAGGTTATGAGCATTGCTGATCACGTGATCATTATTGCTGATCAAGGGGTGATAGGCGAAGGCTCCCCTGAGCAAATGCAGAACCACGAGTCTGAATTAGTACAACAATTCTTAAAAGGTTTGTCTGATGGCCCCGTGCCTTTTCATTACCCAGCTCCTGAATACAGTGAAGAGTTATTAGGAGTGCGCAATGTTTGATCTTTTGCAAAAGCTAGGACATAAAACCTTAGGGCGTTTTGCTGCACTGGGTCGTTCTACACAAATGCTATTTGGTGCCTTAGTTAACAAGCCAAACTTTAAAAAGGGCACGCCTTTACTTATACGCCAGTTGTATATGGTGGGGTCGCAATCGCTGCTTATTATTATGGTGTCAGGCTTATTTATAGGTATGGTACTTGCGCTCCAAGGCTACACAGTATTAGTTGGTTATGGTGCCGAGGACAGTTTAGGTCCATTGGTTGCACTTAGTTTATTGCGTGAGCTTGGGCCTGTGGTTACAGCACTACTTTTTGCTGGTCGAGCGGGAAGTGCTTTAACGGCGGAAATCGGTTTAATGAAAGCAACCGAGCAACTATCGAGTTTAGAGATGATGGCAATTGATCCGCTCAAGCGAATTATTGCGCCTCGATTCTGGGCTGGTTTCATTAGCATGCCCATATTGGCACTTATCTTTTCTGCGGTAGCTATTATAGGCGCTCATTTAGTGGGTGTTGATTGGCTTGGTGTTGACTCAGGGAGCTTCTGGTCAATCATGCAATCGCAGGTGTCGTTCCAACAAGATATAGTAAACGGCATGATTAAAAGTTTTGTTTTTGCCATGATCGTGACTTGGATTGCTCTTTATAAAGGGTATGACTGTATCCCAACCTCAGAAGGGATAAGCAAAGCCACAACAGAAACCGTTGTGCACTCGTCACTGGCAGTATTAGGTTTTGACTTTATTTTAACAGCGGTAATGTTTACCAGCTAATTAGGGTATAAAGATGAATTCACGGAAATTAGAAATTTTAGTTGGCTTTTTTGTAGCACTTGGTATTGCTGCATTTGCGCTATTAGCATTTAAAGTCGCCAATGCGGGGATCAGCGGCAGTGGTGAGACCTACCAGCTTAATGCAAAGTTTGAAAATATTGGCTCTTTAAAAGCGCGTGCGCCAATTAAAGTGGGGGGGGTTGTTGTGGGCCGTGTCGAGTCTATCTCAATTCATCCTAAAGAGTTTGTTCCTGTGGTTAACATGGCTATTGATGCGAACTATTTATGTAAGTTTTCGGACACGACATCAATCTCTATTTTAACGTCAGGTATTTTGGGTGAGCAATATTTAGGTATTAATCCTGTTATTGCGCCACAGTCAGCTGAGCAACGTTGTATGGGAAGTGAAGTGACTGCTGATGAGCAAGATGCAGGCTTAGATGAACTATTTGGTGTCGAGAGTAAAGCATTAGCTGATGGTGATTACATTACTGATACTAAATCAGCATTAGTACTTGAAGAGCTAATCGGTCAGTTCTTATTCAACCAGGGTGGTGAGTAATTATGTTTAAGAAATTTTTGTTATGTTTAAGTGCTGTATGTGCACTAAGTGCCAACGCGGCTGAACCAACCGTCGATTTAAAAGATCCATATAAAATGGTGCGTGAAGTGTCTGACAATACATTCGCACGTATTACTAAAGATCAGCCATTAATTGCCAAAGACAAAGAGCACTTACGTGTTATCGTTGAAGAAGAGTTGATGCCATACATTGATTATAAATACGCAGCGCTTCGTGTTTTGGGTAATCATGTTTCAAAAGTAAGAGCAATCGAGGATAAGGCTGAAAAAGAAAAAGCAATTAAAGAGTTACAGCGCTTTATTGACGTGTTTCAAAAGTATTTAATTGCGACGTATGCAGGTGTATTCACACAATATACCAATCAAAGTGTAGAGTTTGGCCCTGCTCAGCCTTTTAAAGGTCAAGACGTTGTTTTAGTTAAGACAAAAATTGTTGAGTCGGGCAAACCTGATATCAAAATTGATTTTAAAGTACGTGAAGATCGTGATGGTGATTGGCGCGCTTACGATATGATTGCAGAAGGGATCAGTTTACTGGATGCAAAGCAAAGTGAGTTTCAAGGTATCTTACGTCAGCAAGGTATTGAGCATGTTAGTGACTTACTAGAGCAAAAGAGCCAACTGCCAGTGCAATTTAGAGGTGAAGGTGGGAATGAGTAAAGTATCGATTACTCAACTCGACGATGACCAATTTCGAGTCAGCGGTGAACTGACTCGAAATTCGATCAGCCATGAACGACTTCTGAATATGAAGCCACAAACTAAGCATAAAACATGGTATTTTGACCTTTCTGAGGTCTCTAGGGTTGACACGGCGGGCTTAGCTTGGTTAATTCATTCTTTCGCAGAATTAAAGCAGCAAGGTGTGCGCCTTGAGCTGAAAAACAGCCCTGATCAACTGCAGAAATTAATGCAATTAGGTCAGGTCACAAACCTTTTTGAGTGAGATTTATGGAAACAAGCCAAGTCGAAACGTTATTACGCGACGAATTAAAATTAGATGAAGTAATTGTTAAAGCAAACGGTAGCCACTATGAAGTGATTGCTGTTGGTGAGTGTTTTGATGGTTTATCTCGCGTTAAAAAGCAGCAACTGGTATATGCTCCATTAATGGCGACTATCTCAGACGGTACCATCCACGCAGTGTCAATCAAAGCATTTACACCAACAGAGTGGAAACGCGAACAAAAATTTATACTTCCACAATAGTCACAGGACCTCCTCATGGATCAATTTGTTATTCAAGGTGGTACATCACTGGCTGGTGAAGTCACTATCTCTGGCGCTAAAAATGCCGCTCTGCCAATCCTTTTTGCTGCACTGTTAGGACAGGGCAAAAGTACCTTTAGTAATGTTCCTCGCTTGCGCGATATTGGTACCACAGAAGCCTTGTTAAAAACGCTGGGCGCAAATGTCGAGTGGCAACAAGATAAGCTTGTAATTGATGGCGCAACTGTCAATAAGACACTTGCACCTTATGAATTAGTAAAGCAGATGCGTGCCTCGGTGTTAGCTTTAGGGCCGCTGGTTGCGCGTTTTGGCGAAGCTCAAGTTTCATTGCCTGGCGGCTGTGCAATTGGTGCTCGTCCTGTTGATATCCATATTCAGGGTCTTGAGCGCATGGGTGCGGCGATTAAGGTTGAAAACGGTTATATAAATGCCAAAGTTGACGGTCGCTTAAAAGGTGCTGAGATTTTCATGGAAATGGTCAGTGTCGGCGCTACTGAAAACTTATTAATGGCGGCAACGCTGGCTGATGGTAAAACCGTACTTGAGAATGCAGCCCGTGAGCCTGAAATTACCGACCTTGCTAATTGCTTAATCGCAATGGGCGCAAAGATCACTGGGGCAGGTACGAGTCGAATTGAAATTGAAGGCGTTGAGTCGCTTTCTGGCTGTGAATATAGCATATTACCAGATCGTATTGAGACAGGTACTTTCTTGGTTGCTGCGGCAATGGCCGGTGGCGAGGTACTGTGTAAAAATACCCACTACCATAGCCTTGATCCTGTGATTGAAAAACTGCGTGCTACTAATGCATTGGTTGAAGTGACAGATAACAGTATTTACCTAGATATGCGCGGCCGTGATTTAAAAGCCGTGAATATCAAAACCATGCCACACCCAGGTTTTCCAACAGATATGCAAGCACAATTTACCGCACTTAATGTTGTGGCAAAAGGCAGTGCAACAATTACAGAAACGATCTTCGAAAACCGTTTTATGCACGTGCCTGAGTTGCAGCGTATGGGGGCTAATATTCGTTTAGAGGGCAATACAGCGATTTGTGGAGATACTGATAAGTTGTCAGGTGCACAAGTAATGGCAACGGATCTACGCGCTTCAGCGAGCCTTATCTTAACGGGGATTGTAGCGCAAGGTGAGACGATTGTTGATCGTATTTATCACGTTGATCGTGGTTACCAGCGTATTGAGGATAAACTTAGCGCGCTGGGCGCTAATATTAAGCGCCGCTCAAATTAGTTAGAAAACGTTAAGTGTAAAAAGGCCTAATACTAAGTTAGGCCTTTTTTGTGCTTATAATTTGGTTTCGAGTTCAGCAACTGTGACCATGATTTTCAATATTTTACCATCACGGTAGAGCTCAAATTCAATTTCTTTGCCAGGTTCGGTGTTCCCGATTTTTTCGAGAACCTGCTGTGGGTTAGCGACCGATAAGCCGGCGATCTTAATCACAATATCTTGCTCTTTAATACCCGCTTGCCAAGCAGGGCCTAGGGGATCGAGGTTATTGATACGCATTCCAGTGACGGGGGTGTAGCTGTCACTCACATCTTTACCCGTGCTATCAACAGCCGTACCCGTAAAGCCAAGATAGCCTCTGACAACACGACCATGTTTAATCAGCTTGTCCATAATATCCTTTGCCAGTGAGTAGGGCACTGCAAAGAAAATACCTTGTATATCTAAATTTTCACGGGTTTTAAATTGTGCAGAAGTAATACCAACTAAATCACCCCGAGAATTAACTAATGCACCACCCGAGTTACCCACGTTTATCGCAGCGTCCATCTGGAGCAAGTTATTGTAAGGACTATCTGTAATTTTTTGTTTTCCTGTTGCGCTGATAATACCTTGAGTAATTGTTTGCCCTAAATTAAGTGGGTTACCAATCGCTAAAACAACATCACCAACGCGAGGCTTGAAGTCATCATTAATCGGGATAACAGGTAAATGATCAGAATTGATCTTTAATAAGGCCAAGTCTGTGATTGTATCAAAGCCAATTAACTGAACATCATAAAAGCGACGACCATCAGTTAAAATAACAATGATTTGATCGGCATTATTAATGACATGATAATTCGTTAAAATATACCCGTCTTGCGACATGATTACACCAGAGCCAAGCTCTTGAATGGTATTTTGTCGCTTATAACGAGGTTGATTACTGATGCTTTCTGAAAAAATAGTCACTACCGAAGGAGCAGCACGATGGACTGCATCCGCAAAACTCATATGTTGAGTTGATATTGCATCCGGTAGGCTGACATTCGGAAACAGCGCCGCGCGCATCGTAGGACTGAGCAAAACGACTAAAAAGGCAATGCCTAAGCCTGTGAAAAGCGGTGGAAGAATAAATTTTAAAAGTTTAAGCACAGTATTCTTATTATCAGTGAGCAATCCCTTAATGATGGCACAAAAAAAATAACAGCGGCAAGCACCACTGTTATTTTTTCATGATTAATCAATTAAGTTTATTGGATAAGAACAAAAATAAGCTCTCTTCCACGTTTCACGCCAAGGACAATATTGCCTTGAGTGTTTTCAATAATCTTGTGCATATCTCGGATATTCTCAACGCGTTGTCGGTTGACTTGCATGATCACATCTCCCTCTTCCAAGCCTACTCGCGCTGCTGGTGAGCGAGCTTCTACCGAGGTAACCTCTACGCCTTTGCCATCACTTTTTTGCGTGTTTTCAAGTGTTGCGCCTTGGAAAGCTGGGTGAGTTTCTTCGCCAGCGGACACTGAGCTTGCAGCACCATCTAAGGTAACGCTCACTGTTTTAACTTTACCATCGCGATAAATGCCCAGTTTAACTTTTTTACCTTCACCTAGGGTGGCAATCTTACTGCGCAGTTCATGAAAACCACTGATCTCGCTGCCATCAACACTAATAATGACATCACCAGCCTTTATGCCTGCTTTACTTGCTGCGGTATCATCCATTACTTGCATCACATAAGCACCTTGTTTCACATCGAGCTTTTGCGCTTTAGCAAGGCCTGCATCAAGTGGGCGACCTGAAATCCCTAACGAGCCACGTCGCACTTCGCCGTGTTCAATAATTTGATCAACAAGGTTTTTCATCATGGTTGATGGAATAGCAAAGCCAATACCTACGTTACCGCCTGAGGCGCCTAAAATAGCCGTATTGATACCAATTAGTTCACCATTTAGGTTAACTAAGGCGCCGCCAGAGTTACCTTGGTTTATAGCTGCATCGGTTTGAATAAAGTCTTCATAGCCTTCTATATTTAAACCGCTGCGGCCAAGGGCACTGACGATACCTGATGTTACTGTGTGACTTAAACCAAATGGGTTACCAATCGCAACGGCAAAGTCACCCACACGAAGTTTATCTGAATCGGCAATCTTTAGGGCTGTTAAGTCTTCGGCATCAATTTGCAGCAATGCGACATCAGACTCTTTATCACTACCGATTTTTGTTGCTTCATACTCACGACCGTCTTCTAGCGTGACGACCATTTTTTCTGCGTCTTCAATCACATGGTTATTCGTGACAACATAACCCTCTTTCGCATCAATGATTACACCTGACCCAAGACCACTAAACTGGCGTTTTTGGCTACCACCTCGGGGGACACCAAAAAAGTCATCAAAGGGTGTTGCACGGCGGCGTACTTCTTTTGAGCCAGAAACTTGGATACTGACAACCCCAGGGGTGATCTGTTCAAGCATAGGCGCTAAGGTAGGTAACTGTTGACCATTAACTGCAATAGGAAGTTTTGCAGTTGCAATCGCAGGACTTAATAATAAGCTTGACGATAAAAGGGCAGCACTAATAACAGATAATTTCATTTTCATAGTCTGGGTTTACTCCACTTCAGAGATTTCAGAGTTAAAGCAAATGAGGCGTGTTAATTTTTGATGTTAACTCGCCTAAAAGAAAAAGGCTGCGTAAGCAGCCCTTTTCTCGGTTTAGATATAAAGCTGTTATACCTAAAGACTATGGGGTCAAAAAAAAGTTCATCAAGAGGCTTTAGAATGTTCTGAAACTTTATTTTCACCTGCAAACAAACCACTCTCACCAACAACGTAGTCAGCTGGCTGAGCCTCGGCGTTTGAGCGATCGCTGCTGCGATCTTTTAATGAGTTTTGTAACTGCTCAGTGGTTTCTTTCGAAAAGAAAGGCTCTGCAGGGTGCTGCTTCTTATCTGCAAGTAATAACTTATTTGTTTCTTCAACATGATTTAGTAATTGGTCGTAGTTATCCTTCATTTTCGATACAAGCTTACCTGTGCTCGCAAGATGATCAGCAACATCTTGGCGATATTGCTCAAGTGCATTGTTTGCTTGCTCAACTTGCTCTTCTAATTCGTCTTGCTTAAATTGCTTTTTAGTTACAAATGCGCCAATGAAGAATGCCGAGATTGCAACGATGATTAAAATACCTATCCAGGTAATAGTACCCATAAATCTACCCCTTTGGGAAAAATAACAAAAAACTATGCTGTTGAAGCGTTTATAGTCCAATCTATATTAAAAAAAGCTTAATGTGATTGTGAAATCATACTGCGGGTTAATATACCCTGAGATACGATGCGTGTTAATATACTGTGCAAATTTAACTGTGTTTTATTGTAACGACCTATGACTCCTTGGCAAAAATACCAACAAGATTTACAGCGAGAAGACTTTGTACATGATGCAGCGCAAGAAAATGCAGTGCGCCATTTGCAAAGACTCTATGATGACCTAACGGCAGACAAACCCGCCGCGAAGGGCTGGTTTGCCAAACTATTCTCTAAAGATAGCACGGTGAGTATAAAAGGGCTGTATTTTTGGGGCGGAGTAGGCAGAGGTAAGACCTATTTAGTTGATACGTTTTACGAAGCTTTACCCACTGAACGTAAAATGCGTGTGCACTTTCACCGTTTTATGCATCGCGTGCATGATGAGCTGAAAAAGTTAAAAAATACCAGTAACCCATTAAATGTGGTTGCCGATATCTTTAAATCAGAAACAGACATTATCTGTTTCGATGAATTCTTTGTACAAGATATTACCGATGCAATGCTGCTCGGTGGTTTGATGGAAGCATTATTTGAACGTGGCATTGTGCTCGTTGCTACGTCAAATATTGTGCCTGATGAGCTGTATCGTAACGGTTTGCAACGGGCGCGTTTTTTACCAGCGATTGAGTTGGTAAAAGCCAATACTGAAATCGTCAATGTTGATTCTGGCATTGATTATCGATTACGTACACTAGAGCAAGCAGAGATTTTCCATAGCCCGCTTGATAAGCAGGCTGATGAAAATTTATTTGAATATTTCGATAAATTGTCGCCTGAGCCAGGTGTGCTTGATAAGGCAATTGAAATTGAAGGGCGAATGATCAAAACCCGCAAAGTTTCAGACTGTATTGCCATGTTTGAGTTTAGTGAACTGTGCGAAACAGCTCGTAGCCAAGTCGATTATATGGAAATAAGCCGACTTTATAACACGGTGATTTTGTCGAACGTAAAAGCACTTGGTCAGGCTAATGATGATGCCGCACGTCGTTTTATCGCTCTAGTGGATGAATTTTATGAGCGTCACGTAACGCTGATTATTTCCGCTGAAAAGCCAATTACAGAGCTGTATAGTGACGGAAATTTAAATTTTGAATTTAAGCGTTGTATTAGCCGATTACAAGAAATGCAATCGCTCGAATATTTAGCAAAAGAGCATTTGGCATAAAGCTGTTGACGCAATTTCTGTCATTGAAATGTGCCTGACAAGCCTAGCGGCTATGCTTTATTTTTTAGAATAAAAAACGACCATCATATAGCAATGTGGTTTAAGTGCTGGTATACTCCCGCGTCTGCCACGTTGCGTTCTATTGCCTGATATTAGTTTAGCCTCTAATTGATGGCTCAAAGTCTTAAACTCGAAGGGGTTAAAGCATTCAACTTAGAGCGGTAATTAATGATAATTACCTGTGGTTTTAAATAAGAAAACATTGGATTTTAATAAATGAAAACGTTTGTTGCTAAGCCAGAAACAGTAAAACGTGACTGGTACGTAGTTGACGCTGAAGGTAAAACTTTAGGTCGCATCGCTACTGAAATCGCTCGTCGCCTACGCGGTAAGCATAAAGCTGAGTACACTCCTCACGTAGATACTGGTGATTACATCATCGTTATCAACGCAGAGAAGGTTACTGTTACTGGTAATAAAGCAAAAGACAAAATGTACCACGCTCATACTGGTTTCCCAGGTGGTCTTAAGTCTACTACTTTCGACAAGCTTCAAGCTGCAAAGCCTGAAATGATTATCGAAAAAGCTGTTAAAGGCATGTTGCCACGTGGTCCTTTAGGCCGCGCAATGTACCGTAAACTTAAAGTTTACGCGGGTACTGAGCACAACCATGCTGCACAACAGCCTCAGGTTCTAGACATTTAAGGAGCACTATCATGGCAAATCAATACTACGGTACAGGTCGTCGTAAAAGTTCAAGTGCTCGCGTATTCTTACGCCCAGGCACTGGTAACATCGTAATCAACAAGCGCTCTCTAGAAGAGTACTTTGGTCGTGAGACTGCTCGCATGGTTGTTCGTCAAGCATTAGAGCACGTAGAAATGACTGAAAAGTTTGACCTACACATCACTGTTTCAGGTGGTGGTACTACTGGTCAAGCTGGTGCTATCCGTCACGGTATCACTCGTGCACTTATGGAGTTTGACGAGTCACTACGTCCTACACTTCGTAAAGCAGGTTTCGTTACACGTGATGCACGTAAAGTTGAGCGTAAGAAAGTGGGTCTTAAGAAAGCACGTAAGCGTCCACAATTCTCAAAACGTTAATATTTACGTTTATCAGAATACCAAAAACCCAGCTTCGGCTGGGTTTTTTGTTTTCGTGCAAAAGCGTATTGATTCACTCAGCCGCCACGGTTAACTCACAAACTATATTCTTATTCCTCACTTGATATGGATGGCTCTCAATTCGTAATGTAGAAGAACAAAATCAAGCATGCTTTGCGTACAGATGTTTCATTTTTTTCGCTCGATATTTAACCGCTCTTAGTAATTCCTACGTATTACAGTAAAAAAACTTCATGATTTGGCAAAATTAGCTTAAATCCATCAGTTAATTGATGAATTTTTTTGCTACAATTGGGGGGCAAGTAATGTGAGTGAGTTCAACAACAGCTAATACAGAATTCTGTTTCCTCTTAGTGAGGTTGATCTTGGTCAGTATATTGTTTTTTTATATGCGTTATCATAAATAGCGGCTTCATACTCGAGCTAACCCAAATTAATAAGGTATTAAAACGGGTTTATTCAAGCATGAGACTGTGAATAACCTTGTTTTAATCAAGGCTTTTAATTATGATCGCGTCTATTTTGAAATTTCTAAAAATTAACCTGCTGTAACTGATGTTCTCAATATGGCAAGTGTTGGGAATCATAGTGGAGATAAGTGGATGAGCAATGCGCCTGTAGACAATGGCCGACGTCGCTTTTTAACCATAGCTACCTCTGTTGTTGGTGGTGTTGGTGCGGCTGGGGCTGCTGTTCCTTTTATTGCGTCTTGGAATCCAAGTGAGCGAGCTAAATCTGCGGGTGCGCCTGTAGAAGTAGATATCAGCAAGCTTGAGTCAGGACAATTAATACGTGTCGAGTGGCGTGGTAAGCCTGTATGGGTTATATCACGTACCCCGAGAATGCTTGAACAGATGAAAGAGCATGAAGGTCAACTTCGTGATCCTGCATCTGAAGAGCCTCAACAACCTGAATCATCAACCAATGAATACCGTTCACAACGACCAGAGATTTTCGTTGCTGTTGGTATTTGTACACACTTAGGTTGTTCTCCGAGCTTCTTACAAGGTGGCTTTGGTGAAAAAGTAGAGGGCACAGATGACGGTTTCTTCTGTCCGTGTCACGGTTCTAAATTTGATATGGCTGGTCGTGTATTCCAATCTGTACCTGCGCCATTAAATTTAGAAATCCCTCCGTATACCTTCATTGATGATACGACTATCTTAGTCGGTGAAGAAGAAGGAGTGGCATAATGTTTGGAAAAATTATTGGCTGGATCGACGATCGCATTCCAATGACACGTGTTTGGAACATGCATATTGCACAGTATCCTGCACCAAAAAACTTTAACTTCTGGTACTTCTTTGGCTCATTAGCCATGTTAGTACTTGTTAACCAAATCGTAACGGGTATCTGGTTAACAATGAACTTCGTACCGTCTGCTGAGGGTGCTTTCGCATCGGTAGAATACATCATGCGTGATGTTGAATACGGCTGGCTACTTCGTTACCTTCACTCAACAGGTGCATCAGCGTTCTTTATCGTTGTTTATTTGCACATGTTCCGTGGCATGATCTACGGCTCTTACCAAAAACCACGTGAGTTACTGTGGTTATTCGGTATGTTCATCTTCTTAGCACTTATGGCTGAAGCTTTCATGGGTTACTTACTTCCTTGGGGACAAATGTCTTTCTGGGGGGCACAGGTAATCATTTCACTATTCGGTGCGATTCCGGTTATTGGTGATGACTTAACGCTTTGGATCCGTGGTGACTACGTAATCTCTGGTGCAACGCTTAACCGCTTCTTCGCACTTCACGTAATTGCGTTACCTTTAGTTATCGTTATTTTAGTATTCTTACACATTGTTGCACTTCACGAAGTGGGTTCAAACAACCCAGATGGTGTTGAAATCAAGCGTAAGAAAGGTTCTGTTGCTGAAGAAGATAAACCTAAATTCAAATTCCACGAGTATTACACCAACAAGAAAGACATTGTTGATGCAATCCCGTTCCACCCTTACTACACAGTGAAAGATATTGTGGGTGTGGTTGGTTTCTTAATCTTATTCTGTTGGGTTGTATTCTTTATGCCAGCGATGAATGGTTTCTTCTTAGAAGCGCCAAACTTCGAAGCTGCGAACCCACTGAAAACACCTGAGCACATTTTCCCTGTTTGGTACTTCACGCCATTCTATGCGATTCTGCGTGCTATCCCAGATAAACTAATTGGTGTTATCGCGATGGGTGCATCTATCGTAGTGCTTGCGTTACTACCTTGGATTGACCGTGGTTCGGTTCGCTCTATTCGTTATCGTTGTGGCTTACACAAGTTAAACATTGCTCAATTCGTGGTAACTTTCATTATCTTGGGTTGGGTTGGTGCAACACCACAAACTGATTTCAAAACGCTGTTATCACAAATCACGACTGTGACATACTTCATGTTCTTCGTATTGTTATTTGTTTACAGCAAGAATGAGAAAACTAAGCCATTACCAACGAGGTTGACGAAATGATGAAAAAGCTAATTATCGGTTTATTCGCATTGTTGCCATCGTTGACAATGGCAGCAGGTCCTTCGGTTCCTTTAATGGATGCGAACATTGACCTAAAAGACAATGCGTCTTTACAACGTGGTGCTAAATTGTTCATGAACTACTGTCTTGGTTGTCACCAAATGCAGTATCAGCGTTATGAACGTACGTTCCGCGATATCGGTATTCCTACTGAAATTGGTCAAGAACAACTTATTTTTGACGGTTCAAAAGTAGGTAGCCATATCAAAAACGCGATCGGTAAAGAAGATGCTGCTAAGTGGTTTGGTGCTGCGCCACCAGACTTAACACTTGTAGCACGTGTTCGTGGAACTGACTGGATTTATACATATCTGAAGTCGTTCTATAAAGATGAATCACGTCCGTTTGGCGTAAATAATATTGTTTTCCCATCGGTAGGTATGCCTCATGTTCTTCAAGAGCTACAGGGCTTACCAACACCAATCACTGAAGAAGTCGAAGAACATGGTCATACTGTGACTAAAGTTGTTGGCACTGAAACAGATGGTACCGGTGAAATGAGTGACGATGAGTACGACCGTGCTGCTCGTGACTTAACTAACTTCTTGGCTTATGTTGGCGAACCGTCACGTTTAGAGTCAGAAGCGTTAGGTCTTAAGGTAATTGGTTTCCTAGTGATTCTATTTATCTTGGCATTCATGCTGAAGAAAGAATACTGGAGAGATGTTCACTAATCCTGGGCATGTTGAAAGGTAATTTTGTGATAGGGGCTTAAGCCCCTATTGCTGTTTTTGTAATATAATGGAGGTAGGCATGGCCGTAGCTGCCAATAAGCGCCCTGTAATGACCCTGTTTTCTGGTGCTAACTGTATGTATAGCCATCAAGTACGTATTGTACTTGCTGAAAAAGGTGTAAGTGTTGACATTCACCTGGCTGAAAAGGATAACCTGCCAGAAGCACTTCATGAAATTAACCCTTACGGTACAGTACCCACACTGATCGATCGTGAGCTTGGTTTATATCAGGCAAACATCATCATGGAATACCTTGATGAACGTTTTCCTCATCCTCCACTAATGCCAGTTTATCCGGTTATGCGTGGCCGTAGTCGTCTAATGATGCATCGCATTGATACTGACTGGTATAGCTTAGCTAACAAAATTTCAAGCGGTAGCAGTGAAGCAGCTCAAGCGCGTAAAGAGCTGACAGAAGCATTACTTGCAATTGCTCCTATCTTCTCTGAAGCTCCTTACTTCATGAGTGAAGAGTTCAGCCTAGTTGATTGTTACTTAGCACCACTACTTTGGCGTTTACCAGAACTTGGTATTGAGCTTACTGGTGCAGGCGCGAAAGAGCTTAAAGAATACATGTTGCGTTTATTTGAGCGTGAATCATTCCAAGCTTCACTCACTGAAGCTGAGCGTGAGATCCGTTTATAATGACGCCTAATCGTCCTTATTTACTACGCGCTTTCTTTGATTGGATTGTTGATAATCAATGTACACCACACTTAGTGGTGAATGCTGATTTTCCTGCTGTACAAGTACCAACACAGTTTGTTCAAGACGGCCAGATCGTTTTAAACATTAGCCCATCGGCAGTTACAAATTTTGCTATGGATAACCAACAGCTAAGCTTTAATGCACGCTTTGGTGGACAGCCTATGCAAGTATACGTACCTATGGGCGCTGTACTCGCAATTTACGCACGTGAGAATGGTGAAGGGACTGTATTTACTGCAGAAGAATTCATCGAGGACGAAGAAGAGTTTGCTCCGGTATTAGAAAGTGTTGAAACACCTGACGATATTACGCCAGATGATGAGCCGCCGACTAAACCAGAGAAGAAAAAAGGGTCTCACTTACGAGTGATTAAATAACCTTTCAGACTTACAAAAAACCCGCTTTGAAGCGGGTTTTTTATTATTAGTGGTAAAAGTTATAGGTATTCGAATACTTTAATGACTCGTTCAACACCTGAAACATTACGTGCCACTTCAACGGCTAAATTAGCTTCTGTATTGCTCACTAAGCCCATTAAAAAGACTTCGCCATTCTCTGTGACCACTTTTATATTATTGCTACTGATGTTCTCTGTGGTGAGTAATTGCGTTTTTACTTTTGATGTTAGCCATGAGTCGTGAGTTTGTGTACTCATACCAATATTTGAGCTTATACGAATTTGGTTATGAATTTTACGTATGCCATCCACGCCTTCGATAGCACGTTGTGCTTCGTTTTTCATTTCTTGGTTAGCAACTTGCCCAATCATCAGTACAATGCCATTCACACTGATTACATTTACATTGGCAAATTTGTGCAGGCGCTCATTTTCACTTATAGCAATAGAGCTTTTAATTTCAATGTTGTTGTCATCAATTTGTGAGCCTATTGTACGGCGATCATTGGCTGAGGTGACAGCACCTGCTGTGCCAGCAACGACTGCTGCAGCGCAACCCTGTAGAAGTAATACGGTACTTATGACAATAAGAGACTGTTTAAACATTGTTTTCTTCCTGTGGGAATAAGGTTAAATCAATAAGCTCACCTAGGCAGTGTAAATTAACGAGATGAGATTCAACAATTCGACTTGGGCGTTTTGAAGGGACACGGATCTCTACATCGTTAGGGCCTAATAAACCAACTAACTCTCCGCCATCGTCACCGACTAATACAATGACTTTCATATCGCGAGTTAGCGCAGCCTCTACAGCAGAAATAATTTGCTTCTCATTGCCATTCACTGCAATAGCGAGTAGTAAGTCACCTTCTTGAGCAAAAGCGCGAATTTGTCTCGCAAAAGCTTCATGTTCATCGTTATGATTGCTTTGGCCAAGGTTAACTTGCTCTTGCGCAAGCGCAACAGCGGGTAGGCAAGGGCGTTCAGTTTCATAAAAGTTAATAAGTAAGCCTGCCATATGTTGTGCAAGCATATGACAGTTAGCGGTACCGCAGCAAAGTAACTTATTTCCATTTATAAGACTTTGTGCAATGGTAAATGCTGCAGACTCAAGAGCACTTGGCAAAACTTCACCAGCGGCTATTTGGACTTGAATATTTTCGGTAAAAATCTTTTTAATAGTTTCTTGCATAACCTACCAGTAAGGCTTGTTGGCCTTTGATGTTAATATACATTTCTAAACCAGTTTATTTCACTATCTTGTTCACCTGTTATGGCGACGTAATCAATGCGCATACTCTGGTTGGGTAATTTTTTATCTGCAAGGTAATGGGCGATAGTTCGCCTAAGCCGTTGCTGCTTTTGTTGGCTAAGCGCATAATTTGCGCCACCACGAAGTTTGTTCTTTCTAAACTTCACTTCGACAAATACGAGTGTATTGCCTTCTCGCATAATGAGATCAAGCTCACCATATTGGCATAAGTAATTACACTCAATGGTTTTTAAGCCGTGCTGCTTCAGGTAGCTTTCGGCTTGCTTTTCATAATATAAACCTTTCTCGCGGCTATTTTGCCATAACTCTTTGAACCACGACATGACCTCATCCTTGAATCTTATTGGCTATTCTGCAGAGCTAATTCCTGAAGCTGATTGCATGAATAACGGTATAGGTTGCTCAGTTGCTAAATCAACAGCAATAATTTGTTTATTCTTATATTGCGCCCAATCTAAAGAGCGTGTGACATGGCCATTACTGGCAATGCTCAACTCGCCACTGATGCCATTAAAGCGCTTGCCTGCAACCATACTCAATTGTTTTACGCTTCCCAGCATACTGGTTGCGTCATAGGTCATCGCAAATAAACGCTGGTTAATATCGGCATTTTCAGGCCAAAGGCTCTCATATTGCTGACGTAAGTTATGTTGCTTTATTTGACCTTCGAGCATCCAAGGGAGTTCCGTGAAATAAAGGCCATCAAGGTCACCTTTGTCAGTTCTATCTATTTGCTTACTATGGCTTTTTGAACTAGCGTAAAGCGGAATACGTTCAGCAAAAGTACTGACATTAACATCCAAGTAAGGCTTTATTAGGCGTGTCTCGGTTGCATCTCCAAGAATGTAGATAACATCCACATCGCTACGCGATCGCGTTTCGCTCTCAACCTCTTGCCTAAATAATGACTTAACGACTTTAATGCGCTCTTTACTTTGGTCTACCTCTAATAAGCCTGTAATAGTTTTAGGCATATCATCTTTACTAGCGTAGAAGCCAACTTGTGGTTTAACCTCACTATAGCGTTGCCATTGCGTATTGAAGTATTCAACTAAGCGTTGGCCATTACTATTATTTGGTGCCAGCAGCATTGGCTTTTGGTAACCCGCAGTTAAAAAACGCTCAAGTGCTTGTTGCACTTCATGTTCCGGGTTTAAAGCAAAGAAAAAGTGCTGTTGAGAAACTCGTTCACCATCAAACGTATTTAGGTGCATAACAGGGTAATCAATAAGTGTTTGCGCTGTACTTAATTTTTCAATATTGCTTTTGAGTAAAGGGCCAATAACAAAATCAGCTTTAAATTCACTGAGTTTTAGGGCAATTTCTGCCGCTGACAGCGATTCGTCTATAAATAAGGTTTCTTCTAGCGGATTGTTATCAAGTGCAGCGAGTACACCAGCTTTGAGTGCATCGCCTAAACGTTCATTCGCACCTGACTGTGGAATGAGTACAGCAAGGCGATTAACCGTTAGTGGCTCGACTTCAATTAGTTCGGTCACTTTTTTTGGTAGCACCTCAGCAGCAGGGTGCCCTGGGTAGCGTCTCATCCAATTATTCATTGCTTGGTGCAGCTCGACAGGCGCGCCTAAGTATACTTGATGATAAAGCGCTAAATTAACCCAACCTTGTTGCACAACAGAACCGCGGTTAAAGCGCTCTAGTGCATACGATGAAAGCTGAGTAAGGCTATGCCATAAATCCTGATTTAAATTTGCAACGCTAAAGTTGTTATCATTACTAATTGTTGAAGCCGCAAAATAATAGGGCATGGCTTGTTTTGGCAAACCTTGTGATGCGTAAACTCGACCCGTTAAATACTGATGCCAAGCCTTATGTTCAGGCAGATTCAGCTCAGGCTCAAGTACTCGTAGTTGCTCAAGTGCAAGATCGCTTTTACCTTGCTGCTCTTGTGCTAACGCAATGTAAAGCTTGTTTTGAATTTGGTCTACGCTGGGAGTTGCTTCAAGCTCTAAACAGATATTCTCTAAAAGAGACCAACGCTCTTCACTAATCGCTGCATCTCGGGCTGTATAAAGTAGTTGGATTTTATCAGCACCTTGGCGATTAAGTGCCGTTTGATACATAGATTGTGCGTCGGTTAATTGTGACAGAGCACTACTCGATTGGCTCGATGGATTTTCTGTACTATTTGATGGTTTTTCGGTTGTGCTACAAGCCGATAACCCTGACAATACAATTAATAGACTAACAAGTTTAAGTCGCACAATGATTTCCCAATACGTTAACGCGATTTGCTTATATTACTGACTGACGCAGGAGACCTCAATGTTAAATGAGGACAATTCAGATAAAATCGGCACTCTTTACATTGTTGCCACGCCTATTGGTAACTTTGATGACATTAGCCAGCGTGCCATTCAAACCCTATCTGAGGTTGACTTAATAGCCGCTGAAGATACTCGCCATACGGGGAAGTTGTTAAGTCACTTTAATATCAAAGCAAAAACTTTTGCTTTACATGATCACAACGAAAAACAAAAAGCGCAGCAAATAGTTGACTGGCTTGAGCAGGGAATGAACATTGCCTTGGTATCAGATGCCGGCACACCATTAATTAGTGACCCAGGTTATGCGGTTGTTAATTTATGTCGTGAACAAGGCGCACATGTAACGCCTGTGCCAGGTGCCTGTGCTGCGATCACTGCGGTATGCTGCTCAGGCTTACCAACTGACCGTTTTCAGTTTATTGGTTTTACGCCAGCAAAAAGTAAAGCCAGACAAACTTTTTTTATTGAAGCGGTAAACTCAGGTATAACCAGCATCATGTATGAAAGTACTCACCGCATTATGGCAAGTCTTGATGATTTAGAAGAGGCGCTCGGCTCAGAGCAGCCTGTGGTGTTTGCGAAAGAGCTAACAAAAACCTTCGAAACCTTCTTTAATGGCAGTGTTGCTGAGCTAAAGCAGTTTTTAACAGATGATCCAACTAAGCAGCGCGGCGAAATTGTGCTTATGCTCCCAGGTAAGGTAAAGCAAAGTGATGATATTCCAGAAGATGCGCGCCGTATGCTTGGTTTACTCGAAGCCGAAATGCCACTGAAAAAAGCTTGTGGTGTTGTAGCTGAGTATTTTGGTTTGAAGAAAAACGCACTTTATAAAGCAATTATTGACGAAAAAGACTAATTCTTTACTGCATAGACGTGCGCGCTCAGGTATACTGCGCGCCGAGTCAGCCGAGATAATCGCTGCCTGCAACGAAAATGCGCAGGGGGAGGAAAGTCCGGGCTCCACAGGGCAGGGTGCCAGCTAACGGCTGGGGGGCGCGAGCCTACGACAAGTGCAGCAGAGAGGAGACCGCCAACTTCGGTTGGTAAGGGTGAAAGGGTGCGGTAAGAGCGCACCGGGCCACTGGTAACAGTTGGTTGCAAGGTAAACTCCACTCGGAGCAAGACCAAATAGGGTTCTATCATTTTAAATAATGAACGCGTGGCCCACGTGAGAACCGGGTAGGTTGCTTGAGCCATAGAGCAATTTATGGCCTAGACGAATGATTATCCATGACAGAACCCGGCTTATTGGCTGACTCACCAAATTAGATTAAAGCCCCGCAGCGATGCGGGGCTTTTTGTTTTTTTGGGGGGAGAAAATCCACTCCGCGCATACAAAACAGCGGCTTATTGGCTGACTCTCCAAATTAGATTAAAGCCCGTAGTGAATGCTACTGGCTTTTTGCTTTTTTAATGCCACTTGCTGACTCATTAACTAACACAAGAGCCTCGGTATATGTCGAGGTTTTTAGCTTTCTAAATCACAAGCAATTTTTAACCAGGTACTATCATTCCCTAATCGCCACCATTATTGATCTCGGACAAGGTTGCGACGTTGACTCTATTTTGCACAATGTTACAGTGAATTTGAAATCTAATTCTAGTCAAAGGAGTTGCCCATGCTAGGCGAAAAACACTCGTTATTGAATGAATTCCCAGAGTTTAATGAATTAATCCACAACCTTGCTAAAAGTGATGCGCACTTTAAAAATACCATGCAGCGATATGATGATATGGATAAAGAAATTAGAGAACTTGAGCTCAATAGTTCTCCGATCGATGACAGTGAAATGCATGAAAAGAAACATCAAAGAGCGGCGCTGAAAGATGAGCTGTATGATTTCTTGAAGACCAAAGCATAAAATCAAATCACACCTAATGCCCCTTGCACTTATGACTCTCGCTGACAAGGGGTGTTATTTCCAGTTAACCCTAATTTAGGCCTTTCTAACGCTTTTAATTCCCTTATTTTCAATAGTTTTATATGTTGGTAACTAGTTTATTTACGTTTTTTTAATGGGTGGAATTCATATGTTAGCAAAGGGAGCAATCAAAGCAGTCTCAATGTGCATGATGGCAATGTCTGTCAGTTTTAGTGCCACTGCAAGTATTAACAATACCGAAGTGATGTGGCCTGGTACTGTTTACAATACTGATATACCTACGTTTAAGCAGGTTCTTGGTTATGATGTAGGTGAGCGTATTACTAATTACAACGATATGCGCCGTTACCTCAGTGCCCTTGAAAAGGCGGCACCTAATCGTATTAAAGTGTTTAAGTACGCAAATAGCTGGGAAGGGCGTGAGCTGGTTTATGCGGTGGTTGGCACCGCTGAGCATATTAGTTCATTAGAAACCCTTTCGAATAACACACAAGCCTTGGCTGATCCGCGAATTACTTCTGAAAAAGAAGCTAAGTCGCTGATTAAAAACTTACCGACATCAGTGTGGCTTCAGTATGCGGTACATGGGAATGAAATTAGCTCAACCGATGCCGCATTATTTACAGCGTATCATTTACTAGCAGCTCCTAGTGATGCTGTTAACAGCAAAATTTTAGACAATACAGTGGTCTTTATCGACCCATTACAAAACCCAGATGGTCGTGAGCGATTTGTTACTCGTTACTATGCAACCGTCGGTCTTGAGCACAGTGCCGATCGCTTAAGTGCAGAGCATAATGAGCCGTGGCCAAGAGGGCGAACAAACCATTATTTGTTTGATATGAACCGTGATTGGTTAGCACTTACTCAGCCTGAAACAAAGGGAAGAGTGGCTGCAATCAATAAATATAAACCACAAGTGGTGGTTGATATTCATGAAATGGGCGGCGATCAATCTTACTACTTTGCACCAGCTGCTCAGCCATTTAACCCACATATGACAAAAACACAAATCGCCAACATGGATGCGATTGGCCAAAATCATGCAAAGTATTTTGATGAGTTTGGTTTTGATTATTTTACCCGTGAAATTTTTGATGCCTTTTACCCAGGCTACGGCGATAGCTGGCCAGTATTTTATGGGGCGTCTGCATCAACATATGAAGTAGGCTCAGCTCGTGGTCATGTGTTTGAGAAAAACACCGGTGAACTACTCACTTATTTTAATACCGTAAAACGTCAGTTTGTAGCGTCAATTTCAACCGCCGAAGGGGCTGCCAATCAACGTGAAAAATTACTGAGCGATTTTTATCAATATCAAGTTGATGCGATTGATTCGGGTAAAGATAGCAAAGAGCGTGTTTATATTTTACCTAAACAAAGTAATCGTGAAGGCGCTCACAGACTAGCAACGTTAATGGCTGAACATGGTGTTGAAGTTAAACAAGCAACTGAAGAGTTCAAAGTATGTGGCGTTAAGTATAAAGCGGGTAGCTATTTTATTGATACCGCACAGCCGCGTGGTGTATTTGTGCGCACCACGTTTACAGACCAAGTTGATATGGCTGAGGCATTCGTAAAAGAGCAAGAAAGACGCCGTGCTCGTAACCTTGACGATGAAATATACGATGTCACAGGTTGGTCACTGCCGATGATGTTTAATGTTGATAGCGATAGTTGTGATCGCACTGTTAGCGCAGAAAGCAAAGCGGTTCAGGCCGACGACACACTACTTGGCAAAGTAAATAACCCCGAAGCTTCTGTGGCTTATATCGTTGCTTGGGGTGATACGGCCGCAGCACGCTTTTTAACAGCAGCATTGCAAGCAGGCATTAAACTGAAAAGTGCTGACCAAGCATTTGTATTAGGTGATAAAACTAAGTACCCAGCGGGTAGTTTAGTAATCGAAAAGCGTTTAAATGACAAAGAACTACTTGCTAAAATTAGCAAAATCGCCGAGCAAACAGGTGCAATAGTTGATGGTGTTGATTCAAGTTGGGTGATTGAAGGTCCAAGCTTTGGTAGTAACAAAACAGTGCCCATGGTGGCGCCAAAAGTGGCGATGGCATGGGATGCACCCACCAGTGAGCTAAGTGCCGGTAACACCCGTTTTGTTATCGAAAGGCAGCTAGGTTACCCCGTTACGGCGATTCGTACGCCAATGCTTGCATGGGCTGATTTAAGTGATTACCAAGTGCTTATTTTACCGGAAGGTGATTACGAGCAAGTGCTCGGTAAATCAGGCGCGGCTAATTTAAAAAGCTGGGTTGAAGCAGGTGGCGTGTTGATTGCCCTTGGTAATGCAAACCGCTTTACTAGTAATGCTGATTACGGCTTATTAGAGGTTAAGCGTGAGCAAGCTTACCGAGAAGATAAAGCCGATAGCAGCGATGATAAAAGCAGTAAAGTGGCAGGGCAGTTATTTGCTTCTCGCGATGATTTAAAAGCAGCGAGCATTGAGCCACATACATCGCCAGACTATGTAGCCGGTGTACTTGCTAATGTTGAAGTAGACCAAGAGCATTGGTTAACAGCAGGGGTTGATAAAGACCTTGTTGCGGTGGCTTACGGTAATGATATTTACACGCCAATAAAACTGAACTCAGGTAAAAACTTGGCGTGGTTTACAGGTAAAGACGATGTTTTGGCAAGTGGTTATCTGTGGCAGCAAAATAAAGCACAGCTTGCGTATAAGCCATTATTAGTTCATCAACCGCAAGGTAAAGGCATGGTGATTGGCTTTACACAATCACCAACCTACCGTGCTTACCTTGAAGGTATGAATGTACTGCTAACTAATACAATTTTCCGCGCTGCAGCCCATACTCAGTAATAGCAAAGAATAATAAAACGGCATCGACTTAGATGCCGTTTTTATTTATGGAATCACAGCTTTTTGCTGGCTTATTAGTTTTTAGATTCAGATCAATGACCAAGCAGCGGTCATTTTCACCTGTAGCTAGTTTTTCAAAAATAGTGAGCGCTTTGCTAAGGCCCACTTGTAGAGTACAAACATCAACTGTTTGCGCTATTTTACTCATTTGTCTTGGTAAGCATTGTCCCATAGCATTTAAATACTGTGCTATCAGCTTATAAGTTTTGAAGTGTTCTTTTGAAATATCTTCAAATGCTAATGAACCTGCATTTCGTAGTAGGTAAAAGTCACGAATAAAATCAAATAAAGTGACTTTACTCAACAAAGCATCTGAAGCTTGCGTTATTGGAGGGGGTGTAGGGCTATCGTAAAGTGTTAATAGCTCCTGGAAGCTATATGAGAGTAGCTGGGTTTTAAAACTGTCAGGCCACTCTTTAGGTATAAATCGCCATTTTGCGAGTCCGGCTAGGTGTTGCAAAGTAAATTGTTGATAGTTTTCGCTGCCTAGAATATCCGCAAGCCATTTCTCATCAGGATTATGTTCAGCTAAGTAACTGTATTCCTTTTCATAAGCTGGAAATAATGTATCAAAGTTAGCAATAGAATCAAGTAAAACCGTATCTACTTTCGCTTCTCTCCCTGTAATACTGACAAGCTTGTAAGCAGGGCGGTAAGCGCTTATGGATGGAGCTTGAATATTATAAAGCGTGTTTTTTTTTGCTCGAATTATACTGGTGTCATTCATATGCATATGGCCGCCAATATGCAAACGTAGCCCAGTTTCAGCTAACGCACTTTGCGTCTGATTTGTGGGTTTTCGAGTTAGTTGAAAAGCGTTGTCGCCGAACAAGTCCTTGATTGATTCACTTTGCTGATCGTAAAACTCTCCCATTGGAAAGTGACTAAATGCAACCAGTGTTTTGTGCTGTTCTTTTGCTGCGCTAACAAGCTGTTTTATCCAACTTAATAAGTACGGCTTTTCCGTTAAGACCTTGTTGTATCCTGCATTGCCTGATCCCTTGAAAGTAAGTTGGTTATTCTTAAACTCAGGTAAATAAACATTGGCATCGATAGCTAAAAGCCATAACCCTGCAACAGGTTCAACAAGGTAACTCGTATCAGGGAGCATTACACAGTGCTTATTATCATCAGTGCACTGTTGGTACTGCCGCTCGGATAAAGAGGCGTGATTATTTAAAAAAGGTGTTTGCCATAGCAAGTCTTGGCTCTGTGGCTTTAAACCAAATTCAGACATCGCGTCCATGATTTCTTGATAGCCACCGTGGCTAATAGCATCATCGCAAAACAAGAAATCAGTATGAGGGGTTTTACACATAGCGTGGTCGTTACTAAAAATTGCCACCTCACGGCCTTGCTTATCTAAAAAGTCTGATTTACCAGCAGCACTTCTTATTGGCTTAACAGGATCATGATTGCCTGGAATAGCAAAAAAGCGTATTCCATAGCGTTTGCTGTAATCACTTAAAAGAGTTTTTAATCCCTTTAGGTGAACAGGTTGTCCATCGTCGGTAAAATCCCCTGGTAATGCCACTAATTTCACGCCGCGTGCGGCAATATCATCTAGCGCTGCTATCAGAGCAAAGTAGTTTTCATTAAATAATCGAGTTGAGTGAAGCTGAGATTTCATGCTGCGAATAGAGACAGACTTCGATTGGTTATCGAGCTTAATGCCAGCGAAGCCAGCTTGGCTAAAATCAGCGTAAATATCGTGAAAATGTATATCTGGTATAAAAGCGATTTGCGTGTTTAGCTCTTTGGCATAGAGTTGAAACGTCGCAAAAAGCAGTGAAAGTAGTGCAAATAATCGCATTAATATAGCCTTACTGAAAAAATCGGGGCGCACCGCCCCGATGATCCGCTTAGAAACTGCCGCGTAAGCCTAATGAGAAGCGACGACCCGAGAACTCATACATAGTTGGGAAAACGGGGGCTATTGTGTAGCCTGTTGTTTCTTCATCTGTAATATTGATGCCCTCAAGGGTAACTTTAAATGTGTCGTTTATTTTATAGCCAAATGAAACATCTGTTTGACCGTAAGCATCGCGGTAAACTGGATACATATCGCGTTCTATGTATTCAACATATTTATCTTTGTAGTTGTAAGAAATACGTGCATCAAAGCTGTCATTCTCAAAATAAAAGGTAAGGTTATAGGTTTCGTCAGCTAAGCCTTCTGGTGGTGTTGGAATCGCTAAATCAGACGAGCCAGTGAGTGAGTTATCAAGCGTAGTGTAGTTAGCATTTATACCAAAACCTTGTAACATTGGGTGGAAGCGGGAAAATGGAATTTGTGCAATAAACTCAAGACCACTCACATCATACGACCCTTCGGCATTTACTTTTTGATAAACGTCAAAATCATACACACCATCGACAGTGCCATTGTCGTTATATTTAGTTACGTCATTTACAACACCTGTTAGGGATTCACGTACTACACCTTCAATTTCTTTTTCGAAGTAAGACACTGCAAGTAAACCACCTTCTTCTAAGTACCACTCTAGACCGGTTTCCCATTGGTCTGCGTAAGTAGGTTTAAGATCAGGGTTACCGTCACGATATTTAAATTCACTTAAGCTAACTGTACGTTTGTAGGCAATATCAGTCAGTGCTGGGCGAATAAATGTTTCTGATGCAGCTGCGCGGAATAATAGGTTGTCTGTAAGCTCTAAACTAAAGTTAATGCTTGGTAGGGTCTCTTTGTAGTTACCTTCTTTTGAAATAGGTGCTGGTGTATAGCCTGTACTACCGTCATCACTTTGTACTTGGTGATACCCAGAAGAATTAACATCGGTATCGATATAACGGACACCCGCGTTTAAAGTAGCTGGTAATGTGCCAATATCAAATACAAAATCAGCCATAGCGTAAATAGCGGTGGTTTTTTCAGTTACTTCGTAGAATTGATCAGGTGCGTAGTCGACACCAAAGCCATCGTAACGTAACTCATTACGCGCGTAGTTATTTGAAATTTGACTCCAATCTTGTTTTGAAGAAACATCAGATAAATACTCACCGCCCGATACTAAATCTGATATAGGGGTTAGCTCGCTATCAGCTAGAGTACGGGTGCCTACCCATGAAGAGTCGCCCGCAGAAGGTCCTGTTATACGGTTGCTACCATAATTACGTTGCTTTGACTTATCCGTATAGCGAGCACCAAATTGTACTTTTGATAATGCAGGGAAGAAGTCTAGTTGAAAATGACGACTAAAATCGAGCTGAGCCGCATATTTGTCGTCTGAGATATCTTCTAGATTCACCTCATAATAATCAAACGTATAAGCTTGTGGTGAATTATACATGTCAAATGTATCTGGATTATCACTGGCAATCGTTTCGCCACCAGTTGATGTGTATCGGCTACGAGTTGGACGGTAAGCTGTGTGCTTTAGGTTGGTAGTTTCTGCCAGTTTATCTGCACCACTATAACCAACGACCCCGTATACTTCCCAATCGCCTAGCATCCAATCAAGGGTTAAGCTGAATTGTTGGTAATCTGTATCGCTGCTATTTTCTTTACTCAAAAATTCATGTTGAGTTGCTGCATAATTAACATCAGTGAGTACGGTGATGCCATAATTAGCTAAAGTTGTATTATCGTAACTGTTTATTTTTTCTAATGAACTGATGCTAGAAGCGGAATAAGCTGCTGCATCATATTCATCTTCATGGTTATCAAAGTTACCAAGTAATGCATCAAACGTGAGGCTAAATTCGCTGCTAGGTTTATATTGCAATGATAAAGTGGCTCCCCATTTTTCTTGTTCTGTTAAGTAAGCGCGGTCTCCTACTTTATCAAGAAAAACAACGCGGCTTGTTTCATCTTTATCAAAGCGATCATTTATAGTGATGCCTGTATCACGCTCTAAAACATCAGCCGCTTGGTCAGATTGCCATTGTGATGATCCCGATTTTTCTAGCCAACGAGACAACGGACGAAAGTTGATTCCTGAATTACTGTCAGTTCGGTTGGTGCGCTCAGAATATGCAAACGAGGCAAGTGCACCCCAGTCGCCAAAAGTATTACTCGCTAAGAATGAAAATTTGGGGTCGCTTTGCTCTGAAATATCATTATAAGCGCCTTCAACAGATGCCACAATTTGGCGTCCATCATAATCAAATGGGCGCGCAGTGGTAATTGCTACAGAACCGGCAATGCCACCTTCTTCATCTGCTGCTGTTGGTGATTTTTTTACAGTGACACTTTGAATTATCTCCGAAGCGAACATATCAAATTCAACATCACGGCCACCACTGCCAGAGGCTGTGGCAAGGTTATTAATAGAAACAAATGTAAACTCAGACGGTAAGCTTCGTACATTGACTTTTTGACCTAGGCCTTTATTACGTTCAATAGTAACACCTGGCATACGTTGTAAAGCTTCCGCTAAATTTTGCTCTGGGAAGTCCGCAATATCAGAGGCCACTATTGAATCTGAGAAGCCAATATTTGTGCGTTTTAAATCAATCGCTTTTTCTAAACTCTTTATGTAGCTGCCAGTGACAACAATTTCTTCAATCGGTTCTTGGTTTTCTTCTGCGTAAGCGGGAGTGATTAATAATGAGCCAACAGCAAGTGCTAAAGGTGATAATGAAAATGCACGGTACGTCATGTGAGTTAATTCCTGTTAATGCAATATTTGGTTTAAATTCGCCTGTAAAGACGCTGCATTAACAAAGAAGGGGACGCCTTTTTTCGTGAAGCTTTCGTGACATTTTTAAGTCGAGAATTACTTAAAACTGTAACCAAATGATCATCAAACTGTTGTCCCCTTTAGGCTAGCATTTGCGTCATACCTAGATAAATAAGCTAGCCTTCATCACTAAATTATGTCTTTACCTTCAATGACTAACGGTTTGAATAATACAGTTACAGCGCATAGCAGAACCTTATTGCAGTGCTTTATAGCCAATCAAGACGCGCTTAAAGGTTTTTTTTGCAAGGCCGTAGCAGAGCGTGCGGATGCGGACGATTTATTTCAAAAGTTACTGCTAAAAGCACTTAACTCTGAGCATTTAGATCCGATAGATAATCCACTGGCATATGGTTATCGAATGGCCCAGCACTTGGTTATTGATCATCATCGTGAGCAAAAGAGAACACCAGAAAGCTTAGAGCATGAGCCGCATTGTGAGGCGCTATCGCTTGAGTCCGCGCTTGAGTATGAGCAGCGTATTGCACTATATCAGCGCATTTTGTCACAAATGCCAGCACTGCGTAGAGACGTGTTTATTCGGCGTCGGATTAAAGGTCAAACTCGTTCTGAGATCGCAAGCAGTTTGGGGATCTCCGAAGAAGCGGTTAAGAAACATATTTCGCGGGCAATGGATATGCTAAAAAATGCTATGACTGAGTATTTTTTAGTGCATGAGTGTCCCCGTTAGGGCGATTAATCCGTCACATTAGTATTACGAGTAATTGAGATAACGATGAACTCTTCACACCAACATGATTACGAATCGGATAATGCATTAGAGAAAGCGATTTGGAATGACCCTGCATTATTAGCCGCACTTGAGCTGGTGGATACGCAACAGAATGAACAACTTGAGCAACAAGCTAAAAAGCGACGTCGTTTAATGCAATACTCTTGGGGCAGCGGTGCTGTAGCAGCGTGCTTTGCTATTTTCATGTGGACTTTAATGCCACTAAATGAACAGCGCTCGATACCAGCCTCTAATCTTGTAGCTGTGCAGCAATTTAGTAGTGATAAAGCACAACAAGTCAGCTTGTCTGACGGCACACAGGTTGCAATGAATGTACATGCTCAACTTGAATTTACTGAAAATAGGCGAACTCGAAAAGCAATATTAAGTAAAGGCGAAGCATACTTTTCTGTGCACCGTGATGAATCGCGCCCATTCACTATAGATGCAGGCAATGCCACGATTGAAGTGCTTGGTACGGCTTTTAATGTCGATAAAACATTGCGTGAAACCTTAGTCGAGGTTTTTCATGGCAAAGTTTCAGTAACCAGTTTAGATGGAAAGCAGCACGTTGAATTAGTGAAAGGGCAGCGTGCCCGAGTGAGCGATTCTGTAATACAAGTATCGCAATTTAATGCTTTACAACCTGATTGGCAGCAAGGCTGGTTGGACTTAGATAACGTGTCTATCAATGATGCTTTATTTCAGTTAAATCGTTATAGCGACAAACCGATAGTATTAAAGAGTGTACCGACTGATATACAAGTGAGTGGGCGTTTTGCGGTTAACGATATACTTGGGTCTGCAAAGCTAATTGCTCAGCTAAATACACTCGATGTCAAGCAGTATCCTGATAGTATTGAGTTAAGTAAAAAGGCTGAAAACTGACATGATTTTGTCATAAACCTTTCATCGAAAATAGGCACAATGTTTTCCTCTAGTAATGAGGATGCAAGTTAATGGGGCGTATTTTCTGCTTTGCTTTGATGCTGTTTGGTGTGTATGCCAAGCAGCTATATGCTGCACAAAGCACCCTAAAAACAGCACTTAATGCACTGGCTGAGCAGTACCAAGTTGCAATCATTTACCCAGATAAGTTAGTGAGTGACGTGGTTTTGCCGTCAGCTGAAGTTCCTGAAGCTAACAGCATTGAGACTCTCTTAGATACACTATTATTAAATAATGGCTTTATTTGGCAACAGACCCCATCGGGAATTGTGGTTTCAAAGCCAGCTCAAATACAAAGTAAAACCCAGTCACAGTTTGTAATGGAAGAAGTAACAGTGACTGGCGATAAACATAACCAAGCCTATACGCGTCTTTATGACCGAAACTACCAACAAAGTGCAGACTATGCGCAACAGCAAAAGCAAAATTACATAGGTGAAGCTGATTTTGCTAATGGCGCAATGCTGTCGCTATTACCCGCAGAAAATTTAGCCGAAGCACTGCAAGCAATTCCAGGTATGAGTATTTCCCGAGATCGCGGCGAAGCACTTAATATCAATGCAATGGGACTTGGGCCAGAGTATCAATCAACGTTATTGAATGGTCACCGGTTAGCGAATACCGAAAACGTTCGTAACTCTAACCAATATGGTCAGCAATATCGTTTTGATACTTTCAGTGCTGAGCTATTTACCAATATTGCAGTGTATAAACTGGCCGATGCGAGATTACCCAGCGGAGCGGCAGGAGCAACAGTTAACTTAATGAGTGATGATCCGTTCTCATTTGATGATGATCATTTTAAAGCAACCTTGACCAGTGCTGCACTTGCGGGAGAGCGTAATTTCCAACCAAGCTTTGGCTTAACAGCGAATACTATTTCAGCTGATGAGGAGTTAGCTGCTGTTGTTAAATTTAATTACGAGAACCGATTACAAAGGCAATTTCAATTTGAAACGTGGCACTGGGGGAATAATGAGGGAGCCCCCGCAGCTTATTATTGGCAGGGGTTAGAGAGTAATAGCTTAGTACCCACTGACACGCTAGCACTGACCATCGAAAATGAAGATAGAACACGAACGAGTTATTATGCAAATATAGCATGGCAACCACACCCGCAGTTTGAGTTAGATATGCTATGGCTTCGTTCAGATACAGATTTTACTTACGATGAACATCGCTTGTCGATTAACCCGTTAAGTAAACAGGCTAAAGCTACTTTAGATGAAAAAAACAATAGTGTTCAAAATGTGCAGTTTGATGCTGCACAAAGTAAATCCTCACGAGAAGAGTCGGGGCTTTATTACCACAATCAGACATTACAAGTTATGCCCACATGGTATTCAGAGGATGAAATAAGTTGGCGAATAAGCCCGTTTTATAGCCATAGTGAATCACTTAGTGCAACCAAAACACCGATTACGCGAACTCATGTTGATTTAAAGCCTGTGCCAGCGAGTGTCTCTATTTTGGGAAATGAACTGACCGAATATGAATTTGCTGCAAATTTATCACTTGTTGATAGTTACTCGCAGTTATCGCAGTTAAGTCGCCGCATGATAGAGGTGAATGATGAAGTAACAGAATGGGGAGTGGATAGCACGTGGCAAGTTTCATCTAGTTGGGGGTTGTCGAGTGTACAGTTTGGCGCCGTAAAGTCAGCACAGTCTCATCAATACCTACGCCAAGATATTAATTTATCTAAGGCACAATTAGCTGCTTTACCTGATCTTGATGGCCGTTGGTTGGAGCCTTTGAATAAGCCATTTAAAGCTGATTTTCTATCTCAGCCAATGCAAGCTTGGTTGATCCCAAAACGTGATCTTTTGCAGCTTTATGATATTGAATTGCCATTTGCTGAGCGACAAGCTAATGATTATTTAAATAGTTATGAAACTAAATTTACTGCCTATGAAAGCTATATCCATAGTCTATGGCAGATATCAGATCTAGAAGGCTTAACGGCTGCTTTTGGACTTAGGTATAGTGATACAAGAAGTGAAACATTAGGGTATCAGCTTAATGAGAATAACCAATTAGAAGAACTTTATGAGCAAGTTAAATTCTCTATGTGGTTACCTTCATTCAATGTTAAATGGCAATTGTCTGAGCATTGGCTTGGTCGATTAGGCTATAGCCGCTCATTGAATCGGCCCAACTATTCTGATTTTAATCCAAAACTCCATGTGAATTCAGGTGGGCTACCTTATGCCGAATTAGGAAACCCAACTCTAGAGCCTGTCGTTGCTAACACCACAAGTTTTTCGCTTAATTGGTTAGCTAAAGAGAATAACCTGCAACTCATGGCATTTAATCATCAACTCGATAATTTTATCGTTGAACAAATCAAAACCGTTACTTATCAACAGCAACAGTACCCAGCTTTACAGGCAACCAATGATGGGCAAGCAACAATAAATGGGCTGCAATTAAGTGCTGATTTGAGTCTGCCTGTGCTATCAAACTCTTTTTTACAAAGTCGTATGATAACGAGTGTAAGTCAGTTGCTGGACGCTAAATTAACGGCTAAGCAAATTTACAACCCTGAGATTGAAGGGGTCTCTGAACTAACAGCAAATCTGCGTTTCGTGATTAATGCTAAGAGATGGCAAAGTGCTGTTAATGTTAATTATCGAAACGAGTTTTTAGAGCAACGAGACTTATCGAATAATGCTGATGTATATATTGATGATTTTACCAGTGTTGATCTCAGCTACAGCTGGTTTTTCTCTGATGCGGTAGCATTGCGTTTTGATATTTTTAATGCCACAGACAAAAATCTTGTTCGAGAGGTGCAAACAAACGATGCTTCATCTCTTATGAAGGTTGAGCAATTTGGTCGCCGTTTTGTACTTAGCCTTTCATTAACTCTGTAAGAAAACTTTCATTGAATTTCTTGTCCACTAAATGGGAAATGTTTCGTCTAAATAGTGGCACTCAAGTGTCACTCATCAACAGAGAATAAGGAACATAATATGGATAAATTAATGGCATTAACAATGGCAAGCCTTTTAATAACGAATACTGCTTTTGGACAAGAATTGCCTCGTTTAGATGAAGCTGTGACTTGGTATAATCAAGCAGCAGTACGTAATTTTGCACCGGTATTTGATTTTGACTCGGACGGCTGTTATCCAGCCACACCTTTTGATAGAAATAATAATTTGGCGCAAAACAAAGGCGAAGATGCGGCATGGAAAACGCCTTGGGGAGAGTGTCGAGATACAGGATGGGAGTTATTTGCTAACACTATGCATCGTCAGTTATGCCATCAAACAGATAACCAAGACCAGTATTGTGCACACTTTTATGAGCTCTATTTTGAAAAGGATCAATCAGTTCACTGGTCATTTGCGGGTGGACATCGTCATGACGTTGAAACGGTGATCGTTTGGACTGTGAAAGAAAGTGGTAATGAGTATATTAGTCACGTAAGCACCAGTGCCCATGGTAATTATGATACGCGAGCGTTTAATGAAGTGCTCCAGCAAAACGGTCATCCTATGGTTGTTTACCATAAAGATGGAATTGGTACTCATGCACTCCGCTATGCAAATCAGCAAGACAAAGACATAGTCGAATTCTTAGGTAACTGGGGGGTGTTCTATACGCCAGTGATTGTTAGTCATTACCGTGGTACAGATACATTTTATAGCGACAGTTGGGATCGCTATTGGGCAAATAGAACTTACCGTGAAACACTTGAGGCCAGCGATTTTGGTTCAGCAAGTTTTAAAACACGTCAAGAAAATGTGCTCATAGACCAAGCAAATACAGCAAAACCAAACTCAGGTGGATGGCAACAAGTCACTTTCAATGCATTTGATGCAGCGCAAACTCGCCAAGCTGAGTTTCAAGCAAACTATGCTGATATTGCGTCGCAAATTAACGAATAATTATCTTGGTTAAGAAAGCTCGCAGCATACGCTGCGGGCTTTATATTTTAGTAAAGGTGTATTAAGACACAATCCCCAGAGGCTTGCCTGTTTGCCATGCGCCACGGGTAAAGTCTGGAATCGTTTTACTGTTACTTCTATCTGCAACCGATGCCATACTTTGCGGGAAGATTGATGACCATGCTGCGGCGTCGTATACATCTTGATCGAGTGGTTCATTATTACGTAAACAGTAGATCATGCGCCAAAGCATAATGAAGTCCATACCGCCGTGGCCGCCATTACGAACAGCTTCTTCACCCATGTGTTTCCACAGTGGATGATCAAACTCAGCACGCCATTTTTCCATATCTCGATCCCAGCTATGGAAGTTTTGCAAATGTGGCTTACGACCTTGTGAACCCGCTTTTTCCCACGCTGCGAGCTCTGCTTCATACTGCTGTTGATAAATTTTTGCAATCGCTGGTGGCACATCTTCAAGGGCAATACGATTGGGGAAACCGGCAAATGTGCCATTAGTACCTTGAATTAGGTTATGGCGGCTGTACGGGCGTGGGCTTGTGGTGTCGTGCTGAACCATGATGCTACGACCTTTCACTGTTTTAATGATGCTGGTGTTCATGTCGCCAGCAGTAAATTTAAGTGAACGACGTTCGTGGCCTGCAGGGAATTCACGCTCTGCATAGGCGGCGCGTCCAAGTGCTGGTGAACTGACTGATGTAACAAAGTCAAAGCGATCCCCTCGGTTGATATTCATATACTGAGATACAGGGCCTAAACCATGGGTTGGGTATAAGTTACCGTTTACTTTTGTATGCCAATAAGTACGCCACGAGCCAGTACTGCGGTCAATTTCTTTCATTTGCCAACGCAGGTCATGAATATAAGCGGCTTCACCGTGTAGTAACTCACCAAATACGCCTTTACGAACCATGTTTAAAACCATTAACTCGTCACGACCGTAGTTAACGTTTTCCATCATCATGCAGTTCTTTTGCGTGCGCTCTGCGGTATTTACTAGTTGCCAACACTCTTCCATCGTGGTTGCAGCAGGTACTTCAACAAAGGCATGTTTGCCACTTTCCATGGTCTCGACACTCATTGGTGTGTGCCAACGCCAAGGCGTTGAAATGATCACAATGTCGATGTCATCGCGAGCAAGCATGTCTAAATAGGCTTTATCAGAACCCGTATAGGCAGTTGGTTTCGGTAGGCCTTTTTCAACAACATAGTTAACAGACTTATCAAGCATCAGCTTATCTGTATCGCAAATAGCTTTAATTTCAACACCCTCAATATGGCAAAGGTGTTTTACATGGCCGCTACCACGTTGACCAACCCCAATAAAGCCAACACGTACCACATCCATTGCTGGCACAGCTAAGCCCATAACGCTTTTACCTTGTGCGGCAAGTGGTGTGCTTTGATTATCACCTTGTTGGCTTTTCGCACAGCCAGTCACGACTGTCGCGGCGGTAATGGCTGCGGCAGATTTTAAAAAACTACGTCTATCTATTGTCATAACGATACCTAAATCACTGAGATTATTTTAATAGTGTGTTTCAGTTGCTTCTTTTTATCGTAACTTAAAGAGAATTACAAAAGTAAACAGATAATCAAAATTACTTTAGGTTCGTAATAATGTATACATCTACCAATTTCATTATTGGTTTATTTGATGTAAAAATTCATAAGGAAAACGATTAAATTATATTACTCCCCTGTTCAGGGTCGCGAGATTGATCTGCCTGTTCGCGAATATCATCGGCATCACTGCTAACGTCATCAAGGCTATGGTCGTCGAGTGATTTTGTTGTTTTTATAGGCGCACTTTCGGTATTGCTTGGTTGATCGTTATCGCTATTTAAAATAATTCGCTCGCGGGCATCATCAGGCATGCTTATTTGCTCGGCTAAGTAAGTATTGACCAGCTCTCGCATTAATTGTGAGGCGACTTTAACAGTGCTATGTTCGCTGCTATTTACCCAAAAATATATTGTTAAGTTGAGAGTGGCAGAGCCAAGCGATTCAATTAAGATCTGACTTGGTGGATCATTAATAACAGCAGGGTTTTGATTAACCACCTTCATTGCTAATTGTTGGGCATAGCGAATGTCATTATCGTAACCAATACCAACAGTAAAATGGCCTCGCATTTTGGGGTTGGCAGTGAGGTTTTTAATCACGTTTTTATACACGGTCGCATTGGGAATTTGAATGTGGTTGCCATCAAAATCAACCAAAGTAGTAGCGCGAGCCGTAACCTTTTTAACTACCCCTAAGCGACCATCCACCTCGATAACATCATCAATACGAAACGGGCGCTGCACACTGAGCAGCATACTTGAGATAAAGTTTTCGGCAATATCTCGAAAAGCAAAACCTAAAATAAGTCCGACTAAGCCAGTTCCGCTCATAATCGCCACGGCAAAACTGGTGAGCCCTGCAAGACGCAAAAATAAGTACACACCAAATAAGATGATAATGATGCTAAAAAAACGCCGTGTTACTACATGTAATAGCTTGCTTTCACTTACAAAACCAAGTGGTTTTATTAATAAATACGATAAAGGGCGAGCTAATAAGTAACAAATAATAATCGCTATAATACCGAGTGTCAGAGCTGGTAACATTTGCCATGCAGTGTGTAAAAACTGCGTAACTTGTGAGTTTAAATCTTGCCAAGATAAACTATCGTTGACCGCCTTTGGTACTACAGGTGTATTCGATACTAGCAAGTTAGCTAATTGATTTTTAATAATTAAATAATAGCTCATTGCACCGCTCCATGGATAATTGCTTTACTCTTATAAGCTTAGTTCAATGCAAATTAGGCGCCATTACGACTGGCAAGTTGTTTGCACCTTTATGCAGTTATCGAAGCAATTTTTTAGGTCACATATGACTAAAGACAATCGCGGTTTTCAGGCTCACTCGCCGGTGGAAATTCCAATGCGAGGTTGGTGGGATATTAGCAAGCGGGTTTACCATAATTTATCACAAGATAATTTATCTTTTGTGGCGGCTGGTGTTGCATTTTATGCGCTATTGGCTATTTTTCCCGCTTTGGCTGCGATAGTGTCTGTTTATGCTTATTTTGCTTCACCAACCGACATTCATGATCAACTTGATAAAGTAATTGCCATCTTACCAACCAGTAGTCGCGATATTATTCTGATGCAAGTCAGTGAGGTGACACAGCAGTCGCAAAAAGTATTAAGTATGAGTGCAATAGGTACTTTGTTATTGACTGTTTGGAGTAGTAGCAAAGGCTGCCAAGCACTCATTACAGCTTGTAACATTACCTATCATCAATATAACAAACGACAGTTCTTTGTGGCGTTACTGGTACGTTTTCTATTTTCACTGGGCGCGATTGTTGTTGCGCTGGTGGCGTTGTTGATCATTGGTATTTTACCCATAGTACTAAACTTAGTTGGTCTAACAGAGCTTATTGATTTAATGATTAAGCTTATTACTTGGCCACTATTAGCCATTATTTTTAACTGCGCTTTAGCATTTTTATATCGGTACGCACCTCATCGCACTCCTGCAAAATGGCGTTGGATCACCCCAGGCTCAATACTTGCCACGTTACTGTGGATCGTCGCATCCATTGGCTTTTCATATTATGTCTCACAATTTGCAAGCTACAACGAGACGTATGGCTCGTTAGGTGGTGTAGTGATCATGCTGATGTGGCTTTATATCAGTGCTTATATCATTATTTTTGGGGCGGCGATTAATGCCAGTACAGAGCAACAAACACTGATTGATAGTACTGTAGGGCCAGTAAAAGAAGTTGGCGAGCGCGGAGCAACTGTAGCTGATAGGTTAACTAAGCAGCAAAATGAGCATTCTCATAAATAGAATGATTGGCGCGACTTTTACGCATGGTTGTTAGTTAAATTAGCGCCTACAATCATTTCATACAATTTACGGGAGTAAAGTTATGAAAGTGATTCAACAGTTAAATAGCCATGCCACACAAGATGGTGATGGTGTAAACATCAGCCGTATTCCGGGCTTTGATGGCAAGTATTTAGATCCTTTTTTAATGATCGATGAACTTAAGTCAGATGATCACAGTGATTTTATGGGTGGGTTTCCCGCGCATCCCCATCGTGGTATTGAAACTTTTACGTATATTATTAAAGGTGGTTTTGAGCACCAAGATCAAATGGGTAACAAAAAAGCCATTCGAGCTGGCGATGTGCAGTGGATGAGTACAGGTTTTGGTGTCATTCACAGTGAAATGCCATTAGCAGATGCCAAAGAAGGCATGCACGGCTTTCAGATTTGGCTCAATATGCCAAGTGCAGAAAAACTCAGAGCACCACGATATCAAGATACCACTGAAGCGCCAGCGCCAACGACTCAAAATGAGCAGGATGTTGAGCTTAAAGCGTTGGCAGGAAGCTGGCAATTTGCTGGTGAAGAGCAGGTATCTAGCCTACAAGATCTCGCAGCTGACGGCATGCTTGCTGATGTGACTTTACCCGCTGGTACGCAGTTTTACCATGCACCGCTTACACAAACTAAGGTGATGATTTATATCCATACCGGAGAAATTCATACTGAACAAGGCGGTCCAGTTAAAGCGGGAAGCTTACTGATTTTAGAACCTGGCAGTGACATTGAATTTAACTCGCAAACCGGTGCGGGGGTTTTGATACTTGCAGGCTCGCCACTTAAGCAACCAATCGCTCACATGGGCCCGTTTGTAATGACGACTCAAGCAGAATTACATCAGGCAGTACAAGACTATCAACAAGGTAAATTTGGCACACTATAGGAGGTTATTGTGGGATTACTAGTAAACGGCCAATGGCAAGATAAATGGTACGACACAGACAACAACCAAGGTGAATTTAAGCGAGAGGCAGCCCAGTTACGTAACTGGATCACCGCAGATGGCAGTGCAGGACCAAGTGGTGATGCTGGCTTTAAAGCAGAAAAAGATCGCTACCACCTTTATGTCTCTTTAGCCTGTCCTTGGGCGCATCGCACTTTGATTTTTCGCCATTTAAAAGGCCTGGAAGATTATATCAGTGTGTCGGTTGTAAGCCCTGATATGCTAGAGCACGGCTGGACGTTTGATAAAGACAATCACAGCACCGGTGATGCACTTTTCAATAGCGACTTTATGCATCAAATTTATACGCGTAACAAAGCCGATTATTCAGGCCGTGTGACGGTTCCTGTGCTTTGGGATAAAAAAACGCAGCGTATTGTCAGTAATGAGTCTGCTGAAATTATTCGTATGTTCAATATTGCGTTTAATACTCTTACAGGTAATGAACGCGACTTTTATCCACAGTCGCTACGCTCTGAAATTGATGAAGTTAATGAGTTTGTTTATCACAACATTAATAACGGCGTGTATCGTGCGGGCTTTGCAACGACGCAAGACGCTTACACAGAAGCCTTTGATGATCTTTTTGCCGCTTTAGATAAAATTGAGCAACGTTTAACTGCTAATCGTTATTTAGTGGGTGAGGCACTGACAGAAGCTGATTGGCGTTTATTCACCACTTTAATTCGCTTCGACAGTGTGTATGTGGGGCATTTTAAATGTAATTTGCGTACTATCGAGAGCTATCCGGCGATCAGCAACTATTTGCGTGAGTTATATCAAATTGAAGGTGTGAGTAAGACCGTTGATTTTTATCATATAAAACGTCATTACTATTTTAGCCACACCATGATTAACCCAACCCAAGTTGTGCCAAAAGGGCCTGAAATAGATTACAACCGAGCACATAATCGTGGCTAATTACGGCACGCAATAGCAGCTATTTTAGCTGCTATTGATAACCTCTCATTACGTCTTGAATGGTGTTGATGCCAAACATCACCTTTTGAATAAATGACTCTGAACTTTTCACTAAATTAAAATTTGGGTGTTGCGACCAAACGGCTTGAAGTTTGTCGTCAAGTATAATTGCTTGGTTGTCTGATTCATTTCTGACAGGGTTATTCGAGTGGATGCTTTGACCTGATTTAGCTGCGGTTTCGAAAAATATAACAGCGTCATATTGCGCGAGCTCAGTGTTTAAATCGGTGTTCAGATATACGAAAAACTCATCAGGGTTATCGGGCCAATAGGCGAGCCCATCTAAACTGCCACGATCGCAAAGCATTAAACGGTCTGGATGTTTGGTGCGTTGGATATGTTCAAGGTGCTTCTGGAGATTATAAATTGCTTGTTGTTGTGCTTTGATTAGGCTAGGTGAATCATTACGCTCTATCCCACCACTGAACAGCATGGTTGCAGATTCAGGAACAACTACAATTTGATTTGAAAATTCACGTCGTAATAAATCAATTGCCGTTGTTTTACCACCACCTGGTCCACCTGTTAACACAATCCGTTTTTTCACAGTAACCTATCCTATTAGCCATAATAGCTTTAAGTTAATAGCATAAAGTGAAAATGAGAAGTAGCAAAACAGATTTAGATGATATAAATCATGATTATAGTAATCTTAGCAACCAAGCAAACTGAGTTACTTGTTTAACCGGACCTTTCGATGGTTCATCACTTTTCATTGCTTGATAACCCATCCCTGCGGTAAAAGCGCTTGCGATACCGGCTTTGCTTACTGCAAAGCGTTTTAAACGATAATTAAAAGCTTGATGATGTTGACGCTTTAATTCATCAGCTAAATCCATTTGTTCGCTAAGTGAGCGTACATTTTTTTGAGGCTTATTAATAAAATAATCAATAATCATGATTCATCCTTATCAATATTAAGAAGCTGTTTAAAACTACGTACTGATTTATCAAACCCAATCTTGCTGCTGACATAACCTATATTTTTCCAAAGCCATGCTAAACAAAGTAATTGCAAAGCGATTAATGAGATCGCTGATAATATTAGCGATTGACTTAGGGTGAATATGCCAATGCCGATTGTGGCAAGTAAACCAGCCCATAACAGCACTAAACCACCTGCAAAACAAACCAGCATAATAATAGTGAGTGCCAACGAGCGTGTTGATAAACGCCACTCAGCGGCTGCTAATTCTTTACATATACCCGCTTGTTTTCGGTAATCGACGTATAGCTGCTTAGAGTAGTCTGAGAGTTTGGCAAGATGATCTTGCCACTGATCAGCGTTTGATTTCTGATCAGTGGCATCTTGCGTTTTCTCATCTGTAGGTTGAGAAGATTGCATAACAATTACTTACGGCGAATAAGTGCAGTTACTAGCATACCCGCTGCAAACGCAATACCTGCTGTTGCAAGTGGGTTTTCTGAGGCAAGCTGACGTGTTTTGCCGCTATATTCATTAAATTTAGCACGCGCTACAGCTTGTTTTTCAGAAAGCGTTTTAGCAGAGCTCGACGCACCTTGGCGAACACTGTGCTCGGCACTGGCTGCACGAGTCGATAAAGCATCCACAGCGTGATGTGCTGCTTCAGTTGCTTTGTCTGTGAATGGCGCTTCAACTTGAGCCGCTTTCGGATCTACATTGCTGTTGCTTGTTGCAGTTGAGTTCGATTTTGTCGTTGCGGTAGTCATAATCATTCCTTAAATATTGCCATTAGTTGGTAGTTTATATGTCGCAACCTTCATACCAAATATAAATATCCTTAAGTTTTAATGGTTTATGGTTTTTCGAATTGAATGGTTTTTGTTTTAGCGTTGTTTTCTCGTAACTCTTGCAGGGTAACTGAGTAAAAATTACAGTGCGGTAGAAATAGTGTAACTATTCACTGCTCATTCATTCATCATTTTTACCCAATAAAATAGGTAAAAAAAATTTTTTCTTTGTTTACCACTTTTTCCCACTTAATTCAGTAGCTTTGCTTGAGCCCTTATTTTTTCTGGCTTTAGAAGGCGAGTATGATGATCAGCTTACTTGACAAAATGGCTTGTCAAGCCCTAAACTGGAGCACTGTGGTAAAAAGTGGTTTTTAGTGGATCAAATTGGATCAGAAATAATCGTCAGCGATTAACAACTTAATTTTAAGGCAAGCTATGTTTCGGGGTGCGAGCTCTCTGAGTTTGGATGATAAAGGACGCTTTGCGGTACCAACCAAGTACCGAGATGCGATTTTGTCTGAAGATCAGGGCACGGTTATTTGCACTGTTGCTTTAAATGAACCTTGTTTGTGGTTGTATCCATTAGCTGAATGGTTAGAAATTGAATCGCGATTATTAAAGATCTCTAACATGAATCCACGTGCACGCCGTATGCAACGAATGTTGCTCGGTAATGCTACAGAGTATCAACTAGATAAAAATGGCCGAATCTTGCTGGCGCCGTCGTTACGGGCTCATGCAGAACTTGGAAAAAAAATCATGTTGGTTGGCTTGATGAATAAGTTTGAAATTTGGGATGAAGATCGTTGGCATGAGCAAATGCGCCAAGATACTGAAATTGAACGCCTAGGTGATTTTGAGGCAAATCCTGAGTTCGATAACTTTTCACTCTAACCACAATAATAAAAAGGCAAAAAATAGCTAATGACAGCGCAATTTGAACATGTCTCTGTACTGATGGACGAAACCATAGATGCTTTGGATATTAAACCCGAAGGCATTTACATGGATGGCACATTTGGTCGCGGTGGACATTCAGGTCAAATTCTTGCGCGTTTAAGTGAACAAGGTCGCTTACAAGCAATCGATCAAGATCCGCAAGCGATTAAAGCCGCCGAAAAATTTGCCGACGATACGCGATTTTCAATTGCCCATACCCGTTTTTCAAACTTAAAAACGGTTGCTGAAGACAACAATTTAATCGGCAAGGTTGATGGTATTTTGTTAGATATCGGTGTTTCTTCACCACAGCTAGATGATGCTGAGCGCGGCTTTAGTTTTATGAAAGATGGCCCGCTTGATATGCGTATGGATCCAACCAGTGGTCGCAGCGCGGCACAATGGCTAGCGGAAGCTGAACTTGAAGACATCACTCATGTGATCAAAACCTATGGCGAAGAAAAATTTGGTCGCCGTATTGCTCATAAAATTATTGAGACTCGTGAGCACACTGCGATTACTAGCACCAAGCAGCTTGCTGATTTGGTCGATGAAGCAGTCCCCGTAAAAGATAAACATAAGCACCCTGCAACACGCACATTCCAAGCGATCCGTATTTATATCAACAGTGAACTTGAAGAAATTCAAACTGCACTGCAAGCCGCTGTTGACGTTTTAAAACCAGGTGGGCGTTTAGTCGTTATCTCGTTCCACTCGTTAGAAGATCGCATTGTTAAGCAGTTTATTAAAAAACAGAGTAAGGGAGAGGCGATACCCAGAGGTCTGCCTTTAACGGACGCACAAATAAATAAAAACCTGACGTTAAAGGCAGTGGGTAAAGCCATTAAGCCTAGCAAAACGGAGATTGAAATGAATCCTCGTTCGCGTAGTTCGGTACTAAGGGTTGCGCAGAGATTGTAATGAAAGCAAAAGCGACGCATCGCCAACCAAACTTATTTAAAGAAATTTTTAAAGGCCTAGGAGCTAATAAGCTGACCTTGGCCTTGTTGGTTGTGATCCTTGCATCGAGCTTGGGTGTTGTTCAAGTGACACACTTAGCGCGTCAACAGTTAATTGAGCAGGATAAATTATTGCAAGAGCGTGATGAACTCGATTTAGAGTGGCGCTACTTGTTGGTAGAAGAAGAGTTTTACTCACAGCATGCGCGCATCGAAGAAGTTGCGACCATGCAGCTTGAAATGAAAAGGCCAACTAGCCAAGATGAACAGGTGGTAGTACTGCAATGAGAAGCAGAGGGAAAAAGCCAACAAATACCTTGATCACATGGCGTTTTACGCTCGTGTGTTCAGTTGTTCTACTCGTCTTTATGACGTTAGTTGCTCGTGCTGCCTATTTACAAGTGATTGAGCCTGATAAAGCCCGTTCAGAAAGTGATAAACGCACAGTGCGGGTTGAAAAACAACATGTACAACGGGGCATGATTTTCGATCGCAATGGTAAAGAGCTTGCCGTTAGTGTTCCTGTTGTTAGTGTTTATGCAGATCCAAAAGCACTTCATAAATCTTTAGTAAGCAAAGTACTTCGCCAAGCCCGTAAAAATGGTGAAGACCAAAATGCCCTTGCTGAAAACATCAATGAGCTCAATAAACGTATTGCCACGTACTATAACCACGATTTACGTTGGCGAGAGTTGGCTGATGTGCTTCGTATTGAGCCAAAGAAAATTAATGCACGCCTGCGCGATAACCCTAAACGCCGCTTTGTTTATTTAAAGCGTCAAGTGACTCCCGCTGTAGCAAATTATATTGGTGATTTACGTTTACCTGGTATCCATTTACTTGATGAATCAAAACGCTATTACCCTGCCGGTGAAGTGACAGCGCATGTTATTGGTTTTACTAACATTGATGGTCACGGTATTGAAGGCATTGAAAAACTTTACGAAAAACAACTTACAGGTGTCGAAGGGCAACGTACTATTCGTAAAGATGCGCAAGGTCGTGAAGTGGAAGTACTTGATGAGCGTGAGCGTGTTGAACCTGAAAATATACAGCTTAGTATTGATCAACGTATTCAGGCAATCGCCTATAAGGCTGTTAAGTCGGCAGTGCTGACATATAAAGCAACCTCAGGATCAGCGATGGTCGTCGATGTAAAAACAGGCGAAGTGTTAGCGATGGTTAACAGCCCTTCGTTTAACCCTAATAACCTTAACGATGCAGCACCTCATAAGCGTCGTAACCGTGCTATTACAGATTTATTTGAGCCAGGCTCAACTGTTAAGCCGCTAGCCATTTTAGCTGGTTTAGACTACGGCTCGATCCAACCGGATGACATCATTGATACTTACCCAGGCTGGATGCGCGTAGGTGGCAGCTTAGTACAAGATACACGAAACCATGGTGAAATGACTTTAAGAGAAATTTTGAAGTATTCAAGTAATATGGGTGTTACAAAAGTGAGCCAAACCGTACCGAAAGACTATTTTGTTGGTCTTTATCAAAAAGTAGGTTTCGGAAGCGACAGTGGAACAGGCATGGTCGGCGAAAGTAGCGGCTTATTTTACCCTAATCGACGTTGGTCAGATCACGAGATAGCAGCGCTTTCATTTGGCTATAACCTCGCGGTGAGCACAGCACAAATGGCCCGTTTCTACGCCATGCTTGGCTCGGGTGGTGTAATGCGTCCGTTAACAGTTTTAAAGCAAGATTCAATTCCTGAGGGTGAGCGTGTCTTTCAACAAAAAGACGTTGAGGCCGTAGTTCACATGATGGAGAGCGTATTTGAAAAAGATGGTACGGCTAGAAGCGTTAAAGTTGATGGCTATCGTGCTGCGGGTAAAACGGGAACCTCTAAAAAAGCTGCTGTGGGTGGCTATGGTGACGAATATGTCGGTTACTTTGCAGGTGTCGCACCGGCCAGTAACCCTCGTTTAGCTGTTGTAGTAATGATTAATGAACCCGGTGGAGATGTGTATTATGGCGGTGCGACGGCAGGCCCTGCGTTTGCAGAGATTGTCTCCAATGCCTTAAGAATTTTAAACGTCGCACCGGACAAAGATGCGGTTGCGTACGTAGAAGGCAAAGATAACGATGCGTGATTTAAAACCGATTCTTAATCATATTGATGTTGAAGCCAATACCTTATTGGTGAATCAACTTCGTCTTGATAGCCGAGACGTAAAACCAGGCGATGTATTTGTCGCAATTAAAGGGCACCAACTTGATGGTGGCCAATTTATTGATAAAGCTATTGAAAATGGTGCTGTGGCAATCATTGCAGACCGTTTATGTCAGTTTGAGAGCCATTTTGAACCACTTTTTTTAATTACTGATTTAGCTAAGAAATTACCTGCTTTGGCCGCTGCTTTTTATGGCCAACCTTCTAAACAACTTGAATTAGTGGGTGTCACGGGCACCAATGGTAAGTCAACAACCACAGCTATGATTGCGCATTTAGCGCAGCAGTGTCATAAGTCAGCTGCGGTCATCGGCACTCTAGGTTATGGTCACCCTGATAACTTAACGCCACTGATGAATACTACGCCTTCAAGTGTTGACTTACAGCGTATTCTATCTGAATTAGAACAACAGCATACTGACATTGTGGCAATGGAAGTTTCATCCCATGGCTTAGTTCAACAACGTGTTGATCATTGCCAGTTTAAGACGGCAGTATTTACTAATCTTTCACGGGATCATTTAGACTATCATGGCTCAATGGAAGCATATGGTGACGCTAAACTGATGTTAATGCGTGACCATAATCCTGAACTTGTCGTACTGAATCAAGATGATGCGCAAGTTGAGTTGTGGTTAGAAAAATACGACTTTAATAACCTTGTTTGTTATGGACATAAAAACTTAACACCTGAAAACGCACGTTTTGTCTATTTCAGTGAAGTAACCTATGACAACACAGGTATTGCCGCTAAGTTCGAAACCAGTTGGGGCGATGCATATATTACATGCGCTTTATTTGGTGAATTCAATCTTTATAACTTGGCTGCTGCACTCGCAACGCTTCTTGGCTTAGGGTATCCACTTAAATTATTAGCTGATGCGTGTAGTACTTTGCAACCTGTTGCAGGGCGTATGCAGGCATTTAGTGCGCCAGGCCAACCAACCTGTATTGTAGATTACGCTCACACTCCTGATGCGCTGGCACTTGCATTACAAGCATTGCAAAAACATGTTCCGGGTGGCGTGAGTTGTGTATTTGGTTGCGGCGGTGACCGCGATAAAGGCAAACGCCCAATGATGGCAAAAGCTGCAGAAGGGAATGCAGACCGTATTATTATCACCAGCGATAATCCTCGCAGTGAAGATCCTAACGAGATTATTGCTGATGTTATTGCTGGGCTTGAACATCCAGAGCAAGCTCACAGTGAAGCAGATCGCGCTCGCGCAATCAGCTACGCAATAGAACAAGCCAGTGCTGATGATGTCATTCTTATTGCAGGTAAAGGCCACGAAGATTATCAAATTATTGGCGAGCAACGTATCGATTTTTGTGATCGTCAATATGTACAACAACAATTAAAAGAAAAATCGCAAGGGGCGCAGTTATGATCCCTATGGATTTTGATTGGCTAGCAAACGTTCTAGCAACCGATTACCAAGGTGGTAATCAACAAGTTAAAAATATAAATACAGATACGCGTACTCTCTGTGAGGGTGACGTGTTTTTAGCGCTTCAAGGACCAAACTTTGATGGCCACAAATTTATAGCACAAGCCAAAGAAAAAGGGGCGATTGCCGTGATAGTGGCACACCCTGTTAATGTCGATATTGTGCAGTTTGTGGTCACTGATACACGCATTGCGCTAGGTGAAATTGGCTCAGCCGTTATGGCGCAAGTTGCACCTAAAACTATTGCGATTACGGGCAGTGTTGGTAAGACAACCGTAAAAGAAATGTGTGCGGCAATTTTGTCAGGGCACGGCGAAGTGCTTTCGACGAAAGGCAACTTTAATAATGACATTGGTGTGCCACTGACTTTATTACGCCTTGAACCACAGCATGAATATGCGGTGATTGAATTGGGCGCGAATCACATTGGTGAGATTGCTTACACCGTTGCAATGACTAAACCCGATGTTGCCGTGGTGTGTAATGTAGCAGCTTCTCACTTAGAAGGTTTTGGCTCATTACAAGGTGTAGCAACAGCAAAGGGCGAAATCTATGATGGCTTAAAGCCAGATGGTGTAGCCGTGGTTAACTGTGACAGCGATTTTGCTGATTTTTGGCTCGCCAAACTAAATGATCGCAACGTAAAACGCTTTTCTACTAGCAAGCAATTAGATTATTGGGCAGAAGATGTGGTGCTTGATGAACAGGCTCGCGCATCTTTTATGCTGTGTAATCAAGATAAAAAAGTACCTGTCATCCTTGCCCTACCTGGTAAGCACAATATTGCCAACGCACTGATTGCCACAGCCTTAACGACTGAGCTTGGCGTAAGCCTAGAAAGCATTGCATCGGCACTGGCAACCATGGGTGAAGTTAAAGGTCGTGTGAATGTACTCAAAGTCTCTGACACGCTGACTGTGATTGATGACACTTATAATGCCAATGTACAGTCTGTAAAGGCGGCGATTGATTTATTAAGTGATATGCCAGGTCGTCGCATTTTTGCACTAGGTGATATGGGCGAGCTTGGCGAAGAAGCGCGTTTTTATCATCAACAAGTCGGCGAGTACGCACAGCAAAAAGGGATTGATGAGCTATACAGCTTAGGCGTATTGAGCAAGTCAGCCAGTGATGTATTTGAAAAGCCAAACCGCCACTTCTCAAGCCGCGAACAATTACTACAACAATTGCAGAGTGTGCTTGCTCAGTCTCAGCAAAAAACCACGATAGTTGTAAAAGGGTCACGTAGTTCTCGTATGGAACTAGTCGTCGCAGATTTAGTTAATAGCCAGCAAAATGGCAACAATGGAGTATCGTCATGTTAGTTTGGCTGGCAGAGTATTTAACACAATATTACAGTGGTTTTAATGTTTTTTCGTACCTAACGCTGCGCGCGATTTTAGGTATTTTAACAGCATTACTTATATCACTTTATTTTGGTCCAATATTAATCCGTGGCTTGCAAAAGATGCAAATTGGTCAAGTCGTTCGTCATGATGGACCAGAGTCTCACCTGTCGAAAAAAGGCACGCCAACCATGGGTGGCATTTTGATTCTAGGTGCTATTTTTACCAGCACATTGCTGTGGGCTGACTTATCTAATAAGTATGTTTGGGCAACTTTATTTGTTGTGGGGTCATTAGGTATCGTTGGCTTTATTGATGATTACCGCAAGGTTATTCGTAAGGATCCAAAAGGACTGATTGCTAAATGGAAGTATTTTTGGCAGTCAGTCATTGCTTTAGTCGTGGCTAGTGCGTTGTATTTTACATCGCAGCAAGCAAGTGAAACGTCTTTGGTTGTGCCGTTTTTTAAAGATGTATTGCCGCAGCTAGGCTTGTTTTATATCGTCATGACTTACTTTGTAATCGTCGGCACATCGAATGCAGTAAACCTGACAGACGGCCTTGATGGTTTAGCAATTGTACCTACTATTTTAGTGGCTTCGGCACTTGCTATTATTGCTTACCTCACCGGCAATGTGAATTTCTCAAGCTACTTACATATTCCTCATTTACCACTGGCAAGTGAGCTGGTTGTGGTATGTACCGCGATTGTTGGTGCAGGCCTTGGTTTTTTATGGTTTAACACTTACCCAGCGCAAGTATTTATGGGCGATGTTGGCTCATTAGCGCTGGGCGGAGCACTTGGCATTATTGCGGTACTCGTTCGACAAGAACTTATTTTAATTATTATGGGTGGTGTATTTGTAATGGAAGCCTTATCAGTGATTTTACAGGTAGGCTCTTACAAATTACGCGGCCAACGTATTTTTAGAATGGCACCCATTCATCATCACTATGAGTTGAAAGGTTGGCCTGAGCCGCGCGTAATTGTGCGCTTTTGGATTATTTCAATTGTGCTAGTTCTTGCTGGCCTTGCTACATTGAAGATCAGGTAAATGACAGTTATTAACGAGATAAAAAATAAAAAAATTACAGTGCTCGGACTCGGTGTAACCGGTCTGGGCATTGTGCGTTTTTTATTATCTCAGAATATAAAGCCAATTGTTGTTGATAGCCGCACAGCGCCACCGGGTGCAGATTGGTTAAGCGAGCATGCTCGTGAGTTAACGACTCACTTTGGTGATTTAAATAATGCACAGCTGAGCAGCAATGACATTATTATCATCAGTCCAGGTTTAAGCTTAGCGACACCGGCTGTCGCAAACGCAATTGATGCTGGTGTTGAAGTGATTGGTGATGTTGAGTTGTTCGCGCGCCTAACAAATAAACCCATTGTGGCAGTGACGGGCTCAAATGGTAAGTCGACCGTTGTTACATTAGCGTTTGAAGTGCTTAAAGCTGCCGGTTATAAAGTAGGCCTTGGCGGTAACATTGGCACTGCGGTGCTTGATTTACTGTCGCAAGACTACGATGTGTATGTACTTGAGCTGTCGAGTTTTCAACTTGATACTACGCACAGCTTAAAAGCCAAAAGCGCTTGCGTACTTAATGTGAGCGAAGATCATTTAGATCGTTATTCAAGCTACCAAGCTTATATAGATTCAAAACAAAGTATTTATAACGGATCAGAGCTTGCTGTCGTCAATGCTATTGATGTGGCAACGCACACAGCAAAGCAGCCACAAGTAAGCTTTGCTCTCGCGCATGCAGACTATGCACTGATTGAACATCAAGGTGAGCACTATTTTGCAGCTCATGGGAAGCCCGTGTTACCTGCAAGCAGTTTGAAAGTAGTGGGCTCGCATAATCAACAAAATGCCTTAGCTGTAATGGCATTGCTAAGTCCTTTTGACATAACAGTAGCACATTATGAGCAAGCATTCGGCGCATTTATAGGACTTGCGCACCGTTGTCAGTTTGTTGCTGAAATTAAGGGTGTAAAGTATTTTAATGATTCAAAGGCGACCAATGTCGGCGCAACTATCGCAGCCATTGAAAGCCTAGCTGACCAAGCAAAACAGTTAGTTGTTATTGCAGGTGGTGATGCGAAAGGGGCTGATTTAGATGCTCTAAAACCGTATCTAACCAACAAAGTCAAAGCCTTAGTATGTTTTGGTAAAGACGCCAAAGCACTCGTAGCACTGAGTGATAAAGGTCATTTAACCACGAATATGCATGAAGCTGTGCAGCTAGCGAAAAAACTAAGTGTTGATGGTGATATCGTACTTTTAGCGCCAGCTTGTGCGAGTATTGATATGTATAACAACTACATGCAACGCGGTGATGACTTTACGCAATGCGTATTGGCGGAGGCAGTATGATTGCATTTGCAGATATCCGTGACGCATTAACACCTAAACAGTCCGCACAGCTTTATGATGTCCCCTTATTGTATTGCATGATAATGCTGATTGGTGTTGGTTTTGTCATGGTAACCAGTGCTTCGATGCCTACCGCTGAAAGGTTATTTGACGACCCTTACCATATTATTATTCGCCATGCGATGTTCCTTGTTATGGGGTTTATCTTATTTTGGATCACAACCAATGTACCTATGGATTGGTGGAAACGAAGTAATCCCTATTTGTTATTACTAGGCCTTGCTTTGCTTTTATTAGTTCTTGTTGTGGGTCGCGAAGTGAATGGTGCAAAACGCTGGATCCCGATTGGGCCAGTGGGTTTTCAGGTTGCAGAAGCGGCTAAGTTATACTTTTTTAGTTACATCGCTGGCTACTTGGTTCGTAAGCGAGAAGAAGTGCAAGAAAACTTAAAAGGCTTCGCAAAGCCTATGGTGGTATTTGGTGCATATGCTTTATTAATTTTATTACAACCTGACTTGGGTACCGTGGTTGTACTATTTGTTACGACGGTGGGCCTATTATTTTTAGCCGGTGCGAAGCTATGGCAGTTTTTTGTATTGATTTTAACAGGCGTTGCTGCCGTTGTCGGATTGATCATTGCTGAACCTTATCGTATGGCACGTGTTGTAGGCTTTTTAGAGCCATGGGAAGACCCGTTTGGTAAAGGATATCAACTCGTGCAGTCGCTAATGGCATATAGCCAAGGGGGCTGGTTTGGGCAAGGTTTGGGTAACAGTGTACAAAAATTGCAGTACCTACCAGAAGCACATAATGACTTTATTTTTGCTGTAATTGGCGAAGAACTCGGCTTTTTTGGGGTTATGAGTATTTTATGTGTGTTGGCTGTTTTGGTATTCAGAGCATTATTAATTGGTCAAAAGGCACTTAAATGCGGAAAAGAGTATGAAGGCTATTTTGCGTTTGCGATAGGTATTTGGTTTGCTTTTCAAACCATGGTGAATGTCGGCGCGAGTGCCGGTATTTTGCCAACCAAAGGCTTAACACTGCCATTTATTTCTTATGGTGGTTCAAGCTTATTAGTAATGACGATAGCCACAGGTGTACTTTTACGTATTGACTTTGAAACTAAAATGGCGACCAAGCAAGCGACTTCAGGAGGTAAGCGATGAGTAAAAAATTACTTGTTGTTGCCGGTGGTACTGGTGGACATATTTTTCCAGGCATTGCAGTGGCTGACTTTCTCAAACAGCAAGGCTGGCAGGTTAGCTGGATTGGTACACCTGATCGAATGGAAGCAACTGTGGTCCCTAAGCACAATATTGAAATTGATTTTATCGATGTCAAAGGGGTGCGAGGCAATGGTATTAAACGGCTAATTAAAGCACCATTTATGGTGATGAATGCGATTTTTCAAGCGCGTAAAATTCTAAAAGCACAACGCCCTGATGTGGTACTTGCAATGGGCGGTTATGTGACAGGACCAACAGGGATTGCAGCGAAAAGCTTAGGTATCCCGTTAGTGATTCATGAGCAAAATGCAGTCGCTGGTATGAGTAATCGTTGGTTAGCTAAGTTTGCCAGTAAAGTATTAGCGGCTTTTCCTTCAGCATTTGCTAAGGGGCAGTGCGAGGTAGTCGGTAATCCAGTAAGGGCAAGTGTTGCTCAAGTCAGTGCCAAACAAACAAGCACACCCATTAATATATTAGTTGTGGGGGGATCGTTGGGAGCGCAGGTGCTTAATCGCACTTTACCTGCTGTATTCAGTGCACTTTCAGCGCAAACAACGCTTAATATATGGCACCAAACCGGAAAAAATAATGAACAAAAAGTCACGGTAGACTATCAACAACTAGGTCTTGCTGAAAATACGAAAGTGGCTGAGTTTATTGATGATATGGATAGTGCGTATCAATGGGCCGATTTGGTAATTTGCCGTGCTGGTGCATTAACGGTTAGTGAGATTGCCGCAGCAGGTCGAATGGCATTATTTGTGCCGTTCCCACATGCAGTGGATGACCATCAAACTGCTAATGCTGCTTATTTAGTTAACTCAGATGCTGCACTGATGATGCAACAAAACGCGTTTTCTAAAGAGGCGGTGGTGGATTTGTTGACACCGTACTTAATTGCACCAGAAAAAATTTCCATAATGGCAAGCAAAGCAAAACAGCTTGCTATTTTAGATGCCACAGCCAAGGTTGCAAACCGCTGTGAGCAGCTAGTAGATAGAAGAGATTCGTAGTGAAAGAAAGCATGATGAAAGAAAACAACACGCGCCCTGCGATGCGTCGTATCGACACCATCCACTTTGTTGGAATTGGTGGTGCAGGGATGGGTGGTATTGCCGAAGTACTTGCTTTTGAAGGTTACCGTATTACCGGCTCTGATATTGCGCACAGTGCAATGACTGAGCGCCTAATTCATGTTGGCGCAGAAGTGTTTATTGGCCATGATGAAAACAATGTAAAAGATGCCAGCGTTGTGGTGGTATCAAGTGCAATCAATGAGCAAAATCCCGAAATTAAAGCGGCTAGAGCAGCGCGTATCCCTATTGTTCGCCGTGCAGAAATGCTTGCTGAACTAATGCGTTTTCGCCACGGTATTGCTGTGGCAGGAACACACGGTAAAACAACTACAACCAGCTTAATCGCGAGTATTTATGCGCAAGCAGGTCTTGATCCAACCTTTATAATTGGTGGTCTTTTAAATAGCGCAGGTAGTAATGCCAAAGTCGGTAAGAGTGATTTCTTGATTGCAGAAGCCGATGAAAGTGATGCATCATTTTTGCATTTACAACCTATGGTATCGGTGATCACGAATGTTGAAGAAGATCACATGGATACCTATGGTGGCAGCTTAGAGAAGATGAAAGATACCTATGTCGATTTCATCCACAACCTGCCATTTTACGGTCTCGCCGTTGTGTGTATCGATTCAGACGTTGCTGCTGAGCTTATTCCACGTTTTGGCCGCCCAGTGATCACCTATGGTGAGTCAACGGATGCAGATTATAGAATGCTTAACTTCAGTCAAACAGCTAACACATGCTCGTTCGATGTTGTGAATAAACAAGGTGAAAGCTTACCTGTAACTTTAAATATGCCTGGTAAACACAACGCTTTAAATGCAACAGCGGCTATTGCTGTTGCCAAAGATCAGCATATTGCTAACCAAGCGATTTTAGAGGCGCTTGCGCAGTTTGAAGGAGTGGGTCGTCGTTTTCAGCATTACGGCACTTTTGATAATGAACGTGGTAATGTCATGTTGGTGGACGACTATGGTCATCATCCATCAGAAGTTGCAGCAACCATTGCGGCAGTGCGCGAAGGTTGGCCTGATAAGCGTTTAGTGATGGTTTATCAGCCTCACCGCTATAGCCGTACACGTGACTTGTATGAAGATTTCGTGAAAGTATTGGCAGATGTCGATCAACTTTTATTACTTGATGTGTATTCAGCAGGTGAAGAGCCAATAGTCGGAGCCGATAGTAAGAGTTTATGTCGTAGTTTGCGTCAACGAGGCAAAGAGCCTATTCATGTTGCCAATAGCTCTGAGCTTGCAGGCGTTCTTGCTAACCTTCTGCAAGATAACGATTTAGTATTAACTCAAGGTGCTGGTAACATTGGTCAGTTAGTTAAGACGCTCGCGGCTACTAACTTATCTATTGAACAACTGAAGCAGGTAAATGTATGAGCCAGTTAAGCGACAAATTTGGCAAAGTAGCAGTGCTTTTTGGCGGCACATCTGCTGAACGAGAAGTTTCTCTAAAATCAGGCCAAGCTGTATTGAATGCTTTGCAAAGTGTGGGCGTTGATGCCATTGCTTTTGATCCAAAAGATCAGCCTTTGTGGCAATTAAAAGAGCTAAACATTGAACGTGTGTTCATTGCTCTACATGGTCGCGGTGGTGAAGACGGTACTATTCAAGGTGCTCTTGAATTTATGGGGATTCCTTATACCGGTAGTGATGTTTTAGGCTCAGCACTGGCGATGGATAAAGTACGCTGTAAACACTTGTTTAAAGCAATGGGCTTAAGTACCGCTCCTTATGCTGTTGTTGATAGCCGCTATGAGTTTGATAGCCAAGCAATTATTAATGAATTTGGCAAAGTGATGGTTAAGCCGTCACATGAAGGCTCAAGCATTGGTATGGCTGAGGCGAGTAACGCAGAGCAACTAGATACTGCGCTCAACGCTGCATTTAAGTTTGATAGTCAAGTGCTTGTTGAGCAGTGGATCTCGGGGCGTGAGTTTACCGTTGCTGTGCTTGGACACGATGTTCAGCCGGTCATTGAAATGACCACGCCAAATGGTTTTTATGACTATCAAGCTAAGTATCAGTCAAGTACAACTCAGTATCATTGCCCTGCGGATATATCTGTGCAAGAAACTGAACTGTTGCAAGATATGGCATTAAAAGCATTTGATTTAGTCGGGGCCAGCGGTTGGGGACGTGTCGATGCGATGCGCGATGAGCAAGGTAATTTTTACTTACTCGAAGTCAATACAGTTCCTGGCATGACTGAAAAATCATTGGTACCAATGGCAGCAAAAGCCAACGGAGCGAGTTTTGAGCAATTAGTTGTTCGCATTTTGGAGCAAACCCTTTAATATGCATCACTTTTTAGAAAAAGCACAACAGTTAAAGCAGCGGCTCAATTGGTCGTTGATCTTTGGCGTGAGCTTTTTTCTCATCGTGATTTTTAGTTTGGTTAAAATCACTACCGGTGTGTCAGATTGGTTGGTCGAAAATAAAGATGCGCAAATAAAGCATTTAGCTGTACAAGGTGAGCCTAAGTATACAGATGAAAAGGCAATTATTAGCGCAATAAAAAAAGCCGACTTATCGAGTTTTTTTGAATTGGATGTTAAACATGTGCAACGCTTAGTACAAAGTTTGCCTTGGGTGGCGACTGCATCGGTCAGAAAGCAGTGGCCAGACACCATTCAAGTGTATGTGGTTGAGCATGAAGCGGTTGCACATTGGAATGATGATTTATTGTTAAATCAGTCTGGTGAAGTGTTTCAAGCAAGCAGTGATAAATTACCAAGCACATTACCCAAGCTCTATGGCCCTGAGGGGAGTGAGATAGAAGCATGGACGGCATTTGGTCAATTTAAAGCGATGCTAAAAGTGAATAATTTAGAGCTAACAAGCCTCGCGCTTTCAGAGCGTTTTTCATGGCAGTTGTGGCTTGATAATGGCATTCGCCTTAATTTGGGGCGTAAAGAAAAAGCAAAGCGTGTACAACGTTTTATAGATGTGTATCCGCGCATGGAACAACGTGTAGATGCACAAATTGATGTTGTTGATTTACGGTACGATACCGGTCTTGCAGTGAGCTGGAAGCCACTGCAAGAGGAACAATTAGAAAATAAGAGTAAGGCATGACTAAGTCAGCAGAAAGAAACCTAGTGATTGGATTAGACGTTGGCACCTCAAAGGTAGTGGCCACCGTTGGTGAAATCACCGCAGATAATAAACTCAGCATTGTGGGTGTTGGCAGCCAAGTTTCGCATGGTATGGACAAAGGTGGCGTTAACGACCTTAACCTTGTTTCTGAATCGATTCGTCGCGCTATTGATGAAGCTGAACTAATGGCAGATTGCCGTATCAGCTCTGTTTATTTAGGTATTTCTGGTAAACATATTCAGTGTCAAAACGAAAGCGGCGTGGTTGCGATTAACAACACTGAAGTCACAGATGAAGATATTGAGAATGTGATTCACATTGCACGCTCAGTGCCTATTTCAGCTGAACGCAAAATGCTGCATGCGTTACCGCAAGAATACAGCATTGATATGCAAGAAGGGATTAAAAACCCATTAGGCATGAGTGGGGTACGTATGGAAGCGCGTGCGCACATCATTACTTGCTCAAATGACATGGCTAAAAACATAGAAAAATGTGTTGAGCGCTGTGGGTTAGAAGTTGATCAACTGATATTTACGGCATTAGCGTCATGCTATTCCGTTCTGACAGATGATGAAAAAGAGCTGGGCGTGGCTGTTATGGATATCGGTGGCGGAACGATGGATATCACCATTTATATTAATGGTGCACTTCGTCACTCAGCAGTTATTCCGGTTGCGGGCAATCAGGTGACTGGCGATATTGCAAAAATATTTAGAACACCTATATCGCATGCTGAATCACTCAAAGTACAATATGCGTGTGCAAGCAGCCAAATGGCAAGCAATGAAGACACCATTGAAGTGCCGAGTGTGGGTGGTCGACCTGCACGTATTATGTCGCGCCATACCTTATCTGAGGTAGTTGAGCCACGATTTAGAGAATTATTTGAGTTGGCAATGGAAGAAATACGCCGCTCAGGTTTAGAAGACCAAATTGCTGCCGGTCTTGTCATTACTGGCGGGACGGCAAAAATGACAGGTGCAATGGAAGTGGCAGAAGACATTTTCCAAATGCCTGTAAGAATTGGCAAACCAATTGGGATAGTTGGTTTGACAGATTATGTTGATGATCCTTCGTACGCAACCGCTGTTGGTTTGTTACAATACGGCCGTACAATGCAATCGATGAATGCACAAAAGTCGAAAGCAGAAGGTGATAATAATTGGTGGAACCGTATTACGAAGTGGTTCCAAGGTGAGTTTTAAGACTCAAGTCGGAGAGTAAAGATGTTTGATATAATGGAACAGCACAGCGAAGAAGCTGTCATTAAAGTAATTGGCGTGGGCGGTGGCGGCGGTAACGCTGTCGAGCACATGGTAAAACAACAAATTGAAGGTGTACGCTTCATTGCAGCGAATACGGATGCACAAGCACTGCGTAATTCATCAGCAGATGTCACTGTACAGCTAGGTACACAAATCACTTCTGGTTTAGGTGCTGGAGCCAACCCTGAAGTGGGTCGTAATTCAGCGGAAGAAGATGCTGAAACAATCCGTGCAAGCCTTGAAGGTGCTGACATGGTATTTATCGCAGCGGGCATGGGCGGTGGTACTGGTACCGGTGCGGCTCCTGTGGTTGCTAAAATTGCTAAAGAGTTAGGGATCTTAACTGTTGCAGTAGTAACACGCCCGTTTGACTTTGAAGGTAAAAAGCGTGCCGCAGCGGCTGAACAAGGTATTAATGAATTGTCAGAAACTGTTGATTCACTTATTACAATTCCGAACAATAAATTGCTTAAAGTTTTAGGCAAAGGCACTACACTATTAGATGCCTTCGCAAAAGCAAATGACGTGTTATTTGGTGCGGTTCAAGGTATTGCAGAATTAATCACACGCTCTGGTCTAATCAACGTGGATTTCGCCGACGTACGTACTGTTATGTCAGCGATGGGGACTGCGATGATGGGAACTGCGTCAGCGTCTGGTCCTGATCGTGCGCAAGAAGCAGCTGAAGCCGCTATTTCAAGCCCATTACTTGAAGATGTCGATTTAACAGGTGCTAAAGGCATTCTAGTTAATATCACAGCAGGTATGGATATTGCGATTGAAGAGTTTGAGATTGTTGGTAATCACGTTAAAGCGCTTGCGTCAGAAAACGCAACGGTGGTTGTCGGTGCGGTAATTGACCCTGAAATGAGTGATGAGTTACGCGTTACTGTCGTTGCAACTGGTTTAGGTGGCGAGCGTCGTCCACAGTTTGGTATTGTTGATAATGGCTTTAAAAAAGCATCGGGTTCAGATGTGCAAAGCACAACAAGCCAATCTACTAGCAGCATGTACGTGCCAAGCTTTGCAAGCCAAGGTAGTAGCGATGATGTAAGCGTGTCAGCAAGTGTTGATAAGCAAGAATCTGTGAAGCAAAGTACAGCAAGTAGTTCAGTATCAAGTAATACTGAAAGCAGTAAAAAGTCTGATAAGTCAGAGGGTGGCGATTATTTCGACATTCCAGCGTTTTTGAGAAAACAAGCTGACTAAGATTTTTTTACGGTATTTTGCCTGAAAAGTAAACAAATTTGGCAGTTGAGTGTATTTATGATACAATCCGCCGTCTAACTGTAACTATAAGTGAGCGAACCTATGATTAAACAGCGTACGATTGCAGAAGTAGTCAAAGCCATAGGAATTGGACTTCATAAAGGTGAGAAGGTCACTATTACTCTCCGACCTGCGAGCGCAAATACTGGGATTGTATTTCGTCGTGTGGACCTTGACCCGGTTGTTGATTTTGAAACAACACCTGAAGCCGTTGGCGATACGCAATTGTGTACCTGTTTAACAAATAAAGATGGTGTTCGCTTATCAACGACTGAGCACCTTATTGCTGCCGTTGCGGCAATGGGGATTGATAATCTAATTGTTGAATTAGATAGCTCAGAAGTGCCGATTATGGATGGTAGTGCATTACCATTCATCTACTTGTTACAAAAAGGCGGCATTAAAGAAGTAAATGCAGCTAAGCGCTTTATTCGTATTAAAGAAAAAGTACGTATTGAAGAAGGCGATAAGTGGGCTGAAATAGAACCCTATGATGGTTTTCACATCGACTTTGAAATTGCGTTTGATCACCCAGCGATCAATGAAAGCCGCCAACGTATCGGTTTAGATATTACTACGCAGAGCTTCACTGAAGAAATCAGCCGCGCACGTACTTTTGGCTTTATGAAAGATATCGAGTATATGCATGCTAATAACCTAGCATTAGGTGGTAGCATGGATAACGCAGTTGTTTTGGATGACTTTAAAGTACTAAATCCAAACGGCTTACGTTATAGCGATGAGTTTGTTAAACACAAAATCTTAGACTGTGTCGGCGACATGTTTATGACTGGCCACAACATTCTAGGTAAAATCACGGCTTATAAATCAGGCCATGATTTAAACAATAAACTACTTCGTAAAATTATGGCAACTGAGTCAGCATGGGAGTGGGCAACATTTGAGACCCCAGTGACTATGCCTGCACCTGGCCTAGAAGTAGCGACAGCTTAATCGCAAGCATATTACAGTTATAAAAAATGACGCTTTTAGCGTCATTTTTTTTGCCTTGCTTATAATCCAAGAATAACCTCAAGCTCTACTAACTGGTTGATTTGATAAGTTGGTTTAATATCTTCAGGTAATAGAACACCTGGGTGTTGCAACCAGCAAGTATCGATACCCACATTATAACCGCCTAAAATATCGCTGGCCGCTGTATCACCAACCATTAAGATTTGCTCTTTTGGCGGATTACCCATTAATTGAAACGTGTGCTGAAAAATTTCAGGAGCAGGCTTTGCTTTACCTACTAACTCTGAAATAACGAGCCAATCAAACATATCTTGTAAACCGGTATGCTCTAGGCGTTTTTGCTGTAATTTTGCAAAGCCATTAGTAATAATCCCCAGCTTTGCATGCGGCTTTAACTTTGCCAACAACTCAACAGCACCAGGCAGTGGCACACAAATTGATGCCATCGCATCTAAAAAGCCATCGTTAAGAGTTTTAGCGGGAATATTGAGCTTGTTAGCCCACTGGGTAAAACGTGTTATTTGTAGCTCACTGGCAGTGATCTCATGCTTTTGATAGGCAACCCAAAGAGGTTTATTAGTGGCTTGGTAATGCTGATAGTCTGCATCAGTAAATTCTACGCCATAATTGGCGAACATCACCTTTAACCCTTCAAATGCATTAAAACTGAATAGGGTTTCATCGGCATCGAATAATACGTGGCTATACTTCATGGTTATCCTAACTACTGATTAAATAAGCTCGGGTGTAAAAATGGCGCCATTGCGAGTGTAAGCGCTTGTGTATAGGTGCTTTCACGGGTAGCAAGGTGATTGGTTAATAAGCCAATAGCGCCCCCTTGTTGTTTGATATTAACGGTATTGAACGCATCATCCATGACGTCACCCAGTTCTTTACCGGCCAGTAAGGCATCGTAAAAAGGTTGCGGTAAGGGGAGGTTACTACTGCGACCAACACTAAATTGTTGTTTATTTGCAATAACCACAAATGCAAAGGTTGCTGCACCATAACTAAACTGTTCTGCGCCACCTTCCATTGCTGCATAAAAGTCGGCGTCAAAGTGAGCTTGGCAATACTTAACACGATTTTCAGCACCTATGCGGGTCTCATTTTCACCTAGCGGCTGATCAGGCACGCCAGATGGCGCATGTTCACCTTTGTATTCAATGATATGGTCTGGGAAATAAAGACTAAAGACATGTTTAGCTGCGTTAATTTTAACAGGGTTCTTTGAACCGACAATAACACGTAATGTTTCTTTCAAGCTGACGACTCCATCATTCCTAGTTAAGTCAGCAGTGTACCCGAGTGATTTAAATCGGCAAGTCAACTGGGGCTAAATTTTCCAGCGCACGTTTTTTCAAAATGATGTCTTTGATTAGCGGTGTTAAAACAAGTTCCATTGCTAAGCCCATTTTCCCACCTGGTACAACGAGGGTGTTTATACGTGACATAAAACTACCTTCAATCATGCGTAGATAATATGGAAAATCTACATCTTCAATGCCACGAAAACGGATAACAACAAAGCTTTCGTCTAGTGACGGAATATCTTTAGCGCTAAATGGGTTTGAAGTATCAACCGTTGGCACGCGCTGGAAGTTAATATGAGTACGTGAGAATTGTGGCGTAATGTGGTTGATGTAGTCGTCCATACTGCGCACAATTGAGCCCATGACAGCCTCGCGAGAGTGGCCTCGTTCTGAGGTATCACGGATTAGTTTTTGGATCCATTCAAGGTTGATGATAGGCACCATGCCAATAAGCAAATCAACATGCTTGGCTACATCATGGTCTTGGTCAACTGCACCACCATGTAAGCCTTCATAAAAGAGGATATCGGTATTGGCTTCTAGGTCTTGCCAAGGAGTAAAGGTTCCTGGCAACTGGTTGTAAGGAACGGCTTCATCAAAAGTGTGCAAGTAGCGTCTAATTTTTCCTTGGCCAGTTTCACCATATTGGTAGAATAATTCTTCGAGTGCACCAAAGTCGTTAGCTTCACGACCAAAATAGCTTATGTGCTTGCCCTCTTGCTGTGCTTCACGAACTTTTTTATCCATTTCAGGACGCGTATAACGATGAAAGCTATCACCCTCGATAAAGGCCGCATCAATATTTAAGCTTCTAAAGATATGCTTAATGGCATTCGTGGTGGTGGTTGTGCCTGCACCAGATGAGCCGGTAATTGCGATAATTGGGTGTTTAGCTGACATAATTGTTCTCGTTATTAGTGAAGTCGTGTTATTTGCTCAAGCACTCAGTTAAAGTAACAAAAAACAAACACGCCTTAGTTATAAAGGTCGAGTATAGTAAGGTCAAGTGACTGGCCAATTAAATAACGCTATCATGAGCGAATAAAAATTAAAACGAGAGAGCAACATGAAATTAATTTCGCCTTTATTTTTTGTACTGACAAGTACATTTTTATCAAGTGCAGTGGATGCTGCGATGCCGAAAAGCGAAATATTATTAGCCGATCTTGATACACCTTATGGCATGAAGGTGTCTCGTATTACCGATGATACAAGCTATAACAATCAACCATTTTTGATTGACCAAGGTGTTTATTATACCCATGAAGTAATTGCTGAGCAGGGGCAATCACAAACTGACTTGTATTACTTTGATTTTGCCAGTCAAAGTGCCTTTAACCTAACCAATTCTCCTGTTAGTGAATATTCACCTACTCTAATGCCTGACAAACAGGCTTTATCAGCCATCGTGGTGGAAAAGGATGGTAAGCAAAAATTGTGGCAATACCCTTTAAAATCAGACCAACAAGCGAGTCGTATTTTTGAATGGATTGAGCCTGTTGGCTACCATGCTTGGGGAGCCGACAATGATCTTGTTATGTTTATTTTGGGGGAACCACATACCTTACAATACACATCACTCGCTGCTGCTAAACCTCAAGTTATTGCCGGTGATATTGGTCGTACACTTATTTTTGATAAACACACAAACAGCTTTTTGTTTAGTTACAAAAAAGATAACCAGCATTGGTTGGCGCGCTTTTCACCTAAAACGAATGAAGTTGCTGATTTATTCCGGTTACCTGAAGCAGTACAAGATTTTACATTAGTGAATCAGCACACCGTGGCGTATGCAGTTCAAAGCCGTATTTATAAACGTGATTTGACTGATGCAGGGGGGGTATCGCAGTGGCTTGATTTAGGTCGTTATTGTGAAACCTCAATTACACGCTTAAGTTATCATAATCGTAAGCTTGCATTTGTGTGTAATAAATAAGTAACGATTTTCAACAGATTACTGTACTGTATTTATTATTGATCATTTTTAACAAGGCGCGCACTTGTCTTTATCTGCAGCACAACTTAGTGAACAGCTTATAAAATTAGGCTGTCGTAGTAACTTTAAAATAAAAAATATTAACGAGTTCATGCTTGCTCACTCCAAAGAGGCGTTTTATGTGCATGAGCAAAGTGGCCAGGCTAAATTAATTATAAGGCCTGCTTTTGAAGTGTTTAGCGCTGATTTTGAAGCTTTGGAGGGTATCTCTAGAGTTAAAGATTACTTTCATAGTAGTGAAATGACACGTTTCCCTACGCGGATTTATAAAAGTGCTCAGCCCATTCATTATGGCGTTGCTTTTAAAGTGACAACCACTCAAGCCGTTGAGCTATTTATTAAGCGGTTAAGTGCTATTTTAGCACAATGAAAAGGGCCACATATGTGGCCCTTATTTAATGTGGTTGGTTGTTAGCGTTTAAGAAAACTATTCACTGAGCTTAGCTCACGTTTCTTAAGTGCGATACAATCATTCACTCCTTCCTCTAACTTGCTCAAAGTGCGAGCATAGCCAGGTTGTTCAGTAATTTTATCTGTAAAGAAGGTTTTTGTTTTTTCTAGGCTTTTCGCATCACAGTTTGCGGTTGTGAAGAACGGCAAGTTTGGAACAAAGAAAGGCGGTAAGCTCTTAGTGATAGCATCGTAATTTTTGTAGATCCAATCAATGAACAATGCTTGGCGTTCTTTACCATAGCTTAGGCCACCTAATAGTGTTCGCATATCTGAGGCCGTTACTTCATCTGTTAGGCTATAATCTAATACCGCTTTTTGTAGCTCAGGCTTTCCGAAATACCCCATCGCAGCTAGCATCTTAGTACGTACTTGCGGGTCTTTGGTTGTTTTAAAGGTTTGCTTGTACTTTTCAAGGAGCTTTGTATCGCCGTGATAGGCTGCCAAATTTAGGTAGGTTGAAGCTAAATATGGGTCAACATTTTCAGGGTTATTCAAATAAAGCGCTGCTTGTGCTTTTGCTGTATCAATCACTTTTTGATCTTCGCCATCAAAACCTAAACGGCTAATAACCTGTGCGCGTAACTGTGATACAGCAGCATCTTCATTCACTTTTGCTGTTAGACCGTATTGCTTCGCCGCTGGTGCAATGCTGTTACGGATAAATTTAGGCCATAAATCACGGTTGCTGTCATCTTCAAATACACGTTTTTGCGACGCTAAATAACCAAGGGCTGTATTAGCAACAAGCGGGTGCGCATCGCTTACGAATGCTTCAAGAGTTTGCATTAGATTGGCAGCAGAAATAACGCCTGCATCTAATAGGGAGTCTACCGCCGAAAGAAGCGCTAGGCGCTCTCGCACGGTTAGCTTATCCGCTGCGTTGTCGAGTAGGGCACTAAACTGTGCGTCATCTAATAGCCAGCGGTAATAACCCATGGCGCCTTGATCTGGATAAATCCACTCAGGTTCAAAATCGAGGGTTAGCTGTTGTGTCTCTTTGTTCAGTAATATATTGGCTGTTTCAACTTTATCGCCTGCACCATATTTAATTGCAACCGGAACATTCCACAGTTGTGCTGGCGCATCAACACCGGCATTCACAAAGCGGCTTTGGCTAACATTAATTTTCTTACCGTCTTGGGTTACTTTGATAAGTGGGAAAGATGATTGTTCGATAAACGATTTTAGTACACTTGCAACGTCTTTATTCGAGGCTTCGCCTAATGCTTGCCAAAGGTCTGCTGCTTCTGCATTTTTATATGAGAACTTCTTCAAGTAAGCTTGAATACCTTGCTGGAATGCTTCTTCGCCAATCCAGTTCTCCACCATTGAAAGCACCGCACTGCCTTTACTGTAAGCAAGGCCAAGGCCATCCATGATGTCAGCTTCAGTTTTTATTGGCTTACGAATAGGCTTAGTACTTAAGCGTGCATCGAGTGCCATTACATGGTTTTGTGGTAAGTCTAGGTGTGACTCAAACTCAGGGTTGATTTGTGCGGTGATTTTAGCAGCCATCCAGCTTGCAAACGCTTCGTTTAACCATAAATCATTCCACCATTTCATGGTGACTAGGTTACCGTACCATTGGTGAGCTAATTCATGGGCAATGATTGATACATTGCGCTCTTTTTTACTACGTGTTGCAGTGGCAAGGTCGACCAGAAGAATATCTTCACGGTAAGTAACAAGGCCTGCATTTTCCATCGCGCCAAATGGGAATTCTGGTACTGCAACTGAATCCAGTTTTTTATAAACGTATGGGATGCCAAAGTAATCTTCCAGTGCTTTTAATACGCGCGGCATGTTTTCTTTTGCGTAATCAGCAAGGTGAATTTTACCTTGCGGTGTCAGTACACGACCAGGAATTGGCATGCCTTTAATTTCAAGCTCTTCAAATGGGCCTACAGCCATTGCTACTAAGTAAGAAGGAATAGGCGGCGTTTTATCAAAAAAGTGTGTTGTCATCTCGCCATCAACCTTGGTTTTTAATACTGGTGTGTTGGCATACACTTTTTGAGATGTTGGCGCTGTGATTGTTAGCTGGAATGGAATTTTATAACTCGGCTCGTCAAATACAGGGAATGCACGGCGGGCATCGCTCATTTCAAATTGAGTAAATAGGTAAGGTGTACCCTGATCAAGCGTTTTATATAAACCGACACTTTGACGGTTGTAAGGTGCTGTAAAATCAATTTTTAAAGTGTATTTACCAGGCTGAATTTTTTCATCACAGGTGAATTTAACTTTACCTGTTTTTAGCATTTCAGCACTGAGGTCGCAGTTCTCTGCACCTAAAATCTTGGCCATACTCACAGCGTAATCAATACCGTTTAGTTCGATATAATTCGTTGCTTTAAGTACTTCAAGGGCAATGTCGGTATGACCAGAAAAATTGTCTTTTGCAGGATCAAGCGTAAGTTTTACTTGTTGTGAGCTAGGCTTGGCAAGCTTTTCGATAACATATTCATTGGCATGGGCTGAGCTAACAGCAAGTGCAACACTCACTGTTAATAGGCTTTTTAAGAACATAAGTATCCCTGATTTTTTGTTGTTAGAAAGGCACCTGCTATGAGGGGCGAAATACCATGCTATCAGGTTTTAATTTGAACAGTAATAAATAGTTAGTAACAAAGTTTGTCAGCTAATGATGGCGGTCGATGAAGCGTTGCCAATGTAGTTGCGGGTTGATTTGTCGCACATTTTGTAGCACGGTGTTTAATAGTGGCATATCCGTAAAACGTTGCTCGTTGAAATCTTTAAAACCAAGTAAGTAGTTAAAGGCATCTTTGCTGTTTGCTTGCAGTGCATGAATACGAATTTGTTGTTCAAAGTTGAGCCGTAAGCTACTAATCGCCGTTTTCATTCCTTGTTGGTCAACACTGGGAATAGCACATTTTTGTAAATAACCAGCACGTTCACCTTCACCGGAAAACCAAATGCGTACTTTTTCGCTATAGCGGCCTGACTTAGGCGGTAAATCAAACATTAACCGTTGTTGGTTTTGTTCGCTTAAAAAATTTAAGTATTGATCAAGTCCTGCATTAAGTAATGCATTGTGGATGGGTACATAGCGTGGTTTTATCTTACCATGAGTGTGAAAATCAAAGCAGCGAACACCATCACAAGTGATAATGTTATCAAGGGTTAAATGACCAATTTCATCGCTGTAGGCACCGGTGTAATAAGCAAACAAAGGCAGCCAAAAGTGCCAGTGTTTTGCTTGCTCACGAGGAAGGCGTTGATCACTGTAAATGTAACCGTTATACAGGGTATGCAATTCCATGGCCGAAAAGGGCCGGCGACCGAGATGGGACTTCAACCTAATACCTTGATAATAAAGACGCTTTAAAGAGTATACCTGAACAACGTTTAGTTTCCAGCCTAACGGCACTACGATAGTGAAGGTAGTGCCGTGATAGGGTTAGTCACAAAGCGCTTTGGCAAGTCCCACAGGCTCGATTTCTACACATACTTGGTCATCATTCCAGTTTAAACCAACCAGTGCATCATCTTCGTTTAGGTCTTCAACCCATTCATCAAGAAACTCGTCTAAGCCAATTTCAACTGGCGTATAGTCTTGCCATTCGTCTTTGCATTGTGCTTTGGCGGCGTCTTCGGTGCCCCAAAGTAATAAGACATCAGTGTCGCTAAATTGGTTTGACTCACAGACAACAAAACCACCATCTTCGGCACCGAGTGCCCACATTGTCTCGTTGAGACGAACTTTTTCAACGAAGCTTACTAATTCTGATTCAATTTCGATATCGCTCATTTGCCTAACCCTTATCTTATTTTCGTGGATCTGTTTGTTGTACCGCCGCTTTATCGGCGAATTCATGATAAAAACCAACTAACTTTTCTAGTTGGCTAAAATCAGTTAATTCGCGGAAGCGGATCCAATCTAGCAAGCAGTATAAACTGATGTTGAGGTATTCACAGCTTTTAAATACTGGCTCAGATAAATGATTATTTAAATAGGTTAATGTTTCAGCAATTCGTTCATTCTGTAAATTAAAAAACAGTTTGTCAGTGTGTGTATCGAACCCTGAGCGTTGGCATAGTAGCATTTCTACTAATGAGTCATTACAGGCATTAATGATGGTAAGAAAGTTCTCTTGTCGCCAACTCAACAGTGGCTGATTTGTTTTTTCGAGTAGGTAGCGAATAATTGAATTTGAATCGTATAAGCTAAAGCCATTATCAATAAGGATAGGAATTTTTCTTGCAGGGCTATGAGCTATCATCGTCTGCCTATCTTGCTCAGAAAATATATCTAAATTTTTAAATACTAAAGCAAGTCCATTTAAGTCAGCCCATATTCGAATACGTCTAACAAAGGGAGAAGTTGTTGAACCAAGTAATTCCATGGTGATCTCCTGTCGAAAAAAAAAAGCCGCTGTTAGCGGCTCATTTATTAGTATTTATATCAATCTGTACGACTGGTGACTTCAAGTAAGTGATAACCGAACTGAGTCTGAACAGGGCCTTGTACTTGATTTACTGGAGCTGAGAATACCACTTTATCGAATTCTGGCACCATCATCCCAGGTCCAAACTCACCTAATGCACCGCCATCTTGACCTGATGGGCAATTTGAGTGAGCTCGTGCAAGATCTGCAAAGTCTGCACCTTGTTCTATTTGCTGTTTTAAGTCTAAACAGTGTGCTTCACTGTCTACTAAGATATGCCTCGCGCTGGCTACTGCCATAATTACTCCCCACAATGTGTGTTTTTATAAATTAAATGAATAGTCTAGTTCAATATTTAACGAACGAACAATTAAATTTATTGTGTAGCTAGCTCTGTTTCTATAGCTTTGCGCAATTTCTCTGATTGCGGTTTAGTTTTGCTGTTAAAGCGCGTCACCGTTTTTCTGTCGGCGGAAACGAGATACTTATAAAAATTCCAGTTTGGTGAGCTAGTTACCTTATTTAAATGTTGGAATACAGGGTTTGCGCCGCTGCCTCTCACTTCACTGGTCGCGAACATGTTGAATGTGACTCCGTAGTTTATGAAACATACATCGGCAGTCTCTTTTTCATCATCTTCTTCTTGGAAAAAATCATCAGACGGAAAACCCAAAATAACTAAGCCTTGGTCTTTATATTCTTTGTTTAGTGCTTCTAAGCCCTCAAACTGCGGGGTGAAACCACAGTTGCTTGCGGTATTAACGATTAGCAATGGTTTGTCTTTAAATTGGCATAGGTTTATCGTTTCTTTGGAACGAAGCTTCCGTAATTCAACATTAGTGAAATCATCACATTGTGTTTGTGTTGTGTTTGATGATGCGGGCGTTTGAGCTGCAACCTGAGTGGTTAAAAGAGTTGCACTAAGTAACAAAGCAAATTTATACATGGTTATTTCCTGCTAGTTTTTCCAATCGAATATACGCTAATATGCGCAAAAGTGATCACCAAATATTCGTTTTATGACTATTCGTACAGCAACCTATGATGATTTAGCGACAATCGTCGCAATCTATAATGAAACAATCCCAGGACGTATGGTAACAGCAGATACCGAAGAGGTAACTGTTGCAGATAAAGAAGCATGGTTCTTATCCCATTCTATTAATCGGCCTATTTTCGTATATGAACAAGAAGGGAAGGTTTTAGCATGGATAAGTTACAAGTCTTTTTATGGACGACCCGCTTACGATGGCACTGTTGAAGTGAGCATTTATATTACCGCAAGTGCACAAGGAAAAGGGCTAGGAAAACAATTGCTGACATTCGCAGAGACCCATGCCAGCACACTTAAAATAAAAGTACTTTTGGCATTTATTTTTAGTCATAACCTACCGAGTATTAAGCTCTTTAATTTATTTAACTATAAAGTGTGGGGTGAATTGCCGAATGTGGCAATTATGGATGAAAAGCCTTACAGCTTAACTATTTTGGGAAAACATTTAGATTCATAGTTTGTTCATAAACTAATAAAAAAATACGGTGTAAATTGTGCTGCATCGTTTTTTTTCGACTACGCTAATTAAGTAACATGATTAAGTGGGCGTAGTGTAAAGTGCGAAAGATATTAATTGTTGATAGTAATAGTGTTTTAGCAATGCGAGTCAAGGTGTTACTTGAGCTCATAGGTTGTAGGGTTGAGCTGATACACTTTTCAATGGTTGATAATGCTGTTTTAACTCAACAGTTTGATCTTGTTGCTGCTTCACATGGTGTACCAACAGATACTATCAAGAAGCTAATGGAAGTGTTTTCTCAAGAGCACCTTTTACTTTTGGCCCCTAAAGCACAGCGCAGTGATTTACTTGAACACTTTAGTGAGATTAATCGTTTGCTGCCCAATGCGGTGGTCATATACCCTTTCTTTGCCAACAAAGAGATCAGCGCTCTATTAGAAGGCGTGCTTGAACTTGATTCCGATAATATCTTAAAACTTCCTACGGTTTTACTTGTTGATCACTGCCCTGAGCGATTAAATAAGATCGCGCACAATTTAAAAGGTGCACATATTAAAACCTTCACCGCAGAAAATATATTCTCAGCGGTAGAGTTGGTGAACCAGCACACAATTGATTTATTAATTAGTGATTTTACCTTTGAGGATGGTACCGGTCTTGAGCTATTTAATAAATTCAAAACATTGCAACCTAATTGCCGCTGTTTACTTTATACCTCTAAGCCCGATCAAGTCTCCATGGTTGCTGCTATTCGCCAAGGTGTTGAAGATGTTCTAATTAAGCCCATAGATGACAATAGCTTACTGCAATCGGTTCATAAGCTTTGGCAAACTGAGCTACTAAAACGTCATAATGCAGAGTTAGTAGAGCGTTTACAAAACACGGTTGATGCACTCATTGAAAAAGACAGTCTTTTACGTGTTATTTTTAAGCACACACCCGATGCGATAATTCTATTTGATCGAAACGGTAAAATTATTGAGACCAATGATGCCTGTGAGTCGTTATTTGAGAAATCATTAAAAGAGTTTGAAAATTGCTCGGTGTATGACTTTTTTGACTTAGCCTCGACTAAACGTATAAAAGATAAAGTCAGTACACTTAATAAGAATCGACAATTTAGTTGTGATTTAAAGCTACTAAAGAAAAATGGTGCATCGGTTCCATTGGTAGGCTCGTTCAATGAAATTGACCATCACGGTGAAATAGCACTTGCTGTCATCTTTAAGAATGTTACGCACCTTAAGGAAAAAGAAGAGTTACTTCTTGAAGCAAAAGACACCCTAGAAGAAGAAGTTAAAGCACGCACAGCCCAGTTAGAGCACGCAAAAAATGTCGCTGAAGCTGCCAATCACAGTAAGTCAGAGTTTTTAGCTAATATGTCTCACGAGCTAAGAACACCTATGCATTCTATTCTTAGCTTCGCACGTTTTGGCTTAGAAAAGGTAGCCAATGATGATCTCAGTAAAGAGAAACTTAATAAGTATTTATCACGAATAGAGCAAAGTGGTGAACGGTTACTTTCTTTACTCAATAACTTGCTCGACCTATCTAAGCTTGATGTTGGTAAATTTCCTTTTAATCCGCAGAAGCATAGCCTGATGAATATCATAAAAACCAGTATTGATGATGTCTCGGGTACAGCGCTTGAACGTAATATCACTATTAAATTAATTGCGCCTAATCCAAACATCACACTTGAGTGTGATGAAGAGCAAATTAATCAAATTATGCGTAACTTACTTGGCAATGCGCTTAAATTTAGTGAACCCAATAGCGATATAGACATAAAGCTGGCGCTAAGCAATGGGTCGGCTGAAATTGCAGTTGTTGATCGTGGCATAGGTATACCTGACGATGAATTAGAAAAAGTATTCGCAAAGTTTGAACAAAGCAGTAAAACCAATAGCGGTGCAGGAGGCACAGGACTCGGTTTAGCGATTTGCCGTGAGTTTGTTTTGCTACATCAAGGCACTATTGTAGCAAGTAACAACGAATACGGTGGTGCCACTATTTTAGTGACCCTGCCTTTAGAAATTGACTTTCCTCAGCATTTAACAAATGAAGAGCGAGTGCAAAGTAATTATGAAGCTTAATTTAAAATGGAAGAGGGTGAGATGGCCTTAAAACGAATTTTAGCAGTTGATGATGAGCCTTTTAATTTAGAGATCATTGAAGAGATTTTAGAAGAGCTCGATTTTGAATTAAAAATGGTTAACAGTGGTCCCGAATGCTTAGCTGTAGTTGAAGAGTTTGACCCACAAGTTATTTTACTTGATGTAAGTATGCCGCAAATGAGTGGTTATGAGGTATGCCGAAAGCTTAAAGAAAATCCAAACACAGCAAACATTATTGTTATGTTTGTATCGGCAAGAGGCACAGTTGAAGAGCGTATGGAGGGATATTCGGTTGGTGCCGAAGATTATATTGTGAAGCCATTTGGGCATGAAGAATTAAAACTGAAGCTTCAGCATCTACACCAAGTACTCATTGAAAAAGAGTCCTTAGAACAACAAGTCGAGGATGCAACATCGACAGCGTTTAATGCGATGGCAAATAGCAGTGAGATGGGGCAAATTGTTAATTATATTGAACATATTGGTTCTATTGATAATGAACAAGAGCTAGGAAAGGCATTGCTCCATTGTTTAAGCTCATTCGATTTACAAAGCAATGTTGAGTTTCGTCTTGACTCAGGAGTAGAGCATTTTTCTGTAACAGGGATATGCTCACCTATTGTGGTTGAACTGTTTGAAATGCTAAAAAATAAAGGCCGCTTACATGAGTTTTCTAGCCGAATTTTAGTGAACTATGAAATGATCAGTTTATTGATCCTCAATATGCCTGAACAAGACCCTGATAAGCATGGTCGAATTCGAGATCATATTTGCTTTTTGGTGAGTGTTACCGAGCAACAGCTTAAAGCGATTATTACTAAAAAAGAGCTTATTCGTCAGCAACAGCAATTAAATGATGCGGTGGGTAAAGTACATAGTAAGTTTCGTGGCTTAATTGAGCTGTTAAATGATAACCGTCTCAATAACGAAGCTGTTTTTAAACAACTACAGGAAGACCTTGAACAGCGAATACCAACAATGGGGCTTGATGAAGACCAAGAGGTTTTCATTTATCAAAAAGTTGATGAAACGATTCAAAATTCAGTTGCACGTGAAGAGTCAGTACAAGGTGTTAAAGCGGCATTTAAAGAAATTGAAGACGATTTATCCTTGTTACTCAAAAGCTAACATTTATGAGGTAACGCGCTAAGCGTCTCGTGGTAAGCCTTTTTCTACAATACGGATAAGTCGTGCTGTTTTACGTAACTGTTGTTGGCGCTTATGGGTCTGTTGCTCAAGCGCCCATTCAATATGCTCTTTTACAAGTGGAGTTGCGCTTTTAAGCGCATCGCTCAATGTTGCCACTATTTCTTCGTTATATTCAGCATTACCCAAGCCGACAGCGAGATTTCTCTGCCATCGCTGGTGGCCTATTCGTCGGATAGGACTACCTTCTGTATTTTTTAAAAATGTTGGTTCATCCCAAGCAAAAAGAGTTAAGAGGTCTTGATCTTTTAATTGCTTTCGCGGGTGAAAATCAGCTTCATCCGTTATTTGACCATAACGATTCCATGGGCAGACGAGCTGGCAATCGTCACAACCGTACACCCGATTACCGAGTAAAGGACGATACTCTTCAGGGATCGCGCCTTGTAGCTCGATTGTTAAGTATGAAATACATTTACGAGCATCCACTACATAAGGCTCTACAATCGCGCCTGTAGGGCATAACGTCATACAAGCAACACATTTACCACAGCCTTCAAAGGTGTTTTCCTCGTCGATAGGCAGTGGAATATCAACAAATAACTCACCTAAAAAAAACCAAGAGCCTGCCTCTTTATTGATTAACAGACTATGCTTACCTCGCCAACCTAAGCCTGCTTTTTCAGCAAGTTGCCTTTCAAGTACAGGCGCAGAGTCGACAAATGGGCGAAACCCTAGCTCGCCAACATGCTGCTCAATCTTTTGGCCGAGTTTTTTTAGACGATTACGAAGTAGCTTGTGATAGTCCCGACCCAAGGCATAACGGCTGATGTACGCTTTGTTTGTTTGCTTTAAGTTTTTTGCAAAGCTGGCATCGGGGGGCAGGTAATTCATCTTAACTGAGATGACCCTTTGTGTACCTGGGACTAATTCAGCAGGGCGAGCACGCTTCATACCGTGGGCAGCCATGTACTCCATCTCACCATGATAGCCTTTATCTAGCCAGCGCTGAAGCTGTGCTTCATGCTTAGTGAGATCGATATCGGTGATCCCCACTTCGGCAAAACCAAGGTCTTTACCCCATTGTTTAATTTGCAAAGCGAGTTGTTGGTAATCGGTAGTAGGAGTTGTCACATTCAATAAAAAAAGTAGCCAAGAAGTGGCTACTTTACCATAAATAGTTAAAACAAAAGAGCTAAAAACTGGCCTTAAACAAACCGTTTTAGCTGTTGTAGTGTTTGTTGACTCAGTAAATGTGATTGCTCACAATCAGCCAGTGACTCATCTATTTGCTGCTTCGCTTGTTCACCTAATGTCACAATTTGTTCAACACTTTGATGAGTTTGTGTTTGTGTTTGTTCCAGTAAATGTACTGCACTGACTATTTGTTGTAATTGCTGCTGATTTTGCTCAAATTCGCCAAGCATATTACTAAACCCTGCAGAGGTGTCACTAATCGCTGTTTCTGCATCGCTAGAATGACTAATTAACTGCTCTGATTCTTTGTTCGTTTCATTAACTAACGAATTCATTTGATTGATGAAGTCACTTATTTGACGGGTCGCATCATTCACTTTTACTGAAAGCGTTCTCACTTCATCTGCAACCACAGCAAAGCCTCGTCCAGCTTCGCCAGCGCGTGCCGCTTCAATCGCTGCATTTAATGCAAGCAAATTAGTTTGGTCGGAAAACTCTTCAACCATTTTTAAAATAGCGCGAATATTTTCACTGTTTTCTTTTAAACCTGAAATAGTCGCTGAGAAGTTAGCTAAAATTTGGCTAATCATCGCGACCTTCTTAACAAGGGCAGAGAGCTCAGTGGCTGAATGTTTCACAAATGCCAGATGCTCACTATTAATCGTATGCACACTGTCTGTGTTAGCCGAAATATTTTCTAAACTTGAAGTAATTTGGTTACTTGAATCAGTAATTGTATGGCTAAATTTAATTTGTTGATGGCTAATCTCTGCCGTTTGTTGCATTGATTGAGTCATCTTTGAGCTGCTCTGGGCACTGGCTTGCGCACTTTGATAAGTTGTCGCGAGTAGCTCACCTAAGTGTGCCGTAAAGGTATTGTATTGCTCACTGAGATCTCTGAATTCATCGAATGTGAAATGTGGTAATTTAGCAGATAGATCAGCATCATGACTGTTTATATGCGCTAAAGTGTCACGCATGGCTTGGACTGGGCGAACTATTAAAAAGCGCATATAGAAAATAGTAAAAATAAAGCTCGCGACGATGATAAACGCCATCAGCCAAAACAAGCCCATGCTTGCTTGTTGCTCAGACAGGCTATTGTAAAGCCAGATTAAAGTGATAGCTTGGAATGCAAACACAAATCCTAAATTACCGACAATTTTACGCGTTAAGGTGTAAAAGAAAGTCTGTTCGATAAAATTATACATGCGCATATAGCTACTCATTAAGGTGTTGTGTTGATTCATTTGGACGTTTCTTAGTCTTATTCAATGCCACTCAATTCAACAGTATAGCTTACTCTTGCTGAGTTACAGTGATTGAAGTGTCATTTGTGTATGACACGGGAAATTGGTAAAAATACCATCCACGCCATAACTTAACATTAATTCAATATCTTCTACTTTATCGACCGTGTAAGCATAAACTTGAAGGCCTCGTTGTTTTGCATCTGCAACAAATTCATGGTTTATAAAGTTTTTATCTATATGAATGCTGTAGGCATGCAGTTTTTGAGCAAATTCACTGTAATTGATTGGAATTGAAGCCGTAAGAGCGCCAATTTTTACCCATGGTAACTTTTGTTTGAGCCACATGAGTTGATGATGATCAAAAGATGATACCAAAATATTGTCTCTTGATATTTTTCCAATACTAATGTTTGACTCTATCATCTCAACAAACTTATCTAAAGAAAAAGTGTGTTTTAGTTCAAGGTTTAAAAGCGTTTTATCTTCTACCCAGTCAATGGCATCTTGCAGACAGGGAACAACTTCTCCGTTACCTGCATCATATTGTTGAATTTGCTCTTTTGTGCAGGCATTTACTTTACCGCGACCAGAGGTTGTGCGATCGAGCCAAGTGTCGTGAATGATCATATAATCATCAAGGCAGCTTTGTACGTCAATTTCGATACCATCTACTGCCAAATCTACTGCGGCAATAATGGCGCTTTTGGTATTTTCTGGATAGGTACCACTGGCACCTCTGTGAGCGAATACTTTCATCATTGCTTGTGTTTCCGAGTCACTGACCATGTTTCATAAAAAGCGGCACTAATCACTAATGTACCACCAATAAGTGTGCTAATTGTAGGTTGCTCATGCAAAATTAAAAAAGCGAAAAACGTACCGTATAAAGGTTGCAAACAAGATATTAAACCAGCGGTTGAAGCGGATAAATGTTTTAAGCTTGCTGCAAACAGTGAATGCGGTGCTGCTGTAAAAATAACCCCTACGGTAATTAATAGCAGCCAATTTATTGTATCAACTTGTAATGGTGGTACTTCGACAAACGCGCACAACATAATACACGCGATCCAAGTTTGATAAAGCATGGTTTGTGGGCCGCCATATTGGCTAAAGTAACGCTTGTGAACGATATTTCGAAACGCAAAAAAGAACGCCGATAAAATACCAATGGCAATCCCTAAGGTCACATCATTACCTAAGCTGGCATCAGGAATGAGTAAGTAAATACCCAACATAACTACCAAGGCACTTGCTATATCTTTGAGCTGAGGTTTGCTGCCATGAAAAAAAGGTTCTAAAAATACCGTAATCACAGGGTAAGTAAAAAAGGCAATCATACCCACCGCAATCCCCGCCAATTGCATGCCTGCGAAGTAGGTGAGCCAATGTATTCCAACCGTGATGCCAAGTAATAAGGCAATTAGGTAATCACGGCGAGAATGAAGCTTAATGGCTTTGTGTTGAATTGTGAGTAAAATCAGTAAGGCACAGCCTGCAATCGCTGTTCTATAAACGGTAATATCTAATGCACTTAGGCTGACCAATTTGGCAAATAATGCAGTGCCACCGAATAGTAGCACTGCAATGTGTAAGTACATAAGGCTCTGTTTGTGCGCCTGCATTACAAACCTTTTGTTTGTTGTTATTAGCTCTCTTTGTAACGGTAATCCTTTACTTTGTAAACTCCCTAAATAGGCTAATCCATTCGGTTAGTTCCAATATTTCCAACCTTGCAAGTAATAGTGGAGCACATTAGGCTCATCAAGCGTCGATACTTTTTCATTGTTAGCGCTAATATCGGGGGAGAAAATAAATAGTTGAGCATCATTTTCAGGGCGGTAAAAGCGAGTGTTAACAGGCAATAACTGGTGGTTGCTACACATCAAATTACAAGCCATAACAAAGCCCCATTCACCAAAAGACGGTACGTTTAAATGATAAGGCAAAGTATGGGCGAAGCCTGCTGCGCGGAGCGTATTGTTGATAGACCAAAATGCCTGCTTCGCAAAAAACGGGCTCGTTGCTTGGGTCACAACAATGCCATTGTCAGGCAAGCTAGCTTTCACTAATTGGTAAAATTGTTTGCTGTAGAGCCGTGCTAAGTTAATCGCCTTTGGGTCAGGTAAATCAATAAAAATGATATCGAACAGCTGCTTGCCTTGCTCAATAAACACATAGGCATCTTGATGAATAACCGTCACTTTAGGGTCACTGAGTGAGTGCTTGTTAAGTGTTGTCAGGTTGTGATTAGTTTGCGCAAGCCTAGCGACTGCTGGATCCAAATCGACAAGGGTAATAGACTCTAGTTGCGGGTACTTCAAAAGCTCTCTGGCTGCTAAGCCATCGCCACCGCCTAAAATTAGAATACGTTTGGCATTACCATGGCGCACCATAGCGGGATGAATAAGCGCTTCGTGATAGCGATACTCATCAATCGATGAAAACTGTAAGCCACCGTTTAAATAAAGCCGAATATCATCTTTATGACGAGTCAGTACGATTTGCTGATAGGGCGTTTGCTCTGAGTGTACAACACGGTCATCGTAGATTTGGCTTTGCCAAAGATGGGTGAGCTGTTTACTAGCAAATAAGCAAAGCACTAATATGAGACTAACTAAAATGAGAGTGAGTCTTAGCACGTGTCGACGATGAGTACTGATATGGTCAATAAAGTACCACAGCAATAATAGCGCAATACTTAGGTTCATTAAGCCAAAGCTTAGGGCTGTTTTAAATACCCCCAACCAAGGTAAGAAGAGAAAAGGGAATAATAAAGTCGCGAGCAGGGCACCAAAGTAGTCAATTGATAGTACATTGGCAAGGTTTGCTTTTAGCGCATAATGTTTTTCCATTAAGCGGCTTAACAACGGAATTTCTAAACCAATTAAAATACCTATTAAGGTGGTGAGTAAAACACTAATCACTTGTAGTGGTAAGCCATACGCATAAGCGAAGTATAGTAATGGCACACTCAAGCCACCTAGTAACGCAAGTAGTAGCTCAAAACCAATAAAATACACCAGCAATGGCTTATCAGGCACAAAACGCGAAAAATAAGAGCCAACCCCCATTGCCGCCATATATACGCCAATTGTCAGGGAAAATTGGGTGATGCTATCACCTAAAAAATAGGCGCCGGTGGTTGCAATTAATAATTCATAAATAATAGAGCAAAGGCCAGCAACAAAAATACTAAACAGTAAAATGTGGCTTTCGCGAATTGACTTACTTACCACCTGAGCCGCCTCGTGAACGGAAACCTGCGCTGCCAATACTTTGCTCACGTAATTGTTTATCAACGTTTATATTGAAGTGGTGATATGAATAAACTTGCCAATCGTGCTCATTATCGCCTTTGCTATAAGCAATCAAAGATGCAACTAGCACAGGCACGAAAAACAACAATGCAATTGGCCAAGCTGGGATATGGGTTTCCATTGCTTTCATAGCCTTTGGGCTTAACGTGTTGATTGGTTTATAAGTAAGTTCAGAGTTTTCTCTCTTTGCGCCAAGTCGATGCAAAATAATAATTAAAGAGAAGCCTGCTATTATGCCAGTGATCCAAAGTAGAGGGTCGATGAAACTGATATTGCCTTTGATTGGAATGATGCGAAATGTATAACTGAAATGCTTAGCGCTATTATTAGGGCCAAAACTACTGCTTACATATGCACTATATTGGCCTTTTTTAGGGAAGTGCACATCATGATAAGCCCTGCTCTTATATTCTCGCCATTCACCTTCAGAGTCACGTCCAGATTCAGCCCATAGCTCATCAGAATAACTGAATAGATAGTTGCCTTCAGGGTCAAAAATTTCCATATCAATGGCTTTCCATGAATTTAAAGGCAGCCTACCTTTTATTTCTAAACGCATCATTTGGCCATCTTCAGGCACTGTAAATAGGTAGGCTTTGTCTTGTCCATCGTAGTCTTTAAAATTACCATATTGGCCACTCATTAGAGGCGTCTGTAGGTCTGATCGTATTATTAAGCAGGCCAAAAATGTGATGGCAGCAATAATACAAAGCTTATAGATGTTCATCCGTTACTCCATAAATAAGCTTAAATAGCGATGGTAATGATTACAGCAACACACACTGCAATGCTACTTTCAATAACCGCCACCGCAGTGTTGTTGTCGTGCATTGCTTGGTCGAGGGAGATTTTACTAAAGATAATTTTATCAACGAGGTAGCGCACAATTGGTAAAATTAAAAAGCCAAATAATGCGTCAATAAAGAATAAACTCAGGCTTTGTTGCCAGCTGTGGAAGCCACCAATCAGCGCATGGCATAAGATTATGGCTAATGCCAACATAGTGGCAGAAAAGCTAAGTGCGACGGCTTTATTGCCTTTTTCGAGTTGCTCATGAAGGTTGAAACTTGTCAGGCGATCATAGCCTTTGGCAAAAATGATCAGCATCAATTGCCCGAGTAAATAGAAGACGATGGCTGATAACCAGGTTCCTTCGCCTGTTAATGCGCCACCAATGATCAGTGCTGCGGCCATATAGTTAGCTGCTTGTACTAGGCCAACCGCCTCGTTTTGTTGGTTGATTAATTGCTCTTGATTGCAGAACAATCGCAGTAGTAACTTGTCATTCAAAATGCGTGAGCAAGTAAGTAGCACCATACCTAATACGCTGTAAAGTGATACATTCATCAAATCGCTTAGTAGACCTTGGCTAGGCCCCGCCAACACAAAACCATAAATAATAGTAATCGCACCTAAGTAGCCGCCAATAGATAAACCTAAAGCACTGTTGGCATTGTCGGTTAACTGGCTGGTGGTGTTATAAGGGGTCGCTAGGTTATAGGACAATTTTGCAAGGGCTATAATCGCAATGAACAGACCAATGTAGGCGCTGTTATAGGCCATCGTTGATAGGTAGTGGGTTAAGTTAATATCCATATAAATTTGTAAGTGTATTGTTATTTACCGAAAATATTAACACAGAGTGTTTGCTGCAAAGAATATTAAAGCCCCATTTTTAGCAGAATTAATCAATTTCTTAAAAGTTTCATAGCTTTTGCCTGTCTCATTGTTAGGTTATGGGTTAAAATAACAACATAACCAACTAACAAGATAGTGAATGTCAAAACAGGATCCCAATCTCAGTCGAGAGCAAGAAAAGTACGAAAACCCCGTCCCTAGCCGTGAGTTTATACTTACTCACTTAGAATCTCGCGCTAAACCAGCAAACTTCACACAACTTTGTGACGAATTACAGGTGAATGATACAGAGCGCCAAATTGCGTTCAAACGTCGTTTACGTGCTATGGAGCGCGATGGTCAACTGTATTTCAATAAGTTTAAATGCTACGCATTGATAGATGAATCAGGCCTAGTTAAAGGCAAGGTCATTGGTCATCGTGACGGATTCGGCTTTTTAGAAGTTGAAGGTGAGAGTAAAGATTGGTTTATCGCAAAGCACCAAATGAATATGGTGTTACACGGTGACATTGTGCTTGCCAAAGGCAATCGCAAAGGTTCAAGCGGCAAGTGCGAAGCACGTATCATTAAGGTATTAACCAATGAACGAGCACCGATTGTTGGCCGCTATTTTGTTGAGCATGGTATTGCTGTTGTTGTGGCAGAAGATCCACGCATAACGCAAGACATTATGATACTACCGGGTAGTGAAAATGGCGCGCGCCACAACCAAATGGTGCAGGTGAAAATTACTCAAAACCCAAGCCGACATATGAATGCAGTAGGTAAAGTAACCGAAGTTCTCGGTGAGCACTTAGCACCAGGGATGGAAATTGAAGTTGCACTACGTAATCACGATATTCCTCATGTGTGGCCAGAAGCGGTTGAAAAGCAAGTTGCTCATTTAGGGGAATTTGTTGATGAACAAGCAAAGCAAGGTCGTGTAGATTTACGTGACTTACCGCTGGTTACTATCGACGGTGAAGATGCCCGTGACTTTGATGATGCCGTTTATTGTGAGCGTAAACCATCAGGTGGTTGGCGCTTATGGGTAGCCATTGCCGATGTGTCGCATTATGTAGGTATGAACACACCTCTGAATAAAGAAGCGATTGAACGCGGTAATTCAGTCTACTTCCCTGAGCAAGTTATTCCGATGCTGCCAAAAGTGTTATCCAATGGCTTGTGCTCACTAAACCCGAAAGTTGACCGCTTATGTATGGTCGCTGAGATGACAGTGTCAGATGCGGGTAAGTTGTCTGGGTACAAATTTTACGAAGCGGTGATGAATTCACACGCTCGTTTTACCTACACTAAAGTGAATGCGATTTTACAAGGCGATGAAAAGCTGCGTGAAGAATATGCCGAGATGGTGCCGCATTTAACTGACTTACAGCAAATGTACATGGCACTCAAAGCAGCACGCCAAGAACGTGGTGCGATTGAGTTTGAAACCTTAGAAACGCGTTTTGTGTTTAATGCACACCGTAAGATTGAATCAATCGTGCCTGTGGTGCGCAATGATGCACACAAACTTATCGAAGAGTGCATGATTCTTGCGAACGTATCAGCTGCCCGTTTATTAGAAAAACACGAAGCAAGTGCGCTTTATCGTGTGCATGATGAGCCGGATGGTGAAAAGCTTGGTTTCTTCAGAAACTTTTTATCAGAGCTTGGTATTGAAACCGCGATTTCTGATGAGCCAACACCAAAAGAAATCACTCAAGTGTTAGCAAAATTAGGCGACCGTCCTGAAGCTGAGCTTATTCAAACCATGTTGCTTCGTTCGATGAAGCAAGCGGTGTATCAGCCAGATAACATTGGTCACTTTGGTTTGGCTTTGCCAGCCTATGCCCATTTTACGTCGCCTATTCGTCGTTACCCTGATTTAGTGGTGCACCGTGCAATTAAAGCCGTGCTTAAAGCGCAAGGTCAGCAAACATCGGGTGAGTACGCATACACTGACGACGAAGTTGATATTTTAGGTGAGCAGTGTTCAACCACTGAACGCCGTGCTGATGATGCAACTCGCGAAGTAGCAGATTGGCTTAAATGTGAATTTATGCAAGACCATGTTGGTGACGAATTTGGTGGCGTGATCTCATCGGTGACTAACTTTGGGTTGTTTGTGCGGTTAGACGACTTACAAATCGATGGCATGATCCACGTAACCAACTTAGGCAATGAGTATTTCCATTACGATGGTGCTAAGCATTGTTTGATTGGAGAACAAACTCACACTGTTTATCGTTTAGGCGATAAATTAACGGTTCAGGTTTCATCTGTCAGTCTTGATGAGCGTCGCATAAACTTAGTGTTAGCAGGCGAGGCACAACAAGACCGTTATGCACGTCGTCGTGGCCGTAGTGCCCCTGCAAAACCAAGTGTTCGTGCCCAGCTTAAAGCAGGTAAAATTCCTGGTAAAAAATCTGAATCAAGTCGCTTTGAAGCAAAATCAGGCGATAAAGAGAACGAAAAACGTGGCAAGTCTTCTCCTTCTAAAGGGCGCAAAAAGCCAAGTAGTAAAAAAGCTGATGCAGTAAAAGCCAGTAACAAAAAGAGTAAGAAAAAAGCCACTAAAAAGGCAAAAAGACCGGGTAAGAATGCCCGTAAACGTAATGGCCGAGGAGCAAATAATACGTGAGTAATGAATTAATTTTTGGCTTTCACTCAGTTGAAGCAATTTTAGCAAAAGAGCCTGAGCGCTTTTTAGAAATATACGCTTTAAAAGGTCGTGAAGACAAACGTTTAAATCCGGTTATTGACCAAGCACGTAAATTCGGTATTTCTGTACAGTTTATGCAGCGTAAAGCGCTTGATAATAAAGCCAATGGTGAACAACACCAGGGCATTATTGCCAATGTAAAAGCGGCGCGTATGTATAATGAAAAAGATCTAGATGAGATCATAGCCCGTGAAGAAACACCTTTCTTATTGGTGCTTGATGGTATTACTGATCCGCATAATTTAGGGGCCTGTTTACGTAGCGCTGATGCCGCGGGTGTACACGCGATTATCGTTCCTAAAGATAAATCTGCCAAACTCAACGGCACAGCACGCAAAGTAGCGTGCGGCGCAGCGGAAACAGTACCATTGGTACAAGTCACTAACCTTGCGCGTACCTTGCGTGAAATTAAAGATGCTGGTGTTTGGGTTGTGGGCACTGCCGGTGAAACTGATACTGAGTTATTTGATGCAAATCTCACTGGACCTATGGCTGTTGTTATGGGCGCAGAAGGAGATGGTATGCGCCGCCTGACTCGTGAGCATTGTGATTTACTCGTTAAAATTCCAATGGCGGGCACGGTATCAAGCTTAAATGTCTCAGTTGCGACCGGTATTTGTTTATTTGAAGTGTTACGCCAGCGTAATGCAACGCAGTTATAAAGCTGACTTACCCTACCAAATATCAATATTCTAACCACCTCTATAGAGGTGGTTATTTAATATTAAATAATCCCCCTTGAAGCGTTAATGATGAATTAACCCTGTGTTAATTGTTTTTCGTGTGTTACCCTTTTATGGTCATTTAACTGATTAATTCAAAAGGGAAAATATGTTAAAAGGAATCATGACAATCCTGCTTTTGGCAACATTTATTGTCAATGCTAAAGCCCCTGTATGGGAACAATACGCTAAACTTCCAATGGTTGAGCAGCCAAGCTTATCGCCAAATGGTGAGCTTATTGCGACACTTTATAATACTGATTCAGGCCCAACTATTAGTGTTACTAAGTTTCCTGATATTGATTTTAAGGTGTTGGCGCGGTTAAAGAAAAACAAAGACCGTGTTGATTTTATTCGCTGGTCAGGTAATCGCTACATTATCGTTTCGGCAAGTTATCCCGAATATGTAAATGGTCAGTTTTTTAGAGTATCTAGGTTGTACTCTATCAATGTAGAAACCTCTGAAACTAAAGTGCTCACATCTCCACGTTTTACAGATGATCGTTGGTATAAGTATCAGTCATTTGAGTTAGTATCATCACTCAAGGATGAAACCGATTATGCACTGATTTCCACCTACGACAAAAATGATAAAGGCTATGTTGTCTATCGTGTGCATTTAGGCACATCTGACTTTGATAAAGTTCAGGGTAACAAAAATGATATTGGTAGCTGGTATGCAGATAATAAAGGGGTTATCAGACTTGGACTAGCCATTGAAGAAAAAGACGACGTATTTACAGCATCAATTTGGTATAGAGCAAATAAAGACGCAGAGCTAAAAAAAATTCACTCACAGGTGTGGGGGGAAGATGATACTTTTTCTATTCAAGCTTTATCAAAAGATGGCTCCAAAGCGTATGTGCTTTCTAATAGGGAGCTTGGACGTGAAGCTCTTTGGCTCTATAACATAGAAGCAGGTAAGTTTGAGGAGTTGATTTTTAGTAATGATAAATATGATCTCGATGGCGCAATAACTGATAATGAGGGCGAGTTTATCGGTGTATCTTTTTTTGATGACTACTATCGCACTCACTATTTTGATGACAAAGATGGCGCACAAGAGCGTGAAGTGGCAGGCCTTTTTAAAGGAAAGCAGGCCACAATCAGTAGCCGTAGCCGAGATCATACGCGATTATTAGTGTCAGTCACTAACGATGTTACGCCGCCAACTTATTATTACTTCGACTTAAATACTCAAAAAGGAGGTGTTTGGTTATCGAAATATCCTTATTTAGTCAGAAAGTCATTTAGCCCAGTACAAAATTATAGCTTTAAAGCCAGTGATGGTCTGGAAATAACGGGTTACTTTACGCAGCCAGCAAATGTTAAAAACCCGCCATTGATCGTTATGCCGCATGGTGGTCCGCACGCCAGAGATTATAAGTATTTTGACAAAGAGCTTCAGTATCTTGTTGAATTAGGGTTTTCTGTATTGCAAGTTAACTTTAGGGGCTCTGCAGGCTTTGGTAGCGCATTTGAAACGGCTGGTTATTACCAGTGGGGTAAACGTATGCAACAAGATGTGTATGAGGCAATGGATTGGGCAATTGCGCAAGGTTTAGCTAAAAAAGATAATGCCTGTATTTTTGGCGCAAGCTACGGTGGTTATGTTGCCTTAACAGCTGCCTTTCAAGAGCCCAAGCGCTTTAAATGTGTGGTGAGTATATCAGGCGTCTCAGACCTTGAAACTTTTGTTACGAAAACAGATAGACAAGGGAAATACTTAGGTAATATCATTGATGTTAAAGATGATAAGTCTATCGATGCGTTAGCTGAGGTATCAGCAATAAGAAAAATTAACCACATTAAGGCGCCGATTCTTTTAATACATGGTAATAACGATACGCGCGTTAATTATAATCAATCGAAAGATTTCTATGACAAAGCGAGAAAACAGCTAGATATTAAATATGTTGAAATAGAGGATGGAACACACTTTTTTGACGATCAAGAAAGCCAAATAAAGTTATTCTCTGAGATAACGCCGTTTTTAAAAAAGCACCTATTATAGGTAGCCTTTAGTAATATCTAGATAAAAACTTAATAATAGAGTAATAAAAAAGCCGATGTTTGAAGTGAAGTTACATCGGCTTTTTTGTGTCTATTTCGTAAGATTAGATCTTTGCAAAAGCGTCTTGTAGTGGCGGTACTACTTGCTTCTTACGGCTTAATACGCCATCTAACCATACGCGACCATCTTCTGATTTAACATCATAGGCAGCTTCGATTACTGATACGTCATCAGACGTAATTAGCATTTCAGAGCCTTCTTTCATGATATCAGTTAACAGGAGTAATACTGAGTGGCGATCGCCTTCTTCTTTAAGCTTTGCGATATCAGCTTCAAGATCTGCTTTGATTTCATCAAATACAGCAAGGTCGATCACTTCTAGCTGGCCAATACCTACTAGCTTACCGTTCATGTTGAAGTCTTTGAAATCACGCATGACTAAGTCGCGTGCAGGTGTGCCTTCAACCGCTGATTTCACCTTGAACATTTCCATGCCAAGCTCTTTAAAATCTTCGATACCTGCGATTTCAGCAAGTGCTTCAACACACTTGATGTCAGCCGTTGTACAGGTTGGTGATTTAAAGATTACAGTGTCGCTTAAAATTGCACATAACATGATGCCTGCGATATCTTTTGGAATCTCTACATTGTAGAAGTCATACATCATTTTGATGATAGTGTTTGAACAGCCAACAGGACGGATCCAACACTCAAGCGGTGTTGATGATGTTAAATCGCCTAGTTTGTGGTGATCAACAACACCGACAACACGTGCTTCATCGATGTCATCAGGTGCTTGTGTTTTTTCTGTATGGTCAACGATATAAACGTCTTCACCTGCGTAGCTAAGCTTTAGCTCAGGGGCTTCGAAACCAAATTTATCTAGGATAAACTGTGTTTCAGGCGATACTTCACCTAAACGCGTTGGTATTGCAGGTTCTTCGATTTGGTTTTTTAAATAAGCAAGCGCAATTGCACCGCAAATTGAATCTGAATCAGGGATCTTATGACCCACTACATACATTGACATTGACGGAACTCCTTTAAATTTGGCGGATATTTTAGCAAAGTCTCTACAGATTGATACATAACAGACATGAAATTTTGTTGATCAATTACAACTGCCAATTAATGGACTTTTTAGTTACACTTTAAGGTATTGAAAAGTGAGGAAGATACGATGCGTTTGAGCCGAAAAGCATGGAATAATGTGGTGATTATTTCGATGCTGTTGATGATTTTTTTCTTTAACGGTTTGCACAAAAAGCTCAATACTCCCCCTGTGAATGAGGGCGTTCAAGCTCTACTGCCTGAGCAAAGCTTTATTTTAGCAATGGCTTTTCCTGAACTGAAAATTGAGCGCATAGGTACTTCGTGGCGGAGCCAAAAGTTACAAAGCATTACATGGCAAGCCGATGAACAGACGCTCGAACAATTAGTCGAACGTTGGCAGCGTCAGCAATTAACCATAGCAGCGCTGCCAGTGAGTAAAATTTCAAAGGCATCTGCGGATTATGTTGCCTCTGTATGGCTTGCTGGTGAGCAATTGCCAGCGGTGTATCAGTTATATAGCATTGAGCAGCAATACTATTTATTGGATAAGCGGTTACAACGGGTATTTGAGCTTGAACAAGCCGATGTCGTTAAGTTATTTCCGCTATACCCGTTTTAAGAGAGTCATAGATGCCTGAATTACCAGAAGTTGAAGTTAGCCGTTTGGGAATAACGCCGCATGTGCTTAACCAAACAGTGACTAAAGTAAATATTCATAACGCCAGCATGCGTTGGCCTGTGCCTGATGATGTTTATCAATTGCAAGGGCTTAAAGTTACCTCAGTGGAGCGAAGAGCAAAATATTTATTACTCGGTTGTGAGTTGGGTAGTGTGATTTTGCACTTAGGAATGTCGGGTAATTTACGTGTTGTGGATGCAACTGAGCCTTTAAAAAAACATGACCATATTGAGTTTATTTTAGCATCTGGTAAAGCGTTACGGCTTAATGATGCTCGTCGTTTTGGTGCTTGCTTATGGCAAGCGCCAAATGAATGCCATACCTTGCTGTCAAAGCTAGGGCCTGAGCCGTTAACAGAAGAGTTTGTTGCAGAGCGCGTTTTTGAGCAGTCACGAAACAAAAAAGTACCCATTAAACAATTTATTATGGATAACGCTGTGGTGGTTGGTGTTGGTAATATCTATGCCAATGAGTCGCTATTTAAGGCTGGAATTCATCCTAAACGAGAAGCCGGTAAGGTGTCTTTAAAGCGTTATCAGCAATTGGTGCCTATTATTAAAGAAACCCTTGCAGCGGCTATTACACAAGGTGGCACAACATTAAAAGACTTTGCCCAAAGTGACGGTAAGCCAGGGTATTTTGCGCAGCAATTATTGGTTTATGGTCGCAAAGGCGAGCCATGTGTTAATTGTAAAGAGCCATTAAAGGAAATTAGATTAGGGCAAAGAAGCACGGTTTACTGTTCTAATTGCCAAAAGTGACGCAGAAAGCAACCATCAAAAAAGCACGCCTCGGCGTGCTTTTAAATTATAGTTCAAATGGGGCGACACCGACCGCTTTCATTTTATAGCCAACTTGCGCAATTTCACCCGACCAAGTTTCTGTGCTAATCACGCCTGTAACAACGATTGCATCATATAGGCTTTCAATAGGCACACCCCCTTCAATTGTGACATGCACAATTTGATTAGGTGGTGGGGGTGGTACATGGATACAGGCACCAAAATATGGCACCAGTAAAAACTCAGTTATTACTTCGCTGTCGCCCTCTAGTGGCACTACAAAGCCAGGCAAACTAACTGATTGGCCGTTTAGTTCTTTAACAACCGGCGCATCTAAATCAGGTTGTACCCAATTTTGTTCTGAACCCTCATGGTTAGCTTGTGCTTGGGTGTCAATTTGTACATGCCCTTGTGGGATTAAGTCTTCCCAAAAAATTTCTTTAGGTTCGCCTGCATTTGCTAACGTGCAGGATAAAAGCATGGCAACAGCAATAAATTTTTGAAAAAATTGCATAAAACTCCTTAAATTTTGATACTCATGCCATCGGCAAGTGAGTAAAAATATGCGCGGGTTGCAGGTATTAACCCAACGATAAAACCTGCAAACATTATCGCAGCTAATAGCATGAGTTCATAGGCCGATAATAGCGCTATATTAAGGCTTATTCCGGCATGGCTTTGCAAGTAACCTGCGCCGAATAGCATTAAAGCATAGAACAAGGCGACACCAACAAGGCAGCCTAGCCCAGTGATGAGTAATGACTCTGCGCTTATCAATGTAAAAATATGCCAAGGCCTAGCGCCTACCGAGCGCAAAATAGCCAATTCTCTGCGACGCTGATTTAAGTTCGACAGCAAGCTGGTCAACATGCCAAGTAAACTAATAATGACCACCACAATTGAAAAAAGTAATAATATTTTTTCGACAATTGAGAGCATTTCCCACAATTCACGTAAGGTCACACCAGGCATGATGGCAAGTAATGCTTCCTCTTTGTATTGGTTAATATTACGGCGTACTTGTAGGGTGTACAGTGGCGAATCAAAACCGAGTAGAAAAGCGGTTATTTGTTTTGGTGTGCCAATGAGATCGACATCATCATGCTGGTCGTGGTCGTGGTCGTGGTCGTGGTCGTGAGCTTTTTCATGTTGATGACTATGACCACCATGAATTTCATCAATCGCTGCAAGTGGAATATGCAAGGTTTTATCAACGGGTGTACCTGTTGCTTGTAAAATACCAACAACGGTAAATGGGTTATCATCATGGTTATGAAAGCTAGTATTACCCATGCCGTGAGCAATCACGACCTTATCACCCAGTTGATAGCCAAGGGATTTGGCTACATCAGCACCAAGAACAACGTCAAATAAGTGATTAAACTCATGGCCGTTTGCAAAGCTTAATGGCTGCTTCTTACCAAAGCGATAGTGAGTAAAGTAGTCCTTGTTTGTACCAAGCACCGCAAGGCCTTTATGGCTATCACCTAACGACAGTGGAATGCTCCAGCTTACTCCCCGTTGCTTTGCAATATACTGATAACTTTGCCAACTGACGCCGTTATTAGCATGCCCAATACGAAATACAGAAGAGAGCAGCAATTGAATGTCGCCCGTGCGAGCGCCAACGATCAAATCTGTGCCAGAAATGGTATTACTAAAGCTACTTTTGGCATCGATACGAACACGCTCAATCGACATGAGCAACATCACACTAATAGCAATAGTGAATAACGTAAGCAAAGCACTGGCTTTGCGATTGAATAAGCTTTTTGCGGCAAGTTTAAGTAGTAGCATGTCTGCCTCCTTGTAGTTCAACAAGGTCAATGCTGCGTCTGAAAAGGCTGCGCAGGGTCTCATCATGACTGACAAACACGAGCGTGCTATTAGTGGCTGTGGCTTGTTCAAACAGTAACTTCACAAATGCTTGACGGTTTTGTGTGTCTAGTGCCGAGGTTGGTTCATCGGCGATAATGATTTCTGGGCTACCTATAAATGCTCTGGCTGCTGCAACACGTTGTTGTTGACCAATACTTAATTCACCGACAGCTTGATGCTGTAAGCTGCCTGTTAACCCTAACGCTGTAAGCAGTCGGCTCGCTTCTGCATTAATAGTGGCATTGTTTTGAAGCGCATGATGTTTGCGAGATGTCGAAAACTGGCAGCCTAATGTTACGTTCTCAATGGGTGATAAGTAAGACAGTAAATTAAAGTTTTGAAAAATATAACCAATATGGTCGGCACGAAAACGGTCGCGCTGGCTATTACTAAGTTGGTTTATTGCTTTGCCAAGTAACTCAATTGTGCCTTTGTTAGGAGTAGCAACACCGGCAAGCAAAGACAGCAAAGTTGATTTACCGCAGCCACTCGGGCCATGAAGAAAAACATGTTCGCCTTGATCAATCTGCAATTGTGCAATATTGATCGTTGGCGTCGTTTGTTGTGAGTGCCACTTAAATAGCACATTTGAAAGCGTGATCATAACGACCTATAAGTTGTTACCATCGCCAGTAATTTAACTTTTTACGCATTTTGAGGTTACGAATAAAATTACGTGGTTTTGGCTTAAGTGCTGGATTCGTCAATAGTAATTCATTGCTGGCAGCAAGTACACGTTGACTCGATAAGCCGTCCTGATATGGGTGTAACTGTTGGCAGAAGTGTTCAATTTTAGCCATTAGTTCATCGGGCTCTGTGAGAGCATAATCGATGGCCTGTTCGATTTTATCTGCATCTGTAATGTCAACGAGATGCTCATCGGGGTTTTGGTTGCAGAAGGTCACCACAGGCTTACGTTGTAAAATAAACATCAGTAATATCGATGAGGTATCACAGAGCATTACATCCGCTGCTTTTAGAAGCGGTAAAACATTGTCGGTTTCTACAAAGGTTAAGTTTTCATTTTGTAGCGCTTTATATTGCGCAACGAGTTCGCTTGGCATTTTAGGATGAAACTGCATTAAAATGCGCCATTTTCCTTGCTCGCTAAATGCTTTAATTTGTTCATAAAGCTTTGGAGCTAGTGAGATACGCCGAGAAAAAGTCGAGCAAATGAGTAATGTTTTACGCGGATCTTGCTTATCTTCGTAAGGGTTATTTTCGACCTCAGAAAAGTAGGGATCAAGTGTTGGCCAACCTGTTTCTTTTACTTGAAAGTAGCCATGCTTCTGAGCAAGCTCTGTAAAGGTGGTCGTAGTCGATGGCCCTTGAGTGCAATATAAATCAAAACAGTCACGAATTTTAAAATGATTATCTAGGCCATTATTAACGCGTTTTCCTGAATTAAAGCCATGAAAAACTTTGACTTTTTTACCAGGGATAAAGTTTGGAACAATATTTCCTGGTAGATAGACAATATCGGGCTGCCATTCTTTTACATCGTTTAATGACATCAAACGTTGCTCTTCTTGGTGAAGAAAATCAGGGTTAACCTCATCTCCTTCTAGAAACCACTTAACCTCACCGCCATGAGCTAAAATTTCTTGCTGTAGAGGGCGCAAGATGGCGTATGAATAATTCTGTGAAATATACATTAAGTATTTTTTTTCTGCGGTAGCTGCTAAGTAATCCAAGAAAACCTCCTATTGTGAGGGCGCTATTATAGCGAAGTTTTGTTTATGACAGCAAAATTACAGAACATTTAAAGTTTATTGATTTTGTCATGAGAATTGAAAAGCGGATCGTAGCGCAATGATTGAGCTTTCATAGCGTCTAGATTATTATAGGCGGCCATAACCCCAATCCCATACATGTGCTCATTTGAGCATGCCAAATACTTTCGGAGATAGCATGACTAGCTATAAAGTTTTAGACGTAAACGATGATTTACCGATCCGTACCAAAGGTGCGGTACACAGTGGTAAAGTGCGTTCAGTTTATTGGTTAACTGATGAAGACAGCGCTCGTTTAATTAATGAAAAAGGTTACCAAGTTCCAAAGGGAACCGAGCTAGCTATTATGGTAATTTCAGACCGTATTTCTGCGTTTGATTGTATTTGGCAAGGTGAAAATGGTTTAAATGGTGTGCCAGGTAAAGGTATTGCTTTAAACTCTGTGGCATCACATTGGTTTAAGTTATTTGACAAAGCAGGTCTTGCAGGTAATCACATTGTTGATATTCCACATCCATATGTGTGGATTGTGCGTAAAGCAAGCACTGTAAAAGTTGAAGCCATTGCTCGCCAATATATTACAGGTAGCATGTGGCGAGATTACGCTAAAGGTACACGCAATTTCTGTGGTATTGATTTGCCTGAAGGTCTAACAGCTAATCAAAAGTTAGATGATGTACTTATTACACCATCAACAAAAGGGATTATTACAGGTGTTGCCGAAATTCCTGAGGTGGACGATGTTAATATCACCCGCGAAAACATTACTAATAATCTATCAGTATTTAATTTTAAATCTGAAGACGATGTCGCTAAATATGAGCAATTGCTAGTTGAGGGCTTTAAGCTTATTAGTGATGAGTTAGCAAAGCTTGACCAAATCTTCGTAGATACCAAGTTTGAGTTTGGTTATGTAGAAGATATCGATGGCTCTGACAAGCTTATTTATATTGACGAAGTGGGCACGCCTGATTCATCACGTATTTGGGATGGCCCTGCTTATCGTGATGGTAAAATAGTTGAAAATTCAAAAGAAGGTTTCCGCCAGTTATTAATTAATAATGTGCCAGACAGCGATGTATTGTTAAATAAAGATCGCATGGGTGAGCGCGAGCAATTAGCAAAAGATTACACATTACCTGAATCTGTAATGCTTGAAGTGTCTGATACTTATGTTGGTATCGCAAGTAAAATAGTGGGCGAAAAAATAACGATACCAAGCGATCCGCGTGGTGAAGTGATTGCTATTTTAGACAGCGAATACGGTTTGATTAAACACAGTTAAACACATTTTCAGGCCTAATATTCCTTCAAGGCCTTTCTTATTTTTAAGCCAAGTTTATGTTTTAGGTACGTTTGCTTGGCTTTTTTCTTGCTTTTCCTGCTTTCAGTCATTAACTTAACACAAGATTAATCTATACTAATTAGCAGAATAAGCTAAGCAAGGAACCAACCTATGTTTTTATTTGCGCATTGTCTTCGCGCGACGTGTGGTCTTGCACTCTTTACCAGTTCAACTTTGTTTGCAGCGGATATTTCATTTGTTGTTCGTGACCAGCTAGGTAATCCGTTATCTGACGCTGTTATTGAGCAGGTTGCAATAAAAAATAATGAATCTACGCCTCTTCCAGTCGCGGTAATGGATCAAGTTAATAAACAATTTTCTCCTACGGTACTGATTGTTCAACAAGGGCAGTTAGTGGATTTTCCTAATAGTGATGATATTCGTCACCATGTTTACTCTTTTTCGCCTGCTAAAGTCTTTGATATAAAGCTGTATGCGGGGCAACCCGAAAAGCCTGAAAAATTTGATACCTCAGGTGTTGTGGTACTTGGTTGTAATATCCATGATTCAATGGTCGGCTATATTTATGTCGCTAAAAATCATCGGGCTATAAAAACAAATCAACAGGGAATGGCAACACTTAAGGACGTTATATATCCACTAAGTTTAACTATTTGGCACCCAAACCAAGTAAGCGATATTACTTTTAAGCAGTCACTCCTTGTAAATCAATCTCCTAAAAAGTTTTATGAAGTTATTGTTGAGACTGTGGAACCTGCACCACGAAATACATTTGGCGAGATGTTTAAGGTAAATAATGGTTAATAGTTTAAGAGGGCGAATTATTGCGCTATGCGTGGGTTTAGTTTTACTTACCACACTGGTGAGTTTATTAAGTTCTTGGTGGTCAACAAATCGTTTTAATAATCAAAAGTTAGTTGAAGATATCAATGTTGCTGAGAATGTGTTCAAGCAGTACCTTAGCGCCAAAGAAAGCTTATTGTTAACGGCAGCGAAAGTACTGACTGCTGATTTTGGTTTTAAACAAGCTATTGCCACGCAAGATGCCGACACAATTAGTAGCGTTTTAAATAATCACAGTCGGCGTATTAACGCAGATTTAATGATGTTAATTGATTTGTCGGGTCAACTTGTATCGGCAAATACAGAGTTAGATCATACCTCTGATGAGTTTACCCCTTTGATGCGTGAACTGCTGAAGCATGCTGAGCAATCAAATTTTATTATTATTGATAAAACTTTATATCAGGTGATCTTACTGCCAGTGAGAGCGCCTCGTACAGTGGCATACAGCCTCGTTGGGTTCAAAATTACTGACTTAGTTGCTAAAGAGTTGAAAAACCTGACTACAATGGATGTGAGTTTTATTGGTCAAGAGGATGATGTTGTTGAAACATCGCTCACGGATGACCTTTATGGAAGCTCAGTACTTGAACACTTCAATAATAAAATGACACATCGGATTTTTGGGGAAAAGCCAGTTTATCGTAATCGTTTAATTCAACTTCCCTCATTGTCAGGGCATCAGGTTACAGTATTACTTAGTGCAGACTTAACGTTAAGTTACCGAGAATTTGAGCAACTCTTTTTTACTATCATTATTTTAGCGGTTATTACGGTGTTCATTGGGGTGTTGACCAGTGGCTTTTTAGCTAAAAATTTAACGACACCTTTATTACAGCTTACATTGCTGGCGCAGCAATTTGCCCGTGGTAATTATCAAGCAGACTTTGTTGGCAAAAAGCAAAGTAGTGAGATTACAACACTTATCGATGCTTTCAATAATATGGGTAATGATATTAAAGAGCGTGAGCAGCAAATCAGCTTTCAAGCAAGTCATGACTCTTTAACTGGCTTTTTAACTCGCAGTGCCATGCTCGAAAAAATGGAGTCTTTGTTAGGACTTGGAATTGATTACACCTTAGTGGCAATTGATATCAGAGGCCTTCGACATATTAACGATAAACTGGGCCCACGCATTGGTGATGAATGCTTAAAAGCGGTGGCAGAGCGAATTTGTCAGTACTCAGAGCAGATTGGTGGAGTGAATGCTCGAATTGGTGGCGATGAGTTTTTAACTTTATTCCCCAGTCAAAAAGCAGGGCAACTAGAAAGCAGTGTGATGGAGTTAATGGCACAATTACAAGTGGGCTATTTAATTCGAGGGTTAAATATAACCTTACGTTTTAGTACTGGTGTAGTTCATTGTATGTCGCAAGGTGTGAAGCCTGATGATTTAATGCGCCGTGTATTAATTGCCGTTGATACAGCATCATCTGAACAAAAGAATGTGCACTACTATCAAGAAGGTGAGGACGAAGAGCACCTCGAACGATTGGCTATTATAGATGAACTAAAGCAAGCGTTATTTGATAATGACGGGCAGCTTTTTATGACCTATCAACCCAAGCTAAATATTAAAACGCAATGTATTGATAAAGTTGAGTCACTGATTCGTTGGCAACGTAAAGATGGTCAATGGGTTTCCCCAGAGTTATTTATCGATTTAGCAGAGCAATCCGGTGTGATTGTTGAGTTAACGGCTTGGGTAGTTAAGACGGTTGTTTCACAAGTTGCGCAGTGGCAGCAAATGGGCATTTCGATGCAGGCAGCTATTAATGTGTCGGCGCAGGATATTGCTTATCCGAGCTTCTACTCTCATTTGGCTAAACAACTCAAAACACACCAGTTAAGTGGTCATTTAATCACTATCGAGCTTACAGAGCGCGACATGATCGAAAATGAAGAGCAAGGAATAAAAGCGCTTGAAAATTTAAAAGGCTTAGGCGTTAAGATTTCTTTGGATGACTATGGTGTGGGGCAAACATCGCTTGGACGTCTGAAATCGCTGCCTATTGATGAATTAAAGCTAGATAAGTGTTTTATATTAAAGCTAGATCAATCTAAGCAAGATCAATACATAGTTCAATCGACCGTAAGCCTAGGCCATCAACTCGGCTTTTCGGTTGTAGCAGAAGGGGTTGAGAATGAAGCATCTCTTGATTTACTTACACAAATACAGTGTGACTATGCACAAGGGTATTATCTAAGCCGACCTCTCAAGTCCGAACAATTTATTCAATGGTTAGCACAATACAATGAAGCATCTTAAATGGTTTGTGGGTTTATATTGTTTAGCTAGCGCGGCTTCAAGTCTCGCTGCAACGGGAAAGTTGCTGGCAACCCCTGGGGTTTCGCAAGTCGAAGGAAGTGCTGGAGGCGGGTTAGTACCGTGGGCGCAATTAGCAGGTTATGCAAGCGCTGATGAAGTGGCAATCAACGGCTTTTGTAGTCGTGCAGATGTAACTGACTACCGCTTAGATGTGTGTGGCGTGCAGTTTAACTTATTTGATCGTGTAGAACTTAGCTATGCGCAGCAGCAATTTGATGTGCCTGCACTGGACACTCAAATTGAACAATCAATTAGTGCGGCTAAAATAAGGCTTTATGGTGATATTGTTTACAGTGAATGGCCACAAGTAAGTTTGGGAGTGCAGCATAAGGAACTACAAAACGGTGCGGTTGCTTCACTTTTAGGCGCTGAGGATACAAAAGGCACCGATGTTTATATTGCAGCAAGTAAACTCCACTTAGGGGCACTTGCTGGATATAATTGGTTTTGGAACACCACTGTGCGTTACAGCGAGGCTAACCAATTAGGCTTATTAGGATATGGGGGTAAAAACAGCGCTGAAAAATTGTTATTTGAAGCGTCCAGTGCTGTATTTTTAACGCATCAGGTGGCAGTGGGTATCGAGTACCGTGAAAAAAGTAATAATCTTGGTCTTTCGGAACAAGATTGGAAAGATATATTTATTGCTTGGTTTCCTAATAAACATATTAGTGTCACTGCTGCATGGCTTGATTTAGGGCGTATTGCGGGAGCAGATGATCAAACAGGTTGGTATTTGTCAGTGACAGGATATTGGTAATGAAATATGTTCTTTATGTTTTTGCACTTGTGGTATTGCTGAGTGGGTGTAGAGCAACAAACCAGCTTAGCCTCTATCAACAACTGGATGGACAGCAAGGTATAGAAAAGCTGGTTGATAGTTTTATTAACCAGATCGGGCACGATAGCAAGATTCTTGAGTATTTTAAGCAAGCAAATGTAGCGCACTTTCGTCAAGGCTTCATTTCACATTTATGCTCAGTGACTGATGGGCCTTGCAGCTATACAGGCGATTCGATGATTGATATTCATACCGGTATGAATATATCTGAAAAAGACTTTAACCGCGTTGTTGAGCTTTTAATAAACGCAATGGACGAGCAGCAAATACCTCAGCGGCTGCAAAACACACTTTTAGAGCGTTTAGCGCCCATGCGTTCACAAGTGATCAATATTTAAATTAGCTGATTAACTGCCTCACAAATTTGGCTAGGCTTTATGTCTCTTATGAGTTCACTGTCTATTAATTGCTGGCCGTTGGCAACCAAGGCAATGTAATTCTTTTGCTTCGGGGCAACAGTACTCCAAGGCGATGTGCCTAACCCGACTAATACCACACATGGGATGTTTGCGGCGGCTGCAATATGCATAGGGCCGGAGTCAATGGTAATAAATAAATCTAAAGACGCAACTAAGTCGAGCATTTCTAGCATAGAGGTTTGACCGGCTAGGTTCGTGATTGACGCGTTGCTATTATTAAGTTTAGCGACTAACTGCTCAGCCTCATCCTTCTCTGAAGGATCGCCAACAATATAAAAATCGCAGTCAGGGTGCTCTTCACTGAGTTTTTTCAAGGTTTGAGTCGCGAGATCTTCTGGGTAATGACGGCATCGTTTATTTTTACCACCAAAATAAATACCTAGCTTTTTCTTTTTATTCTGTTTTATGTAGTGACTCTTTTTAGCTTGCACTTCGGTATTGGGGATTTCTGAAAAAGGGTATCCATGTGTCTCGTTTATTAAACGGCAATAGCGGTAAATATAATGGTGATTTTTATTAAGCTTTAATGTGTGAGTTAGTAGTGGTGAACGTCCATTTTGTGCATAGCCAATACGATATTTAATCTTAGCTGCAAAACAAAGGAGCGCTTCTGAAAGAGAATTTCTTAGTATGATTGCTAAGTCGATATTGGCTTTTTTTAATATACTCGCTTGGCTTAAAAGTGAGCAAGGCTGATGCGTATCAAAGCGATTATCAGAAATAACCTCAATCGAGTTATCTCTAGATAGCATTTCAACAAGATGTGGGCGTGCTAACACATAGATTTTTTTGTTCGGGTAAAGTGTTTTAAGCATTTTGATTGCTGGGGTGCAATTAATTGTATCGCCAATGAACTTGGGAAGTACAACCAGTATATTCCCTTGGATTTTTTTACTATCAATTGTTTGGTTTTTGGGCATTTGAATGAGGCCGAGATGTTTTTATTTGCTATGTTCTTGAGAGATTAATCTTTAACTATTTCTTGCTAATGCTTATCTTTTTAACGTTAGATTAGTGAGTTAGCAAGGGCTTTTTTATTCTCAATAAGTTTACTTTCATCTTATTTTTTCAAAGATGATAGAGGGTATGAATGACAATGCCCAGCTCATTTTTTGAAAAATAAGGCTCAATTTTGCTGGGGTTAGACCGTTATTATCTAATCTAGTTCTTGCCCAGTTATGTATTTATTCATAGTTTATCATCATAATAAGAAAGTGCGTATGAATATGACATTAAATACAACGTATTATCTAGACTTATTTGAGCTTAAAGTAGAGTTAGTTATTCCAGTTGGAAGGTCAAAATGAAAAATATAATCACGCCAGAATGGCTCAATAAAAATTATAATAATGCAAATATCATAACTTTTGATGCGGGAATGGTGCGCCCTGGCATGCCAGGTGAGTATGCGCCTAGAGCAATGCTGCCTAATGCGCAGCGTTTTGATTTCAAAAAGACGCTGGCTGATAGTACTAACCCTATACCAAGTATGATGTGCAGTAGTGAGCAGTTTACAGAGCATATGCAGCTTGCAGGGGTTAACCAAGACTCTCTGGTTGTCATTTATGAGGATCAAGGTTTATTCAGTTCAGCGCGTGCGTGGTGGATGTTTAAAGCAATGGGCTTTGATAACGTAAAAGTTCTAAGTGGCGGTTTAGCTAAGTGGCAGGCACTTGGCTACGCAACACAAGCAAGCTATTCAGCGGCTACTGGTCAAGGCAACTTTGTTGCCAGTCCCCGCGCTGATTACTTTATCAGTGCTGAGCAAGTACTTAACTCTCTTGATGAAAAAAGCACACTAACACTCGATGCTCGCCCTTTTGAGCGATTTACCGGCGAACACGAAGAGCCGCGTGAAGGCATGCGCAGTGGTCATATTCCAAATAGTCGCAGTTTGTCACTTGCAAGTGTACTGGATAACGGTGAGCTTAAATCGCTTAGCGAGTTGCAGTCATTATTTGAACAACACATAGCACCGCATCACACCCAGTTACAGTTTAGCTGTGGTTCAGGTGTAACGGCTTGTGCAATTGCATTGTGTGCTGATGAATGCGGTTACGCTAACTTACGTGTTTACGATGGCTCATGGAGTGAGTGGGGCGCTCGTCACGACTTACCTATTGAAACAGGTCCGCATCAATAAACTCAGCGTAATTTTGCCAGTTGCCGATACTATTTTTATTCAGTGGCTGGCGAATTTGCTTTTTACTCGCCGTGGCTGATGCCGCATTGTTTTTATAAAAGCATAAGCAGCTTTCTTGCCAGCTTAAATCGCAAAAAGCATAGAGTTTCTGAGTTTGTTCGTTAGGCTCTGCCACGAGTTGTTCATAGCTTTGTAAAAAAACATTTTCAGGATACTTGTTGGCAAAATGACTGATTAATGCAGAGTAATCTTGATGGTATGAAGCAATATCTTTAAGTGTAAAGCTGTAGTGATGAAACACACTTTGCGGGCTATACATCTGCCTAAAATTGGCAATGCTGCAATCTTGCCAGTCCCGCTGCATACAAACGATTTTAGCATTAGGGAATGCCGCTAAAATAAAATCAATATAGTAAAAGTTAAATGGCTGTTTATCACAACTTCTTAGGCCATCACTTAGCTGCTCGGCTCTTTGTTGATAGCTAGTCAGTGCTGTCTTTATCTTCTCAGATTCATATGCCTTATCGAGCATTTTGCTATCAATCACACGAACTGATTGCGTGGCGTGTTGTATGAGTTGCGCAATATCGTTTAACTCACCGATGCCTTTTATCTGCTCACTTTGATTAAGGATTTTTTCAACTAAGGTTGTGCCAGAGCGGGGCATGCCAACAACAAAAACGGGCGAGAACGCAGAGTCACTACTTTCAATTGCTTGCTGTTTGCTCTGGGTAATCAGTTTTTGACAAAAGTGGCGATGCTGTGTGGTTTGATAATTAACTTTACTGGCTATCGCTTGCTTACTTAGTGCAAAGTATTTAAATGCATTTTTGTAGTCATTGAGGTGCTCATAATTAAGCGCAAGACTATGAAAATACACTTGTTGGTCAATAATGGTTTTTTCTTTATTGGCTAAAGCGTGTAGTTTTTGGATATGTTGTTTGGCATCTACATCGCTATTGAGTTCAGCTTGTGAATAGTGGGCTTGATAAAAGTAAGGTTGCTTTGTAGTTAGTTGCTGTAGCAAGCTTTTAGCTTCATTGAACAGTCCGTGAATTTTATAACACACCGCCAAATTATAGCTAATTTGTAGGTTATCTTTATTGCGTTGGGATGCTGCTTTTTGAAAGCTAAGGGCGTCGTCATAATATCCTAATCGGGTCGCAATATTAGCTAATGTATCAAAGTCTGGGGCACTAAAGTCAGCTGTTTGCAGAGCGCTTTGATAATGCACAGCTGCATTACTTACTTTGCCTAACAGTACGTATAACTTGGCAAGTGCTAAATGGTAAACCGCAAAAGAGGCTAGGCTTAGCGCTTTTTCAAGGAGTTTAATCGCTTTGTTGATATCACCTGCTGCGGTGTTAACTTCACTGAGTAAAAAGTAACAAACGTGGTCTTCAGGGTTTTGTTTTAGGCGCTGCACAAGTAGGTGATGTGCATCGTTTAGTTGCTTGTCGCTTAACAACTGTTGGATATGAGCGCGAAGCGCTTGTTGGGTATCATTTAGCATAAGCGCATAGTATACCAATTCACCATAATACTTAATTATTTTCAGGCTTATACCAATTCCAATAAAAGCCCTGCCTAAAGGTGACAAGGCTTTTATGGGTATGTTTAATTACAGCTCAAAGTTGTAGCTAAACTTCATACCGATAGTACGAGGTGTTGTGGTGTAGTGACCATAAACACGCTGTAGTTCAGGTAGTTCTTTGTTAAGCTCAGCATATTGCGACATACCAGCCCAAGACTTATCACGACGTACAGAAGTGAATGCATATTTATCGAATAAGTTGTCTACGTAAAGGGTTGCAGACCACATATCGCCAGTAATTTTGGCAGATAAGTTACTTAGTGCATAACCTGGTAATACTTCGCCGTCTGCTTTTAAGCCTACTTTGGTGATTACATCACTTTGCGCTGTGATACCGTAGTTTACGCTTAATAACTTATCACCTAAGACATCTTGCTCGTAACGAAGACCAAACGAGAATTGATGCTCAGGAGCACCTGGTAAACGGTCGCCTTTAGCACCATCATAGTAGCTTTGGTACTGCGCTAAGTCATCGCCTAACACGCCAAATAAGTACGGCGCATCTTCGGTCAATTCAGCCTTTGCATAAGCGTATGTCGCATAGGCAGCCCAGTTATCACCAATCATAGCGCGGCTTGAAAGCTCAATACCTTTTGAATTAGCAGAACCCGCATTTGAGGTAATTAACTCCTGACCATTTACCGTGCTGCTTCCCACTTGCGCATCTTTCCAATCAACATTAAATAGCGCTGCATTGAAGTGTAGGCGATTACGTAACCATGATGACTTAAAGCCTAACTCATAATTGACTGTGGTATCTGGTTTGTAATCTTCTTCATTTGGCAGAGCACAAACAATTTGTTGCTCAGGTAATACATCAGGGCAAGGTGCAATACCGTTACCACCACCAATACGAAAACCTTCACTCACAGTAAAGTAAGCAAGAATACCATTATCAAATGTGTAATTAGCATTAAACTTAAATAAGTTACCGTTATCGCTGGCACTTACATTTTCCATAGCTAGATTATCGAGTGAATCAAAGTCACCAGAATAGAGCGGTGTTGCAGAACCAGATGTTGTAGAAACATCGTATTCGTAAAAACGCGCGCCAACAGTGACATCAAGCTGATCTGTAATGCTGTAGCCAATTTCACCAAAAAGTGCTTTTTCAGTGGTTTCGCTGTCTGAAATTAGAATGTACTCAAGATCTTGTTCAACATTTGGAATGCCGCCACCCCAGTACTCAGTTAAACCCGGTGTGTATTCACGATCATCTGAGTGACTTTCTAATTTGTTATAGAAGCCACCCACAATCCAGTTAAAAGCGCTACTACTGTTTGATACTAAACGAAGTTCTTGCGTGAAAGTGTCGCGCTCTGAGGTATCGTGCGTGTAGCCAACAAATGAAGGGAAGTCGGCATAACCTGACCAAATATCATAAAGTAGATCGGTTTGATCGCGCTGACCAGATTGCTCATAGCTAGACCAACCAGATGCAGAGACCAGCTCAGCAAAACCAAGATCTGCTTTTACTTCTAAGCTTAATAAATCGTTTTCTTCTTCACCTGGCTCAAGTACACGAGCTACGTTTTCGTATTTTCCAGGAATCCCTTGTAGCGCACTACTATCAGCAAGAGAGCCGTATTGCGATGTCGAGTTGCCACCATTTTCTTGTTTTTGATAGAAGTAGTTAAGTGTTGCATCAACACCTTCGGTTGCAAGCCAACGAAGTGATAAACGTGCTGTGGTGATTTGCTCATCGTTAACATCGCTTATGCTTTTTAAGTTGGCGTTAACATCACTGCTGTCAGAAAAGTCAGGGTTCGGATTTGATACACCTGGCTTTTGAACTACATGGGTGTAATCGATGTAACCTGGATTATCGTAATAATTTAAGCTAGTACGTAATGCGAGTTTATCGTTGATTAGTGGCGTGTTGAATACCACGCCAAACTCACCACCGGTACCGTCACTTTCGTTGATGCTAAATACATCGCCTGTTACTTTACCCTCAGTAATATCAAGCTCAGGCTGTTTTAGTAAGTAACGAATTGCACCGCCTAAAGTGCCAGCACCGTATAGCGTACCCTGTGGGCCGATGAGTACTTCCATGCGATCTACATCAGTTAAACGTAAATCAATACTAAGTGGGATTTCACCAACATAAGTTGCCACTGTGCCGCTATCAGAAATACGGTCAGAGGTATTGGTGTTCAAACCACGAACGATAATCGGAGAGCCTTCACGGCCACCTTGATCAGAAATCGTTAGGCCTGGCACCCAGCGTGCAACATCTTCTAAATCACTAATATTTTGGTCGCTAATTACATCGCCATTTAGGGCCGTAATATTGAGTGGTGCATCTTGCACAGAACCTGCTCGTCGTGTTGCAGTAATTTGAATTGTTTCAATTGATTTATCGACGTCGATAGCATCTTCTGCTGCAAATGCCATATTGCTATTGATTAAAACCGCAGAAATTGCACTTGCAAGTAGAGCAGGCCTAAAGGTATTCATGTTTGATTCCGATGTAGTTACAGTAAATTTATGCTTAAAAAATAGACATATATAGTAATTTAAGCTTAAAAAGAGATTTATTTAGTGAATTTATATCCAATTATAGTGTATTTTTATTCTCGTGGTCATGCGTTATTTGCAATAAAATGCAAATTAATTGAATAAATACTCTATCTGGATATTAACTATCGGAAAAAGGGCAGTGGGTGCAGTCGTTTTTACAGCAATGTCCGCGCTTCAAAAAGAACCAGCGACTAAATACCATGTAGTTGTTTTGCATTGTGTAATCGAGATTTTCAATTAACTTACCTTGGTGATAGAAAGGGTTGGCAAAAGCGAGTTGTTGCTTAAGAGGCTGTTGGTATAGTTTGGATAAAAATAAATTTATTTCCTTAATTGTACAATCACGGCACAAACAGGATGTAGCTGCTTCATCAAGTGGTAAAATGGCGGGTAATTCATTACACCAACAAGCATTTATATTGTCGGCTTGGCAGTTAAGTGTTGCTTTGCATTGCGAGCAAGTAAGGGTTGTCATTCAGTAAAAAGATGCTTTGAGATTGAAAAGGTAAGCATAGCAAATGGATAAATTAGACGCATTAGATGAGTTTGCCCGATTTGGTGAAAACCGATTTGAGGCAATCTCTATTATTACCAGCAGCCCTGACAATCAAGGTGATGTGTATATCGTTACGCAAGACGTTTTTTGTCACGTTTTACAGCGTGTTATTGACGGCGAAATAGATATCGATGAGTTAGAACTTTGGGCAAATGTATTGGAATCTCGTCAAGACATCGATGAAAGTGCGGTTGAAGGCGCAATCTTTGCCTTAAGTAATAACGAGCAAATGGGTGAGTTGAGTAAAAGTACGCTAAAGAAGTTATTAGAACTGAGCTTAGGCTGAAAGAGTCTTATATCTTTCAGCCTAAGGTATGTACTTGTTGCTACTTATGATAGTTCAAGCAGGTTTCAACTTCGTTTTTCGAGCCTAAGATCACCGCAACACGTTGGTGGATAGCGTCAGGTTGAATATCCATGATGCGCTCTGTGCCCGTTGAGGCAATACCGCCAGCTTGTTCGATTAACATTGCCATAGGGTTTGCTTCGTATAGTAAACGTAATTTGTTAGGCTTATTTGGATCTTTCGTATCGGTCGGGTAAGTGAAAATACCACCACGACATAAAACACGGTGCACATCACCCACCATTGCAGCAATCCAGCGCATGTTGAAGTTACGACCACGAGGGCCTGTGTCACCAGCGAGTAAGTCATTGATGTAATTTTGCATCGCCGGTTGCCAATGGCGCTGATTCGAGGCATTAATAGCAAATTCGCTGGTGTCTTCAGGGACTTTTGCAAAATCTTCTGTTAATAAGAAGGTACCGTGCGTTTTATCTAAGGTGAAAAAGCGTGTGCCTTTGCCAGTTGTTAATGCCAGCACGGTAGATGGGCCATATAATACATAACCCGCTGCAACTTGGTTTTTACCCGGTTGCATAAAGATACTTGGATCAGCAGGATCCGCGCCATCAGGCGCTGCCATAATTGAGAAAATCGTACCAACCAGTGAGTTAATATCGGTATTTGAAGAGCCATCAAGCGGGTCAAAGGCAACGATGTATTTAGCATCAGGGTTACCCGCAACGGTAAAATCTTCTTCCTCAGAAGCAATGGCTTTTACGTAGCCCGATTCGAGTAAAATGTCTTTTAGAAGCTGATTGGTAAGTACATCTAATTTCTTTTGTGTTTCACCCTGAATATTTTCGTCAAGAGTTGAACCTAACACACCTGATAAGGCACCTTGACCAACACGGAATGAAATTTCTTTACATGCCGCAAGCACTGTTCTGATCAATGAGATCAGTTCACGAGGGCAACCATCTTCTAATAATACCGGTGGGAGTCTACGCATTCTATTTTCCTGATAACGTTGTAGCCAGACATTTTTAAGTGTGAGAGAGAATGTCTTAGCAAGCGCTGAATTTCGTCTTAAATAGCTGTTTTTTGTTGGCGATACTTTATACTGCCTAATACCTGTACAGTATTTAAAACGCGAATAACAAAGATAAGATTATGCAAAAAATACCATTACTACGATACCTGCTCTTAGCTGTGCTGCTTACTATAATAACTCAAGCACACGCAGCAATTAAGCCTATAAATGATTTTACTGAAAAAATGAGTCATTTTTCGGGCTATTATTCTTTCTATTATGATTCTGAAAGCGGCAAAGTGTATGTTGCAGTTGATAAACTAAAGCAACCTTTTTTACTTCAGCAAAGCTTGCCTTATGGCGTGGGCTCAAATGATATAGGCCTTGATCGAGGGCAACTTGGCAATACCTATTTAGTACAATTTGAACGTTTTGGTGATAAGGTGATGTTACGAGCATTGAATACTTATTATCGAGCGAATACGACCAACTTGGCCGAGCAGCAAAGTATCAAAGAAGCGTTTGCTTCGAGTATTCTTGCGGGCTTTAGTGTTGTTGCAGAGTCAGACTCAGCGGTGCTTGTAGACTATACTCCTTATTTATTGAGTGATGTGCACGGTGTAAGTCGTCGTTTAGCTGCAACTTCGCAGGGGAGCTTTAATTTAGATGGTAACCGAAGCGCAGTCTATTTAGCTCGTTCAAACGCATTTGTGAAAAATACAGAGTTAGAGGCAATACTCACTTTTCAAGGTAGTAACCCAGGTGAGTTTGTTCGTCAAGTGAGCGCTGATCCTCACATACTTACAGTACATATGCATCATTCTTTTATTGAACTGCCTGATGATAACTACACACCACGTCAATTCCACCCTCAATCAGGTTACTGGAGTATTGAGCATAAAGATTACGCCGCACCACTTGGTGAGTCTATGTATGTGCGTTATATCCCGCGCCACCGTTTAGCAAAAAAAGATCCGAGCCTGCCAATTAGCGAACCCGTTGAACCGATTGTTTACTATTTAGATCCGGGCGTACCTGAGCCAGTTAAAACAGCCTTGTTAGAAGGCGCTAAATGGTGGAATGATGCATTCAATGCTGCTGGCTATAAGAACGCATTTATCGTTAAAGTGTTACCTGATGATGCTGATCCTATGGATATACGCTACAACGTGATCCAATGGGTACACCGTGCAACACGTGGCTGGTCGTATGGCAGCTCAGTGATAGACCCGAGAACGGGCGAAATTATTAAAGGCCATGTAACACTGGGCTCATTACGTGTACGTCAAGATATCCTTATTGCTGAGGCATTAGCTGCCCCTTATTTTGAAGGTAATGAAGTTGCTACTCGTTTACAAGCAATGGCTCTTGATCGTATTCGTCAACTAAGCGCTCATGAAATAGGCCACACTTTAGGGATTGCACATAACTTTTCAGCGTCGGTCGCTGATAGAGCATCGGTAATGGACTATCCTCACCCGCTACTTAGTTTCAATGAGCAAGGCAAACTGGATGTGAGCCGAGGCTATGCCTCTGGTATGGGAGTGTGGGACACACAAGTGATAAAATATGGTTATAGCGATTTTACAAACCAAGATGAACCACAACAACTGGCCGCAATTTTAGCTGAAAATAAAAGCAAAGGGCTGGAATTTATTTCGGACAGTGATGCACGTGCTAAAGGGGGCGCTCATCCAACGGGGCATTTGTGGGATAACGGTCGTTCACCAAGTGATGAGTTAATGCGTGTACTTGATATTCGCAAACAAGCGCTGACGAGCTTTGGTATTGAAAATATCAAAACGGGGACTGCGTTATCGCAATTAGAAGAAATGCTGGTGCCACTTTATTTATTCCATCGCTATCAAGTTGAAGCTGCGGTTAAATTAATTGCCGGTGTTAATTACGAATATGAAGTACGTGATGATTCTGAGCCAAAAGGGGCGCAAGTTGTAACTAAGCAAACCCAGCAAGCGGCTGTTGATGCATTACTTGCTACACTAAAAGCTGAGAATCTTGTTTTACCTGAGTCAGTGTTAGCGCTTATTCCACCAAAAGCGTATGGGGAATCTAAATCACGCGAGAGCATTGTCGGTCGTACAGGATTAACCCTGGATGCTATGGCATTGCCTGAAGTCGCAGCTGCACATAGTTTAAGCCTATTATTTAATAGCCAGCGTGTTAATCGCCTTGCGCAGCAACAAGCGCGTAGCGATGCATTTTATAGTTTAGATTCATTATTAGCTCAAACTTATCAGCAAATTTTCGAGCAAAAAATTGCCCAAGGAATGGCGGGTAAGATTAGCCAACGAGTGCAGCTTTTAACGGCTAAGCAATTTGCTGATTTAGTAACGAGTGATAAAGTCGCGCCTGAGGTACAAGCACAGTTTCGTTATTACCTTGGCAAGCTTGCAAAGAGTTACCAGCAAGAATCAATGCTAGGAAGTGCATCAGTAGGTGATAGTGCCTTCAAGCAATATTTAAGCGAACAAATCAGCCACTTTTTAGAAAGCGGTGAGTGGCCTGCAAACTTTAAAGTATTGCCAATGCCACCGGGTTCGCCCATTTAACTCACCTTTCTTTTAAGGCGCCTAGCATAGCTAGGCGTTTTACTTGCATAAAACTGGATTTTTGCTAATCTACCGACCTCTCTTTTTGTCTTCTTGGGGTGTATATGGCGTTTTTTTCTCGCTCGCTGCTTGCAGCAGCTATTACATTCTCGAGTTTTTCAAGTTATGCCTCATTAGCTAAAAAACAATGCGAAGTTGAGCTTAGTCACGGCTTGATCATTACAGATGATGTTATTCGTATTGTTGATAAAGGCCAAACCCGTGTACAAATAAACAACAATACTCAGTTATTTATTCGTGGCTATTGGGTTGACCTTAATCCAGAAGAAAGCAAAGTCGTGGAGCAGTTTAGTTTAGGTATTCGTGACACTGTGCCTGAATTAGTTGAACTGGCCACTGATGGTGTAAATCTAGGTTTGAGTGCTATTGAGCAGGTCGTAGAGGGCATGTCCGACAAAGAACCTGAAGTACTTAAAACGCAATTACAGTATGTTGAACGTGCTCTGATGGATAAGTTTAAGCGTGGCGATGACTTTTTCTTTATCGCCCCGCAATCATTGTCGAAAATCGATGACTTTTTTACCAAAGAGATCAGCCAAAAAATTCACTCAGCAGTGCATGGCTCATTAGGGGCTATTTTAGTTTCATTAGGTGATGCGTTTAAATCACGTGAAGGAAATATCGAAGATCGCATTAACGACATGGGTCAGCGTATGGATATTATCTCTAAGGAAATAGATAAGTCACTGCAAAAGAAAGCGGAGCAGCTTGAAATGAAAGCCTCTGAATACTGTGAGTGTTTAAACTCACTAGATGTCACTGAATCTCGATTACAAAAAATAGTGCCTGGAATGGCCGATTTCGATTTGGTACAGATTAAGTCTTAATGCGAATTTAAAAACGAAAAAGCCCAAGCAGTTGCTCAATGCCTGTCGGGTAAGATAAACAACCTAAGAGTTGTCAGTAACTCATCAAAATGAACAGGTAACTTACTTGCACTATGTATCGGTGTAAACATGAAGATTGCTATTACATGCCGCATAGGTTGGCTAAAGCTTAATTGAGTAGGAAAGATATCTTCTTCTTTAGTTACATCAAGCATGATTATGCGTATTCACTATTTCGCCTCAACCTCTATAAACTCTAAACCTGTTAAGTTGTTTTCCTTAACTAATCGATAGAAGCTATTTTCAGCGTCCGTAGTAAAGTACCTAAGCGTTGTCTCTTTAGTTCTAAAGATAGCTAAGTTACTGATTTTATTTTTGTCTATTACTAAGCGTTTAAATCGCCTTGTTCTGCTAATTTGGCCGCGTCTATTATAGTTAAATTCAGTAAGTTCGTGCTCTATTGCATCCTCAAACCCTAATACATTCATAGCAAACCAAAGCTCACCATTTAAGTCGCATTCTAAATATTCAACGTTGTCGCCTAAATAAGGCTCTAAAATTGTTTTAGCTTTTTGTGATAGAACAAAAGAGGTTGCTCCCAAACCTGCAATGTCTGGAATTTCTAGATCTAAATCTTTATTTGATTCATGAATTAGCCAGTTAATACCTAAAGTGCGCCAGTTATCACGCATTGAAGAACCATCAAAGTTGAGAAGCAGGCCCTCGGTAAGCTGCATGGTTTGTTCAAAGCCTGTTTCATTTAAGTAAAGGTATTTATCTGGGTCGATAACGAAACGATAAACTTTATCTATATTTGGCATTTATATACTCTGCTACTGGTTATTCAATTAAAGACTTTAAAGGAAATTGACCATCTTCAAGGTCATCGGCTATGTCTCTTAGTGTATCTATAATACCTCTGTGCCCCAAACCTTCCATGACTGATTCTTCAATTAAAAATTCGACATTTAAGTAATATTTTTCAGTGTGTATTGTACTGTGGGCATAGGCATTGGGTAGAGACTTCAGCGGTACATGAGCTTTATGAAGTGGTAAATAAATCCCATTTGCTTCGTTATCAATATCAATTCCGAATGCTGCTAAGCGCAATCTAGCTTTACCTGCTCGTTGGTCGTTCCAAGAAACGATATGGTGAGCGGCAGTATTACCTGGGCGCTTACCTCTACCTGCCTTTTGCATGTTTTCAGCAAGTTTCTTTGAGTGGGACTTCATATGCTGCCATTGTATAGAGCGAGAGTACTTTAAGTCGTCCTCAGTAATGCGCCCTTGGCAAAATCGTACTGAATCAATAACAACATTACGATAGTAAATAGAAAAGGCTTGAGCTTTAGCTTTGGCATGAACAGGATCACCAGTAACAGTCAGAATATCTTGTTCAAGTTCTTGAACCGTTACTTCCTCGTATGGTTGGCGCATTATAAATCCTTTTAAATAATGTGTACCTATATTCTTTCAGAGTATGATAATTGAAGCAAATTTAAGTAAGATAAACGAAGGGTTTTAAAATGAAAGCCCAAGCAGTTGCTGGGCTATTTCGTTTTTACTGGTTTGAATTAGCTAAATTTAGCTGTTTCTGTCTCTAAATCAGCTGTAAGGCCTTTGATTGAATCGGTTGCCGTATGTGCCTGACTGGATACGTTAGCTGTCTGTGAGGCTGTATCTGAAATGGTCACCACACGTTTTGCTGTATCTTCACCTGCGTCTAATTGCTCTTTAGCTGCTATAGCTATTTGATGGCTCATTTGTGCGATTGCACTTAATGAACTCGCAACTCGGTTTAGTTCTTCATTGGCTTTGGTTGATTTAGCCACAGTTTGCTCACTGGTCGAAATACTGAGTGCAACAGATGACTTAGCATCTTGTGTTGCTGATTGTAATTTACCAATCATGTTGCGGATTTCTTCGGTACTGGTTTGTGTTCGTTGTGCAAGGCCGCGGACTTCATCAGCGACAACCGCAAACCCTCTACCTTGTTCGCCAGCACGAGCTGCCTCAATGGCTGCATTAAGGGCTAATAGATTCGTTTGCTCTGCAATTCCTTGAATAACACTTAGCACATTAGCGATATTATTTACTTCATCATCAAGAACTTGAATGTTATTACCAGCGCTGTCAATTTGTTGCTCTAAAAGTGCGATTGTTTGTGCTGCTTCGTTGGTTAAGTGGCTTGCGCTTTGCCCTTGGTTCTCAGCTTCTTGTACTGAGTAGGCTGCTTGTTCGGCATGCTCAACAACTGTTTGCGCTGAGGCGGTCAGTTCGGTAATGGCTGAGGCAACCATTTGTGTTTCTTCATTTAAACTACGGGTGAGTTTATCAAGCTCAACAGAGCGAGACTCGTTATCAACACTTTGATTTTTGAGGCTATCAGTTACGTCTTTAATGCCATCAACAACGCCGCGTAAGCCTTGTTGCATATAATGCATGGCCGCAATGATACTTTCACTTGGTGCATCTTGGCGGATAGTTGAGTGGAGGTTGCCACGTGAGACGTTTTTAACAATATCAATTACTTCATTGATTTCACCACCCAGTGCATTGGTCAGTGATGAGCCAAAGCGTGCAATTGCAAACGTGAGGGCTATGGCAATGAGCATAGATAAACCCAATAGCCACTTTGCTGTACTCCAGTATCGTTCATCGACTTCTTTTGCACTAATTCCTGTGCCAACATACCAGCCAAACAGCGGTGTTTTTTGTACAACAGACGTTAAGTCTACTGTTTCGCCATCACGGACGGAGTCCCAATGATAAGTAATAATTTTATTTGTGGTATTACCCACTAGTTTTTCGACCATGCGACCAATGCTGTTACCGCTGGCATCTTTAAAGTCATTAAAGCTGGTACCATGAAGCTCTGGGTCATGTGGCGTGGCAAGAAAATCTAAATTATTGTCGACGACATAAACATACTCTGAATCGTGATATTTATTTTCTCTTAAAACCTGAGTTGCCAACTCTTTAGCTTGATTTTCATCAAGCTGGCCATTTTTTACCATCAATTCGAATTGCTCAACGATATTTGTTGTGCTTTTCATTAATTGGTTAATACGCGCAATGTTATCGCTCTCACTCGCATGACGTAACGACTGTAAACCTAACAAAGCTATTGCGCAAAGCGCAATAAAAATAGCGGTAGCAAATAAGCTAATTTTTGTTTTTAAAGCTAGTCCTGATAACACAGTTAGCCTCCTTTTATTATATCCCCTCTACTTTTCTACCATGTTTATCGGCAACTTGTTAGCTTTTATTAAGTAAAAATGACAGCGTTATCATGATATTTGTTCAAGTACCTATTTAGAGCGAAAGCTCAGCAGCAGTCAAGGGGCGGTATTCACCACTCGCTAGATTTTCATCAAGATGAATATTGGCAATTTTTTCACGGTGTAGTTCAACAACTTTGTTATCAACTGCGGCCAGCATTCGTTTAACTTGATGATATTTACCTTCACAAATGGATAGGCGTAAGCTGTAGCTTGCAAGTTTTTCAACAATGGCAGGGCGAGTTAGCTCTTTTTCGTTATGAAGCTGTACACCTTGCTCTAGGGCTGCAATAGCTTCTTCATCAACCGGTTCTTGCGTTTCAACTAAATAAGTTTTGAACTTGTTGTGCTTTGGTGAAGTTATTTTGTGCGACCAGTCACCATCATTGGTGATGATCACTAAGCCTGTGGTATCTATATCTAAACGACCAGCAACATGAAAGTCGCTCATGTTTGGCTCATCGAGTAAGTCAAATACGGTCGGGTGAAGGTCATCTTTATTGGCACACACATAGCCTGCAGGCTTATGAAGCATGAAGTAGCGTTTGCCTAAAAAGACCAACGGCTCGCCTTGCCAGCGCACGTCGTCATCTTGGCTGATAGAATAATCAAATGAGGTGATCACCTCGCCATTTACAGTGGCGTATTTACGTTTGATACCAGCTTTGGTTTTACTGCGAGGTAATTCAGCAATATGGCTGATAAATTTATCTAAACGGCATGGGAATTTCATTGGGATCACATTTTTAGTCGGCTACAATGGCCGCGAGTATAGCGGATACTAGTGACCTATGACAGTACAGCAAGGACAAATATTAAGGTATTACCAAGCGCAAATAGCCAAAGGCGAACTGCATGAAGACCATGCCCAGCGCACAGCGATTAATGCGCTTGATAATCTAGCCACAGAATTAGCTGCGCCAAGACATTGGTGGCAAAGCGCTAAGTCAATAAAAGGGGTTTATTTATACGGCCCAGTTGGGCGTGGTAAATCCATGTTGATGGATGTGTTTTTCAAACTGGTCAATATTGATGCGAAACAGCGTTTGCACTTTCACCATTTTATGAAGCAAGTACATGAGCGTTTGGTTCAACTACAGGGGCAGAAAAACCCACTGACGATTATTGCTAAGGAGTGGGCACAGAACATTCGTTTGATTTGCTTTGATGAGTTCTTTGTTTCTGATATTGGCGATGCGATGATTTTAGGTGGCTTATTCAAAGCCTTGTTTGAGCACCAAGTGGTGTTAGTGGCGACGTCTAACTGTCAACCTGAGCAGTTGTATCGCAACGGTTTACAACGAGCACGATTTTTACCCACTATCGATTTGTTAAATGATCATTGTCATATTTTAAGTGTTGAAGGCAATACCGATCATCGCTTTCGCTTTGGTAAACAAACCGAACATTACTTTATTGATAACAAAAGTGCCCTAATAGAGCGCTTTTTAAACCAAGAGCAAGCAGTACAAAAGCAAACAACGATAGAGGTTTGCCATCGTCATCTTCGCTGTGAACTGCAAGCTCAAGATGCCATTATGTTTGACTTTATGGCGTTATGTTCAGGGGCTAGAAGCACAGCAGATTACATTTATTTAGCAGAGCGCTTTCAGCGTGTTTATTTGCTCAATGTGCCAGTAATGGGACGCGGAGCCACGGGTAAACAAATTGTGCATGGTATTGAGGACAGTTATCAACGTGAAAAACAGGATTTACAAGAGCACTTTTTAGATGATGAAGCACGGCGCTTTATTGCTCTAGTTGATGAGTTTTATGACAGAGGTCGATTACTGCTGATCTCCGCTGAGGCGGGCATTAGTGATATATATCAAGGACAAAAACTGGCATTTGAGTATGCGCGTACAGAGTCTCGATTAGTTGAGATGCAAAGCTGGAAAAGATAAAAGGCGCATTAAAAAATACGCCTTTGTTGTCAGTCTAGCTGGGGTTTATATGAAAATGTTAAAAACTATATTGTGCGCCTACATACACATAACGACCTTTACCCCCACCATACTCAGAGTAATAATTACCACGCCCTGAAGGATAAAAATCACCTTTATTATCAAACACGTTATTTACACCACCGAATACGCGTAGTTGGCTTTGTTTACCAAGTGACAAAGTGTAAGACGCTGAAAGGCTGTGTTTTAAGAACGAGCCATAATCTTGGTAGGCAAGTTTTTCTGGGTTACTAATACAGGTATCTTCACCAGCCTCACAGCGGGCATCATTTTCGGCTACATACTCATTGTAATCTTCTTCAAGACTCTGGCTTGCTTTAAACGAGCCTAAGAAATTTGTACGCCAGCGAATACGTAGATCATCATTACGCCAAGTAATCGACATTGATGCTTTATCTTTAGTGCGACCATAGCCTGCGTAATGACTGGTTACTAAGCTACCATCGAGGCCTTCATAGGTCTGTGAGTTTTCAATCACGTGATTATAATCAAGCTTTAACGAGAGTTGACCATAACTGTCAAAATCAAGCTTGTACTGTGCAACCACATCATAGCCTCTAGCTGTGAGCTCATCGAGGTTATATTGGCGTTGTAAAACCTTAATAATATTGCCTTCATTATTACGGGTAATATCATTACAGAAGGTGTTTTCAGCTCCCCACGCAACTTCAGAGTCGTAACATTCACGCATGATGTTTTCATTACTGATCTGCGAAATTGCATCGACAATTGCAATATCATAGTAGTCAACCGCAAGGTTGAAATTGTCTAAAAACGCAGGTGCCACTGTGATGCCAAACGTATACGTATCGGCAGTTTCTTCTTTCAAGTTTTCATTACCAGCGCCAGGTGAATAACTGTTATTTTCATCGTTAAATTCGAAATCAGGATCGGCAGCAAGTTGCGCAGCTAAAGTCGGCTCTTTGCGACAGTTATCGTGACCTGGTTTAGTTGATGTTGCAGTTAAACCATCACAAATATCATCATAGCTGTCGTAATCGCCACGCGGTGGTGACATAAGTTCAGTAATGGTTGGCGCACGTTGTGCACGTGCATAATTCGCTCTAAAAGCATAGCCTTCGATAGGCTCCCAAAAAATACCGAGTTTGTAGCTGGCAACTGTATTGACGTTTTCCATGCTGTAATTAGCCAAACGAAGTGACGTTTCAGCACTTAAGTTTTTTGCCAGTGGTGCATCTTTTAACAGTGGGATTGCAAGTTCTGCAAAGGCCTCATAGACCTCAACTTCACCGTAGAAGTTTGGTACATAGTTAAAGGTGATACCACCGGATTTCATATCATCACTGGTTTTTAGATCTTGGCTATCTTTACGGTATTCACCACCAAATACAGCCGACACTGAGCCTGCTGGTAGTTCAAATAAGTCACCAGCAATGTAACCGACTACGCCATATTGTTTAATTTCAGTATCAATAACCGGATTAGTACGTATCCATGCCGCCATGTCATCAGTGATTGACCCTTCGCCAAATAAATTGATAGGCACGCAGCCTGCTGCGCGAGCTGCTTCATCAATACATTGGATTGTGCCATCAGCAAGCTCCTCAGCTTGTAAAGCTTGGCTTAGTTTTACTGTGTTTAACTCATTGCTACGAACTTGATGTTGAGTGAAGCGACCATAGCTGGCTGATACATCCCAATCCCATTCACCATTAAAGAGTGTCCCCTGTAAACCTGCCCAGCTACGAATCGTTTTACGTGTGTTATCAGTACTGATATTACCCACTTCACTAAAACGACGATCCCAATAAATACGATCTTTATATGGGTTGGCATCTAAGATTTCTTGCGGCACATAAGGGTTATCAATTGGAATATAACCTGGTGCAACATCTGAAAGTGGATCGCCAGTGACGGGATCATAGCGAGGTACAAAAGCTCCTTCGTACTCATCCTCTGGAGACTTATTGTTAAATGAGCCACTGTCACTGTATTGTACCTGTGCGTACAGCATAACGTCATCTGTTAAGTCAAAGTCGATTTTCAGTGCCGTTGAGAAGTTATCGCTTGGCACATCCAGCATCACGTATTGGTTAGAGTTGATGCCGTAAATTTCTTCATTCCCTTTCCAGTCATCACGTAGAGTTTGACCGTCATACCAAAATTGTGTGTCGTTGTTATTATTTTCTAAGAATACACCGCCAGGAATACCATCGCTCTTACTTACCCAATCAGCTTGAGTGATGTCGCGCATACATTGGTCGCCATCGGCTGTTTGCATCACATTACACATGCGATCAGGGTCATAATCGTAGCTATCTTCAATCTGCGCACGTTTACGGTCGTAAAACGTCATGCCAAAATCACGGTCCCAGTTAGCACTGAAATATGCATAGCCGCGATCATCGGCAAATGAGGTGCCGTAATTTAAGTCAAGGGTAAACTCTTTACCGCCACCATCAGTTGTTTCACCTGTATTGGCTTTAAAGTCGAAGCCTTCTTTTTTCGATTGAGTAATTATATTTACAACACCTGCGACCGCATCTGCCCCATAGGTTGCCGATGCACCGCCACTAATTATTTCAACGCGTTCAACCATGCCGCTAGGAATGGTGTTTAAACTAACGTAATTACCACTGTAGCTGTTTGAAACAACACGACGACCATCAATCAGTGTCAGTGTACGGTTAGCGCCTAAGTCACGTAATTGAACCGTTGATAAACCAGTTGCAGAAACACTTGATTGGCTGGTGGTGTTACCAATGCTTTCACTAAGCGCAGGCATGTTATCGACTAAAATATCAGATAAATTCGTTAACCCAGTATCAAGGATTGCGTCACGGTTCATAGTAACCAGTGGCGTGGGTATCGAAAAGCTGTCTCGTTTTATACGTGAGCCCGTAACGATAATTTTTTCGGGTGTTTCGTTTTGTTCTTTGATTGCAGGGCTGGTATTAGCTGTGCGTGCAATGTCTGCTTCATTAGCAAGTGCATGTTGGCTAAAACCACTGGCAACAGCAAGCGCTATTGCACAAGGCTTAGTTAGTAGATTTCTCACAGGCGTTCCTAGTTGTACTTATTTTATTTTTAGTTGTGTGAAACCAGAGCGCTGCTCTTTTAAGGGCAGTTAAAATTTACAGTGAACAACACCCCGGTTTGTCGGTATTGACGTAAATTTTTTTATAAAAATGTGAATACAACTGCAATCTTTAGTGACTCGTTTATCTCTCTATTTTATATCTATTTAATATCTATTCGTTTAAAATCAATGTGTTGTTATTTTTGCGCTGTCAACTTATTGACAATTATAATGCTGGTTAATCATTGTTATTTGAGATAAATTGATAGCTAAATACACGTCTAGAAATCTAAAAAGAGGTTAAGTTTAGACTTAATGGAAACCACTCATCACGCCTACCGTTTGGGTCGGTGTACAATTAATCCCCTTGAAAATAAACTAGTTTGTGATGATAGTGAGCACGTTTTACAGCCTAAATTCATCGAGTTATTAGGTTGTTTAGTTGCCCGTTATCCTGAGCCAATTACTCGCGAAGAGTTAATTAATCTTGTTTGGGATGGTAACCATTTTGTTGGAGAGAAGGCGTTAACAAATGCTATTTGGCATTTACGTAAGGCGTTTAAAGAATTAGACCCAAACTCAAGTTACATTGAAACCTTGCGTAAGACAGGGTATCGATTGGTTCAATCACCTGAAAAAATTGAACAGCAGCCTAAAGAAAATACACCTAGTTTCAAACGTTCTCAACTTTATAGTGTTGCTGCTGTATTTATACTGTGCGTATTTGCTGCGTGTGTATTTTGGTATGTTTCTAGTTATCAAACAAAGCAGCACACGGCCTTTGTGATGCCGATAAATAGTATAGAAAGTGTAACAGCAAGCCCTGGACGTGAAATTTATCCTGCCGTATCAAATGATCAACATTACTTAGTTTACTCATGGCGCCTCTTAGATAAATCTGCGGATTTATATTTACGTGACCTCCATTTTCCTGAACACCCTGCAAAACAGTTAACTGACAGTGCACAGACTGAAGGGCGCTCCGTGTTTAGCCCTGACTCAAGCACCTTATATTACTATCGTTATACGCAAAGCAATGCGTGCGAAATAGTGAAACTATCACTTGTGAATGCGACGAGCGTTGTCCTGAGTGAATGTCGCCGCGAAGGTGGAACTGATCTTGATGTCAGTGCAGATGGTAAAACACTCGCTTATATCGGTGAGTATGTAACCGAAGCCGGTGAAACGGTAAGCCGCATTAAGTTACTGAACTTGGAATCAGATAACCTACACGAAACATCTATTCCTTGTGATGACTATTGCCATATTAACGATGAATCTGTGTCGTTTTCACCTGATGCAAAATATGTTGTGGTTACTCGTAATGTTGAAAACGACCAGCAAGCACTTTTTATGGTTGATGTACAAACAGGGCAAGCTAAACGACTCACTCCAAACTTTGCTTTTATTCATGGTGTTGATTGGCATCCGAATAAGAACTTACTGGTTTTTTCGGCAACTAAAGGCGGGAAGCGTTATGGTTTTTTCTTCGATATTGAACAGCAAAAGCTGATTAATACTCAAGTGGCAGGGATGAGTTCGCCAAGGTATAGTGCTGATGGCAGTGTTTATTTTCATCAATGGGATATAGACAAGGTGATTACACGGTTAAAAATTGATGAGCAAGTTGCCAGTTCACCTTTTTCTATGCTCTCTACTAATTTTAGCTCTCTTTTTCCTGAATATAACTCGGTGCAGAAAAAGCTACTGTATGTATCAAATGAGTCTGGCAGCTCTCAATTATGGATAGTGAACCCAGATGCAAGCTCGCGTAAACAGTTGACGAGCTTTCCACATGTTATTGGACAAATATTTGACCCAACGTGGTCAAAGGATGGGCGCTACATTTTGTTTTCAGTGCTGGATAAAGGGCAAAGTACGCTTTATCTATATGACTTTAAACTCGATAAGAGGCAAGCGTTAAATATTCCATTTGCCTATGCACGCAAACCAACGTGGTCTAGTGATAACCAATCTATTCTTGTGTCAGACAACGATTATGTTTATCGATTTGATTTAAAAGGTAATAACCTTGGTAAAGTGATAAGTTCTCCTGCTAAATATGCTGTTGAGTTATCATCGGGTGATATTCTTTTTACTGATAACAATAAGGCTATATGGATAAAACACCATGAAACGGGGCAGGAACAAGTACTTGTTGATGATATTCATTTAGCGAGGCATTTTTCGTGGTTATATGTAAGTAAGAACGAATACCATAATGCGCGTATTTATTATTTCAAAGTACGCGTTGGTGATTATCGTATTAGTTATTATGACGTGGTGAAAAAACAGCATTTTGATGTGATGGCATTACCCGAGCGTGCTTATAGTCGTTCATCAGGGTTGACCTATGTGGATGATGAACGCTGGCTTGTATACACAGGATACCTGTCACCTGAGATTGAAATTAAGCGTCTTCCTGCGGCATTTCTGCCGCAGTAAAATTAGCACTTACGATAAATATCAGGGCTCATATCATAAATGTTTACACTTAAACTGTAAGAACGCCGACAGTACTTGCTTAAGCAATTAAGTAGTTGTTCGCTTAGTTGCTGCTTTTGTTCAACGGTTCTGCCTTCCATGATAGATGCGGCAATATGGATGAAGCCATCTTTCCCTTCACCTAGTTCATAGTGTTGGTAGGCAATGGCACGTGTTTTAATGGTCGATAATTCGAATAAACCAGAGTCGAATACAGCTTGGTGGACTTTTTCAACCAGCACTTGAGGAAGAATAGGGAGATCTTCTGAATGTTCAATAACAATATGCGGCATGGGGGCTCTTCCTTAAAAGCGGTAACTAAAACCGATGTTTGTTTGAAATTGGTTTAATACATCACCATCGAAGTGCCAAAGGCATTGTTCGTTTTCGGATGCAGGCAAAGTACATGAGATGTTACTTGCATTATTTACAATAGTCGCCAACCAGCGAGTTTCAACATAAATACGCGCTTGGTCGCTAAATAGGTACTCTGCGCCACCGTATAAGCCTGAGGTAAAAAAAGTGTCGGAGTCAGCAAAATCAGTGCTGACGTGATTTGCGCCAATTTGAGCACCAACAAAACCAACTATATGATCAGTTAAGGGCACTTCTACGGCACTTTGAAATAGCAGGTATTGCATCTCGACTTGCTTGTTGGCTTGGTCTTTCATATCAAGTTCGGTTGCTGAATAAAAGAAACCATAACGAGCATTATCAATGGTTCTATCAAGGCTGACAGTAAAATGACTGTCATTCTCAAGCTCAATTTTTAGGTTTTCTTCGGTTTGCACCGAATTAGTAAAGTTTTTGCCGAAACCGGCGCTAATAGAGTAGCCTGCGTGAGCGGTACTACTTAAGAACATTAAACACAGTAAACCAAGCGATTTTTTCATTGTTTAGGTGCTCGTTGTTGAAGATATTTTGAGATAGTATTGAAACATAGCAAGCAAATAGTTGTAAATGGACAACTATCGCTTTTTAATAAGGATAACGAAGATGAAGACACTAAAACTTGCTGCACTGACAGCCTCAGTCATCTTGTTGAATGGTTGTTCCGATGACGCGGCTTCTGTAAGTTTAGGATTATTTACGACTAAAGATATCAAAGTGGTATCGCAACAAGATCCAATCATTAGTGGTGTTACCTGTCATATCAGCCATATTGAAGCAGATCTTGATTTTGCAGATCCTTCAGATATGTCAATTGCTTGTCGTCAAACTGGCCCCATTACTGCTGAACAGTTACAAAAAATAGACCGCAGTAAATCCGGTGATGTGGTATTTAAATCATCAAAGAGTATTTTATTTAAGTCATTGAAGGTGCGTCGTATTTACGATGCACCAACCCGTACTCTTCTGTATTTATCATATTCGACAAAAGAATCATCAGGTAGTCATCACCATGCTTTATCAACCGTTCCGCTTTATAACACGGATGCATGGCAGTGGGCGCAAGGACAAGAGTAAAATATGTTAACTCTATTTAAATCTGCTCCCTTACTTGACGAGCAGGAGCAACAGTGGCTGATAGACACATTTATATGGGCTGTTGAGCATTTTGATAGCGACTACTTTTTACACAAGACGCAGATTGTACTACCCAATGGCCAGTTTTTCCCAGACAGTGTCACAAGCGTTGAAGATATGGCTAAAACGGTATTTTCTCGCGTCGTTGGCTATGCGGGGATGAAGGCGTGGCCTGTAAATTTAGTATCACCATCACAGCTGGTCCCGCAGGTATTTCCGCATTTTGAATTTCAGGCTTCTCTAAGAGGAGAGCATGCTCAGTTAATCGTGCCTGCGAATCACTTAATTAATGTGTCGTTTAATCCAAACCAAATAAATCAGCCACAAGACTTAGTTGCGAGCTTTGCTGGAACACTGGCGACAGTATTAATTCATCATGTTGGTGTTTTACCTCCTGGCGGTAAAGAGTTTTTACCACAGGCTAGCGACGCGCTTGCTTGTTTTTTAGGGTTTGGTGTGATGATGAGCAATACTGTGTATCAGTTTAAAGGGGGCTGTGGATGTGGTTATAACCCCTATGCCAATCGCCAAGCTGCATTGACTGAACCGCAAACCTTATTTATGCATGCTTTGGTATCGCATTTTAAAGGCGATAATCAGTCTAAAAAATACCTGAAGCCTCATTTACGAGGTCAGTATAAGAAAGCGCAAAAGCAAATAAAGTTATTAGTTAATAGTAGTGCTAATCCGCTATTACTGGCGTTGGATGAACAAAAAGTAGGGTAAATAATCAGTGCCGTATTTAGATGAATTTTTATTAATTGCAGTTGCGCATTTTTTTGCTGTTGCAAGTCCAGGCCCTGACTTTGCTGTTGTGCTTAAGCAAAGTATTCAGCATGGTCGTCAAAATGCACTGTGGACAAGTGCGGGGGTGGGGGCTGCCATTTTACTTCATGTTGCCTATTGTGTATTAGGTGTTGCCCTCATTTTATCGCAATCGCCGAGCTTATTTATGGCATTAAAATATGTGGCGGGTGCTTATCTAGCTTATTTAGGCGTACAAGCTTTACGTAGTGCAAAACCGGCTGATAATACACAGCAAACGCTTGCTCAGGCTGAGCCTGAGTCGGTGTATAAAGCTTTTAGACGTGGCTTTTTTACCAATGCACTGAACCCAAAAGCAACACTGTTTTTTATGTCGCTCTTTACATTAGTTATCAGCCCTGAGACCCCAGTATTAGTGCAAGCAAGCTATGGTATGTATATGGCTTTGGCAACTTGGGTGTGGTTTTCATGTTTATCACTGGTGTTATCAAAAGCCGCTGTGCGAGAATTTTTCTTAAAAAGTGGTTTCTGGTTTGATCGAGGTATCGGCGTGATCTTAATTGCGCTGGCTATTCGTGTTGTTGTGTAAGGTGAATTATGACTATCTATAATTTTTCGTTTGGTTCAAACATGTCATCAAATCGGTTGTTGGCACGATTACCTCAAGCAAAACGTATAGGCACAGCCTTACTCAGAGGTTACGAGCTGACATTTGATATGGTCAGTACCGATGGCTCAGCGAAATGCAGTGTTCGCCAAACCTCTCAGTTAGACGCACTCGTTTATGGGGTCGTCTATGAGCTTAATGAAGATGAAAAAGCGATGCTAGATACGATTGAAGGCCCTCGTTATGACTGCGTTGATGTGTGTGTTGAATTGTTAGATGGAGAGCAATTAACAGCACATTGTTATATTGCCAATACATTAGACGCTACTCTTTTGCCATTCGACTGGTATCTACAGCATGTTCATCGCGGCGCGCTTGAAGCTGGCGTGCCAAATGATTACAGTGACTCAATACTCGCGCGCGAAAGTTGCGATGATCCAGATAAAACCCGAGCAGCGAGAGAGTTCGCTATTCACAACAATAAAAACGACCAAGGGACATTATGAAACTGTGTAAACTAGCCGTTGCTACGGCCTTATTATCAAGCTGTTCATTCTTTAGTTACGCTGATATCGACAGTGAAAAAATTGAGCAAGTAATTGAAACATCAATGGCACGTTTTGATGTGCCTGGGATGGCTGTTGCCATTGTTGAAAATGACAAAGTCGTTTTGGCAAAAGGGTTTGGTGTGACCAACCTTGATACGGGTAAAAAGGTTAATAAAGACACTTTATTTGGTATCGCCTCAAATACGAAAGCATTTACTGCAGCCGCTTTAGCGAAGCTTATAGATGAGGGAAAGTTAAGCTGGGATGATAAAGTAATTGATCATCTGTCTGAGTTTCGCCTGTATGACCCTTATGTAACACGTGAAATGACGATTCGTGATTTATTGAGTCACCGTAGTGGCCTAGGTTTAGGGCAGGGCGACTTAATGATTTGGCCTGACACCGATAAATCGATTGATGAAATCATTGCCGGTCTTAAGTACTTAAAACCAGCCAGTAGTTTTCGTAGTAAATATGCGTATAACAACTTAATGTTTGTGACTGCTGGTGAGGTTGTGGCACGTGTGTCAGGGATGAGCTGGAATGATTACATCGAGAAAAATATTCTAGAGCCACTTGATATGAAAAACTCTCGAGCTGGTTTTTCACGCATTCCAGAAAGTAATAAAAACTGGGCCACAGGGCATATTCCTATGGATGGTCAGTTACACCCGTTTTTTGTTAATTATTTAGAAGACTTTCGTGGTGCTGGTGCTATCGCTTCAAGTGTCAATGATATGAGCCAGTGGCTACGCACGCAACTTGCGCATGGCAAAATGCCAAATGGCGAACAGTTATTTACTGAGCAGCAGCAACAGCAAATGTGGCACCCGCATATTACCTCTTTAGCATCGAAAAGTGCATACGAGGCGTACCATCAACAATTTAGGGGCTATGGCTTAGGCTGGAGTATTGAAGATTTTCATGGCATTAAAAAATTAGGTCATGGTGGTGGGATTTTAGGTATGGTCTCTCAGGTGACTTTACTACCAGAAAAAAATCTTGGTATCGTTATTTTAACTAACCAGCAAGCATTTAGTGCGTTATCCGCAGTTACCTATGAAGTGCTTGAAGATGCGTTGGATTTGGAAGATAAAGATTGGGTAGAAGAGTTAGCTAAAAAGCACTTTGAAGGTAAAGAAAAAGCCTACGCAAATGCTAAACCAGAAACACCGGCAGATTACCAACCAAAGCTACCAAATATAAATTACACAGGCACACTGCATGATAACTGGTATGGTGATGTGGTAATCGAAGAGCTTAATGGGCAGTTACGTATCGACTTTACGCATACTAAACGTTTGAAAGGCCAGCTTGAGCATTACACGGGTAATACGTTTATTGTGAAGTGGGATGAAAAGCTACTTGAAGCCGATGCATTTATTGAGTTTCAAATGAGTCCCGAAAACCGCGTTGAAAGCGCCAAGATGCGAGCAGTTTCAACTGCCGTAACAGATTTTAGCTTTGATTTTAGAAACCTAGATTTACAAGCTAAAAAGTAAACCAAAGTCGCAAAGCCGCTCAAAAGCGGCTTTGTTATAATTGGCTGACAATTACTTCAAGGAGCGTGCAATGAGAACGGCTGTTATCTCTCATCCATTTTGTCGAAAACATAAAATGATTGAAGATCACCCTGAATGTCCTGCGCGTTTAGATATGATCACTGACCGCTTACTGGCAAGCGGTGTTGATATTGCAGTCACTCATTTACAAGCTCCAAAAGCCACACGTGAAGACTTTTTACGTGCCCACGATGAGTCTTTGGTGCGTCACGTAGAGCAAACTATTCCAGAGTCAGGCCTTGCAGAACTTGATGGTGATACATGGCTGTGTCCCGACTCAATGAAAGCAATTGAACGTGCCGTTGGCGCTGGGTTATTAGCTGTTGATGAAGTTCTTGCTGATAAGCTAGATGCCGCTTTTTGTTCAGTCAGGCCGCCAGGTCATCATGCAAACAGGACGACCTCTGCTGGTTTTTGTGTGTTTAATAATTTAGCAATTGCTGTGCAGTATGCCAAAAGCAAAGGGGTGAAACGCATTGCCATTGTTGATTTTGATGTTCACCACGGAAACGGCACACAAGACATCTTTTTAGACGATGACAATGTACTGTTTTGCTCTTTATTTCAGCATCCATTCTATCCTAATACAGCAGTTGAAAATAATGCGACTTTGGTTAATTCACCGCTGCCTATCGCCAGCGATGGGACTGATTTAAAAGCGGTTTATTATGAGCAGTGGTTACCTAAATTAACTGAATTTAAACCCGAGTTATTGTTTATTAGTGCGGGGTTTGATGCACATTTAGAAGATGACATGGCAAGTTTGAAATTTGTTGAAGATGACTACGCTTGGCTTACGTCACAATTAGCGGAGCTATGCCAGCAACAAGGCTGCAAAGGAATTGTGTCATTTTTAGAAGGTGGGTATGCCTTGTCAGCACTAGGGCGTAGTGCTGTGGCTCATATTAAAGCGCTGGTGGATACAGCTTAATTATCTAGCATCATAAAAGCTTGTTCTGGTGTTAATTGAGTTACTTTACTCAAGCAGCAGATACCCTCTTGTGCAAGTTGTTGCGTCACTCGTGTTGCCAGTTCAGTGCTTGTGATTGGTGTCACGTCGTTGTTATATAAATCAAAGTACCTTCCAGCTTTATTCAATAATAAAAGCCCGTTTCTTTGCTCCTTAGTTAAACCATACAAAAAATCATTTAAGTCGCTCTCACCTTCAAGGTGCGCTATTTCCTGCTCACTAAAAATGATTAAAGGAAATGAAAATTGCATTTATTGTCCTGTATCAAAGCCCGAAAGATTGAAATGATTATAATTGCTAATTCCTGTAAGAACTAGGTAAGTCTACTTATGAATCAACCAAGACGGCATCAAAAGGTCGGGGATGTTATTTCGCAAAAGCTGGTATCGTGCCCTGCACATACCCCTTTGGTTGATGCTGTGCGGTTGATGCATGTTCATAGTGTGACCGCTATTTTTGTTAAACATGATCAATCCATTGTTGGTATATGGACTGAAGCGGACTGCCTCCATGTTGATATTACAAGCTCTGAATTTAAAAATGTACCTATTCATGAAGTTATGTCAGCACCGGTGGTGTCCGTGCCTAGTCAGTGTTTACTGAGCGATGCGACACTGCGCTTTCAACAGCATGGTATTCGACACTTATTAGTAATGAATAGCGAGAAACAGCCTGTTGGTATGTTGAGCTTGTCGGATATTGTGCACAATCAAGGGCTTGATCACTACCTACAATTTCGTCCTATTCATGAACAATATCGCACTGAATTAGACATTGTTGATGCAAATTTGCCAATAGAAAGCGTAGTAGAAATTATGCGCACGAGCCGTCTAGAAAGTGTGCTTGTTTATAACCCAGCCTTAGATATTCATGGCATTATCACACAGCGAGATATTGTTGGGCTAATTATTCAAACCGAATGGCTTAACCCTTGTTGGCAATACGCAAGTTATCCATTGATAGAGATAGATAGCGACAGTAGTTTGTTCGATGCATATCGTCTTATGTCTGAACATAATGTTCGCCATTTAGCGGTCAGAGAGACTGATATTTGTGGGGTCATTTCGTTTGCTGATTTAATCACAGAAATAGAGTCAGCGTATTGCTGTGAACTTGAACGAGCGATTGAGCAGCGCGATATTGCCTTACAAAAGTCGCAACGAAATTTATTTTTAGCGAATAAAATTATTGATGCGTCATTGGATGGCATCATGCTAACTCGTAAAGATGGCACGATTATTCAAGTTAACCCTGCATTTACTCGACTCACAGGATTTGAGGAACATGAAGTGATTGGCAAGCGACCAAGCATTTTAAGCTCGTCCTCACACAGCCGTTCATTTTATCAAAAAATGTGGCATGCCATAGAGTATGAAGGGGTTTGGCAAGGAGAAATTTGCAACCGTAAAAAAAGCGGTGAAGAGTTTGTTGAATGGCTGACGATTATTCAAATTAAAGATCCTAATGTTGATGAAGTACTCTATGCGGCTATTTTTAGTGATATAACAGAGCGTAAGCGAGCAGAAGAAAAAATCTCACAACTGGCGTATTACGATGAACTTACAGGCTTGCCAAATAGACGGTTATTTCACGATAGGTTGTCAATTGCGTTAAGTGCAGCCAAGCGTAATCAAGATTTATTAGCCGTTATGTTTGTTGACTTAGACCGTTTTAAAGAGGTGAATGACAGCCTAGGTCACGATGCAGGTGACAACCTTTTACAGCAAATTGCAGAGCGCATTTCATCTGTACTACCTGAGGGAGATACCCTAGCTCGTCTAGGTGGGGATGAGTTTGTACTTTTATGCGAAGTTGAGAGGGTTGAAGCATTACTTGGATTTGCAGAGCAGGTCTTGCAACAAGTCAGTATGCCTTTGTTAATTAATGAGCAGGTGGTGGCGATAACCGCTTCCATTGGAGCCGCAGTGTTTCCAGATGATGGTATTGATAGTGCTACCTTGCTTAAACATGCTGATATTGCAATGTATCGGGCAAAAGAGGTGGGGCGAAACTCATTTCAATTATTTAAGCCGGCCATGAATGCGCGCTCTCTTGAGCGGCTTGCGATGATGAGTCGTTTGCAAACGGCCATAGAAAACGATGAGTTTGAACTGTACTATCAGCCGAAGCAACACCTTGAAAGTGGCCGAATATGTGGCGTGGAAGCCTTACTGCGTTGGCAGGAGCCAAGCTTAGGTGTTATCTCCCCAGCTAAATTCATTCCATTGGCAGAAGAACTTGGCTTAATTGTAAAGCTGGATATGTGGGTTATAGAACAAGCCTGTAAAGAGTTAGCGATATGGCAGCGAAATGATATTGAAGCAGGGCGTTTAGCGATTAATATTTCAGCCAATCATTTACGGCAAGGGCAATTGGCTTCTAATGTTGAACGCTTATTGAGAGAGTATGAGGTGGACCCATGCAAACTTGAAGTCGAACTCACTGAGAGCTGCTTCATAAGTCATTTTAGTGAAGCTAAACAAGAGTTGCTGGCACTTAAAAAGTTGGGCGTACATATTACACTTGACGACTTTGGGACAGGCTATTCAGCATTGAGTTATCTAACCAAGCTGCCTATCGATACACTTAAAATTGACGCTAGCTTTATTGCTAAAGTCCCTGATGAATATGGTAATAGTGAGATTGTTTCGGCGATTGTGACATTGGCTAAAAGCTTGAATATACACGTTGTTGCAGAAGGTGTTGAGAAAGTGGAGCAGTTAAACTACTTACAAGCGCTTAACTGCGACACGATTCAAGGCTATTATTTCTGCCGCCCCATTACGAAGCAGCAGTGGTATGACTTTTATCTTAATACTCAAAAATAGTTTAGCTTAGGGTGATTTCGTACGAAGTAAACTTTCGAATATTAATGACGCCAGTGTCAAAAATTAAGTATTGGCCCTTAATACCTTTTAAAACACCTGAGACCTCTGGAGCCTTATCAAAATTGAATGAGCTGATCTTGGTTGGATATTCGTCGACAGGGTAATCAAGAGTCACAACGTCCTCATCTAGTTTTTCGATGGCTGTTGCACCAAATAACTCGGCAAGTTCATCTAACTTTTCTTCTATTTGTGGCAGTAACTCTGTGGCAGCAGCCTTTAGGTCGAGCACGTCAGATTGCCCTTTTAGCATATTACGCCAATTGGTTTTATCAGCAATAAACTTGGCTAACGCTATTTCAACTAAACCTGATTGCAAACGAGTCTGTACTTTAAAAATAGGTAGGGCTTGAGTTGCCCCTTGGTCAATCCAGCGGGTCGGGATTTGTGTATGACGGGTAATACCCACTTTCAAGCCAGAAGTATTTGCTAAATACACATAGTGCGGGATCATGCAGTTTTCTTCGCCCCACTGTGGCTCACGACACGTGCCTTGGTCATAGTGACAAGTTTCGGGTTTCATAATACACATATCGCAGCTTGCTAGTTTGCGCATACAGACAAAACAGTGTCCTTGTGAGTAACTTTTTTTGGTTTTCTTGCCACAGTTACAACAAAAGATATTACCGGTGTACGTGAGTGTGAGTGTTTTTCCTATATAGTCGTTTAAAGGTACTAGTTCATCACCAACAGGTAGTTGATATTGTACAGGTGTACTGTGAGTCGACTTGAGTTTACGCAATGTACCTTGCATCTTTACTTGGCCCCTAAAGATGTAAAAGGGGTAGTGTAACACGCTCTATTTCGATTGTGTGCCGATAAGCTCAAGATATTCATCAACTGCCAAGGCTTTGCTGTAAAAGTAGCCTTGGCCATGATCAGCCCCCATTTTTATAAGAAGTTGCTCAGTTTCTTGATCTTCTATCCCCTCGACCGTGATATTCATGTCAAGGTTATGGGCCATATCGATCGCTGTTTTTACGATCACTTGGTGAGTATCGTTATTGGTTAAATCGAGAATAAACGATTTATCTACTTTAATTGTGCTAAACGAGTAATTAACTAAGTAATTAAGGGAAGAGTAACCAGTGCCAAAGTCATCTAAAATCACTTGGCTCCCTAATTTATTTAACTCATTAACAAAGCGTGTCATATCCTTGTGGTTTTTTATCAGTGCATATTCAGTCAGTTCAAATTTTAACTGATTGGCATAAATACCTCGTTTTAGAATGGTATTTTCAATTTTTTCAACCAGTTTAGGAATGGCTAAGTTTTTGGCACTTAAGTTAACACTAATCGTATGTTCTTTGTGTCCGTGCTGATTGAGCTTTGCTATAGTTTGACATGCTTTTTCAATTACCCATAAGCTCAATTCATTGATAAGTCCCGTTCGTTCAGCAAGCTGGATTAGTTGTTCGATATTTAAATTTTGATGAGCACTTGGCCAGCGTAGTAGGGCTTCAGCTCCTGCAATTTTGCCCGTGCGTAAATCAATGATTGGTTGTAAATATATCGCTAATTGCTCATTGCGAATAGCGTGCTGTAATGATGCAGCCAAGCTTAAATCCATATCAACATAGGCAGAGTCGAGAGTTTTAATCGCCTGTTTTTGAGAAATTGCGAGAAATCCTCGTTGTAACCAAGAGTCAAAGCCATCATTTTCAATGGGTTCGGTAACGCTGAATCGGTAATAAAGCTGCAAATCGAGGCCTGCAATTTTATATTGCTTTGGCAGTTGTTTAGCAATATTACTTAACTCATCGTATAAGTCGCTTTTGGGCTGTATTTTAGTTGATATAAAGGCCAGCATACCATTGCCTAGATCAGCTATTTTAGGGCTATTATCCAGTGCATATTCAAGGTTAATAAACTGTCTATGCTTGGCTAAGTGGTTTTCTAACGAAAGAGCAACCGTTGTGATAATTTTACTACTTTGGCTCGGGTTTAAGATGCTAAGTAATGCATTGAATTGCTCAATCTTAATTAAACACAAATGTGCGCTGCGTTTTTCATTTATTAAACTCATGTACCCTTGCTTGAGCATGGCTTGGTTTAATAGTTTTGTTTGTTGAGTATGAGTTGCGTGATACAGCGCTTTTTCGCGTTGATAACGCACTCTGTCAGCCAGTGCCATTGCCATTAAAACAATCTCACAAAGTATGGCTATTAAGAACAAGTGACGAGTTGTAAAACTGTAAGGAATAAAGCCAGTTAATTCCAGTGGCTGTACAGCAGCACCAATAATAAGCGGTATCCATGACATGACATAAAACTTCGCCCATCTGAAACCACTAATTAGTTTCTTATAAATCATGGTAATACATAAAATATAAAGAATGACCATCATGGCAAAAAAGATCTTCGAGGAGTTATACTCCAGCATAAAAAAGCTCATTAAACCTAAGCTGAAAAGAACAGCCAAGAAGCTAAGGCTCAGCTTATATAGTCGGCAATTATCTTTGTGATAGCGCAAAAACATGGTGCAAAATGCAACGGTAAAAAAGGCAATAGCGTAATTACTAAACACTATTTTTTCGTTAAAAAATAATTGCCAAGACAGTGGCCAAAGGTAAAAGCCAAACCCAAGCACAGAGCCCATCAACAAGAGGGCAGAAATAATGTAGCCAATATAAATGAGATAAACACGATCACGGATACCCAAAAAAAGTACAAGGTTGTAAAGAGCAGCCATAATCAGCACGCCAATAAATATTCCCCAAATACCAGCTTGTGAACGCAATAAGTCTTGAAACTCTTTTTTACCGTAAATATTGATGGGTGTTTTGCTGATCCCGACAGTATCTACTTTTATGACCAAAGAGACTTTTTCACTGCCCTTTAATGTTAAAGGGGTGTGTGGTGTACTGTATTGAAATAAAGAAAGCCCACTGACCTTATCACCTAGTTCAATCGTGCTAGTGAGTTGTTGCTGTTCATTGAGTTGATAAACAGTGAGGTAGTCAACCATAGGGTTATCAAAATGAATAAACAAATCAATCGGGTTCGGTTGCCTATTTTCTAAATCGAGCTTTAACCAGTAATCTTTTGCGGCTAAATCCCACTCAATGTGCTTAAAAGGCTTTTTTTTAAGTTTGCTCGGCTCACTTAAAAACTGTGAAAGAGTAAGCGACTTAGTCTCATCAATGCGGTAAGCATTTTGAGAGTAAACAGGTGCTGTTTTGTCAATGGTGTAACGAGTTGGGCTCGCCAAGTGAGACGATAAAGTGCAGATAATAAAAAATAAGATCGCAAGAATAAAAAATGACAAAAAATGATATTTTAGCGTTTTACTATTCAAAATGACTTCTTAGCTTAGTTTGGCTCCTCAATAGTGTAGCATTAAAAAAGCGCAGATAAACTGCGCTTTTTCTTAGATTTAACTGGTTTGACCTTACGCTTTTTCGCGCGCTATTGCGCGATAAGCGATGTCAGTGCGGTATTCCATACCTTCCCAGCTAATATCATCAACAAGCTTATAGGCACGTTGTTGTGCTTCAGTGACAGTATTGCCAAGTGCTGTTGCACACAATACTCGACCGCCAGCCGTAACTACATGCTCGCCATCTTGCTTGGTGCCCGCGTGGAATACTTTTTCACCTTCAGGGTAGGTTACTTGTAAGCCATTGATCGCATCACCTTTCGGGTAGCTGCCTGGGTAGCCTTTTGCAGCTAAAACAACACCAACTGCTGCACGAGGGTCAAATTCAATATCTGTTTTATCAAGCTCTTCACGGTTAGCCGCTTCAATTAGCTCAACAAGATCTGATTTAAGACGAAGCATCATAGGTTGCGTTTCAGGGTCACCAAAACGACAATTGTACTCAATAACCTTTGGTGTTCCATCCGCAGCAATCATAAGGCCTGCATACAAGAAACCTGTGTAAGGATGGCCTTCTTTTGCCATTCCCTCAACGGTAGGGTTAATCACTTCATTCATGATACGTTGGTGAATTTCATCAGTCACAACTGGCGCAGGTGAGTAAGCCCCCATACCACCAGTATTTGGACCTTTATCGCCATTGTAAGCACGTTTGTGATCTTGGCTTGTTGCAAACGGCAGTACGTTTTTGCCATCGACCATGACAATAAAAGACGCTTCTTCACCTTCTAAGAACTCTTCGATAACCACACGGCTGCCTGCTTCACCAAAGCTATTGCCAGCAAGCATATCGCGAATAGCTTCTTCAGCTTCAAGCTCTGTCATGGCGACAATAACACCTTTACCCGCTGCTAAACCGTCAGCCTTAACAACAATCGGTGCACCTTTTTCCTTGAGGTATTCAAGGGCAGGGTCGATTTGCTCAAAGGTTTGGTAATCAGCAGTAGGGATCTTATGGCGAGCCAAGAAGTCTTTGGTGAACGATTTAGAGCCTTCTAATTGGGCCGCACCAGCTGTAGGGCCGAAAATAGCTAAACCGTGTTCACGGAATGTATCAACAACACCCAGTACCAGTGGTACTTCAGGACCAACAATGGTTAGTTCAACGTTGTTTTCTTTAGCGAAAGCTAAAAGACCTTCAAGATCTTCAACATTGATTGCAACGTTCTCAAGTTTTGGCTCAAGAGCCGTGCCTGCGTTACCTGGAGCAACGAAAACGGTGTTTACTTTACTGTTTTGGGCAGCCTTAAACGCAAGTGCGTGTTCGCGGCCACCACTGCCGATGACAAGTACATTCATGGCGAAATAATCCTATTTAAAGCGGTTTTTTAAACTTCAGCGTCATGCGGTCACTTTCACCAATTGCTTTATACTTCGCGGCATCTTTTTCGCCTAAACGAAGGCTTGGTGGGAGTGTCCACACCCCTTTAGGGTGATCAGCTGTATCAAGTGAGTTTGCATTAATGTCACTGCTTGCTACCAGTTCAAAGCCAGCTTGTTTTGCAATATCAATTACATAGCTTTGCTTCATATAACCTGATGATTTCTGATCTTCATCGCTGCGCTGTTCTGGTAAACGGTGTTCAACAACACCAAGTGTACCGCCTGGCTTTAGGGCTTTATAAAATGATTTGAATGCGCTTAGTGCGCCTTCTTTATCTTTGCCCATGTACCAGTTATGAACATTTCTGAAGGTTAAAACCATATCAGCACTGCCAGCAGGAGCGATATCAAGATGCGTGCTCGGTGCAAATTCTGTGAGTTTTACTTCACTGAAACGTGCATCTCCTGCAATTTTCTTTTTAAACCCTGCGAGTGAACGCTGGTAGTAACCTACTGAGGAATCAGCTGGGAAATGTGCTGCATAATAAGTCCCTTTACCTTTTAATGCTGGAGCTAAAATCTCAGTATACCAGCCACCGCCAGGCGCAATCTCAACGACAGTCATTGATGGCTCAAAACCAAAAAAGTTAAGCGTTTCGACTGGGTGACGATATTCATCACGGGCACTGTTATCACTACGCTCAGCTGCACTGACTGCTTTAGTGAGTGCTGAGTTTAGGTCTTGGCTAAGAGCGTGTGCAGAAGCAAGTGTAAGGCTTGCAACAAGTATAGATTTTAGAGCAAATTTCATCGTCTGTTCCTTCATTAATTAAGCAATTAGTAATCAGAATACGTGAATTTGTAGCAAACAAAAAGGGTTAAACACGCTGTTTAACCCTTTGTGTGATTAGTGGCGGAAATGGCGCATACCTGTGAATACCATTGCCATACCTGCTTCGTCAGCTGCGGCGATAACTTCTTCATCACGCATTGAACCACCAGGTTGAATAACAGCTGTGATGCCTGCGTCGCGAGCAGCATCAATACCGTCACGGAACGGGAAGAATGCATCAGATGCCATAACAGAACCTTTTACTTCTAAGTTCTCATCAGCTGCTTTGATACCTGCAATTTTCGCTGAGTAAACACGGCTCATTTGGCCTGCACCTACACCGATAGTCATGCCGTCACGTGCATAAACAATCGCGTTCGACTTAACGAATTTAGCTACTTTCCAGCAGAATAATAAGTCCTTTAACTCTTGTTCAGTTGGCTGGCGCTTAGTGACAACTTTAAGATCGCTCTGCGTTACCATGCCAAGGTCACGGTCTTGAACTAGGATTCCGCCATTTACTCGTTTGATGTCATGGCCTGTTGCATTACCTGTCCACTCGCCGCACTCTAATAAACGTACGTTTTGCTTAGCAGATACAATTTGTGCCGCCGCGTCAGATACTTTAGGCGCGATGATAACTTCAACAAATTGACGCGCAACAATCGCTTCTGCCGTATCCGCATCTAACTCTTTGTTGAATGCAATGATGCCACCAAATGCTGATGTAGGGTCAGTTTTGAATGCGCGATCATAAGCTTCAAGAATGTTGTCACCAATTGACACACCACAAGGGTTCGCATGTTTTACAATAACACACGCTGGTACGTCGAATTCTTTTACACACTCTAATGCTGCATCAGTGTCAGCAATATTGTTGTAAGAAAGTGCTTTACCTTGCAGTTGTACCGCTGTTGCAACAGACGCTTCAGTTAAGTCGTTTTCAACATAAAAAGCGGCGTCTTGGTGTGAGTTTTCACCGTAGCGCATATCTTGCTTCTTAGTGAACTGCATGTTGATAGTACGTGGGAACTTAGTATCGATAGCAGCTTCTTCTGTGTAGTCAGGAACCATCTTGCCGAAGTAGTTTGCAATCATGCCATCGTACTGAGCTGTGTGCTCGTAAGCCGCGATTGCTAAATCAAAACGTGTTTTATACGTTGTTGAACCGTTGTTGCTTTGCATTTCGCTGATTACACGGTCGTAATCTTTTGCATTGACGACAATAGTCACGTCTTTATGGTTTTTCGCTGCTGCGCGAACCATCGTTGGACCACCGATATCAATGTTTTCAATCGCATCTTCTAGGCTGCAGTCTTCTTTCGCAACAGTGTTTGCGAAGGGGTATAAGTTAACTACAACGATATCGATAGCAGAGATGTTATTCTCGCTCATTACGTCTTCATCTTGACCGCGACGTGCTAAGATGCCGCCGTGAATTTTTGGATGAAGTGTTTTTACGCGACCATCCATGATCTCAGGGTGACCAGTATGGTCAGATACTTCAGTGACTTTGATGCCGTTATCAGCAAGTAATTTGCAAGTACCGCCCGTTGATAAAATATCCACGCCTTGTGCTTCAAGAGCGCGAGCAAATTCAACGATACCGGTTTTATCTGACACACTTAATAGTGCGCGACGAATTGGACGATGTGTATCCATTGTAGTTTTGATTACCTCAATGTTTGAGCTAGCTTAGAAAGGCGGTATTTTAACTGAATATGGCTCAAAAGACGATGTTTAAAGGATGAGGATTTTGCATAGTTTTTGTCGTTATAAAAAAAGCACCCGAAGGTGCTTTTTTCAATAACTTATTACCAGTTACTATGAAGCTGTAAGCAATTATAACGATAGCTCGTTAGAGTGATTACAGATTCAATATAACGGGTATTAGTTCATGCCGTATTTTTTAAGCTTCTTACGTAAAGTACCACGGTTGATACCTAGTAAGATTGCTGCACGAGTTTGGTTACCACGCGTATACGTCATTACTTCTTCAAGTAATGGTGCTTCTAGCTCAGAAAGAACAAGGTCGTATACGTCTTGTACGTCTTGACCATTAAGTTGCTTTAAGTAGTGATGAACCGCTTTTTTCACTGCATCACGCAACGGCTGTGGTTTCTCGTGTGACTGTACATGAGGGTTTGTGATAAATGGAGAAGTCACGTTTTGTTCGAACATCGTTATATGTCTCTTTCTTTCTTAGTTAGCTGCTAGTGTTTTAAAGTATTCTTCTAATGCGTCGATTTGTGCCTGTGGGTTATCTAACGCATTAAATACTCGCCTAAACTGACCGTCACTGTCATGGGTTTGCAAATACCAAGATACATGCTTTCGAGCGATACGCGCTCCCATTGGCTCCCCGTAAAACTGATGAAGATTGTCTAAATGCTCCATCAAAATGCTTCGCACCTCTGCAATTTCAGGTGCTGGCAAATGTTCTCCAGTTCGCAAATAGTGGTCTATCTCCCTAAAAATCCAAGGGCGACCTTGGGCGGCTCGACCAATCATGATGGCATCTGCACCCGTATAATCTAAAACCTGTTTTGCTTTTTCTGGTGATGTAATATCACCATTGGCGACAACAGGTATAGATACTGAACGTTTAATATCCCTAATTGTGGCGTACTCCGCTTCACCTTTATACATACATGCGCGCGTGCGTCCATGTACAGCCAGTGAAGCGATGCCATAGCGCTCAGCTATGCTCGCAATCTCGACACCATTACGGTTATCCTGATCCCATCCAGTTCGGATTTTCAGTGTTACTGGGACATCGACTGCATTAACAACTGCATCGAGTATCTCTTCTACTAATTCAGGAAACTGTAATAAGGCAGAGCCTGCGAGTTTCTTATTCACTTTTTTAGCAGGGCACCCCATATTAATATCTATGATTTGTGCACCATTGCTGACATTGAATTGTGCTGCCTGTGCCATAAGCTCAGGATCGGCTCCGGCAATTTGCACCGAGCGAATACCCGATTCACCGCTGTGATCCATACGGTTCATCGACTTTTCGGTTTTCCACACTTTCGGGTTCGACGAGAGCATTTCAGATACAGCAAGCCCCGCACCTAAGCGTCGGCAAAGTTGTCGAAATGGTCTGTCTGTAATGCCTGCCATAGGCGCGACAATTACATTGTTCTCAAGTTGGTATGAACCGATACGCACTGTTATTCAATAGGCCTCTTTTCAAGGGGCGCTAAGTTTACGGTTTTTTTTCCAAAAATCAAAGGCTATAAATTGAACAAAAGTGACTTTTTTTTGCCCTTTTTGTATTGACTTTTGATAACAGTTTGACGAGCGGGTCGATTTGTTTGTTATTTAAACAAAAAAAATTTAGCCGTTTTAAAATGGTAAAATTTACGCATGTAAAAATAAGGTAAAGCCTGTTAAATAGTGGCTTTACCTTGCGTGTTATGGATTAAAAGTATTATCTGTTTTATGCCTTTTTTGTGCCGCTCACGCGTGTCCATTCACCTTCAATGGCGATATCATCAAGGGCTAAAAATGGGGCATAAACGTCGGCAACAGATTGAGCTTGCTCTTCTAAAATACCTGACATGGCAATTTTACCATTGGGTTTCAACAATCCTAAAATGACCTCATGAAGCTCCCTTAATGGTTGCGCAAGAATGTTTGCAACGACGATATCAGCGATAAATTCAGGCTGATCTTCTGGCAAGTAGACTTCAAGTTTGTCAGCCACGCCATTACGCTCTGCATTATCGCGGCTTGCTTCAATGGCTTGTGGGTCAATATCGATACCGATCATACGCTCAGCACCTAGTTTTATGGCCGCTATGCCTAAAATACCCGAGCCGCAACCAAAGTCGACCACAGTTTTACCTGTTAGATCTTGGCTTTCCAGCCACTTCAAACATAGTGCAGTCGTTGCGTGTGTACCTGTACCAAATGCAAGGCCTGGGTCAAGTAATACGTTAACAGCGCTAGGATCAGGAATATCTCGCCAACTCGGACAGATCCATAAGCGCTCACCAAATTGAATCGGGTGGAAGTTGTCCATCCACTCACGTTCCCAGTCTTTGTCTTCAAGTTGTTCAATTTTATATACAAGCTTGTCAGCGAGTGTCGCTTCTGCTTTTAATGTCGACACTACACTGTCCATATCATGGTTAGCGTCATACAGGCCAATCACTGTGGTATCAGCCCATAGTTGAACGGTCCCCAGTTTTGGTTCGTAAATCGGGGTGTCTTTTGCATCGACATAAGTCACTGATGCACTACCTGTGTCCATCAGTAAATCACTGATCATGTCAGCATTATCAGCGTTTGCATTAATTCGAATTTGGATCCAAGCCATGATAATCTCTCGAATAGAAAAAAGGCCGCAACAGCGGCCTTTTAGTTATTAATAGTGCAGTGTAATTACTTCGCGTCTAAGAAGCTTTTCAGTAAGTCTGAGCGAGAAGGATGACGTAATTTACGTAACGCTTTCGCTTCGATTTGACGAATACGTTCACGAGTTACGTCAAACTGTTTACCTACTTCTTCTAATGTATGGTCTGTGTTCATATCGATACCAAAACGCATACGAAGTACTTTCGCTTCACGGGCTGTTAAGCCAGCTAATACGTCATTGGTTGCACCACGTAGCGATTCCATCGTTGCAGAATCAATTGGCGAATCAATGGTCGTATCTTCAATGAAGTCACCTAAGTGCGAATCTTCATCATCACCGATTGGCGTTTCCATTGAAATAGGCTCTTTCGCGATTTTCAATACCTTACGAATTTTATCTTCAGGCATTAACATACGCTCAGCTAATTCTTCTGGATTAGGTTCGCGGCCCATTTCTTGTAACATTTGACGAGAAATACGATTTAGCTTGTTAATCGTTTCTATCATGTGTACAGGAATACGGATAGTACGTGCTTGGTCAGCAATTGAGCGTGTAATTGCTTGACGGATCCACCATGTTGCATAAGTTGAGAACTTATAACCACGACGATACTCGAACTTATCAACCGCCTTCATTAGACCAATATTACCTTCTTGAATAAGGTCTAAGAATTGTAGTCCACGGTTGGTATATTTTTTCGCAATCGAAATTACAAGACGTAAGTTAGCTTCTACCATTTCCTTTTTCGCACGGCGGGCTTTCGCTTCACCAATGCTCATACGGCGGTTGATGTCTTTAATACGTTCAATACTTAAACCAGTACTTTCTTCGATTGCGCTTAATTTTTGGATACAGCGAATGATCTCAGGTTTTACTTCTTCAAGCTTAACTGAGTGTTTTTCGTTAGCCGCAATTTCAAGGTCGATCCAGCTAGTATCTGTTTCATTATTAGCAAAGTGCTTAACGAACGTTTTCTTAGGAAGCTTAGCAATTTGAACCGCTTGCTTCATGATAAGACGTTCTTGAACACGCACTCTGTCCATCATTTCGCGCATGTTGTTTACCATGCGGTCAAACTGTTTTGGAACTAGCTTAAATGTTTTAAATAACTCGCCAATTTCGGTAATAGCAGCTAATGAGTCAGGATGAGAGCGACCTTTTTCTTCAAATGTATCACGCGCTTTATTATAAAGATCACGTAGATTTTCGAAGTGAATACGTGCTTCTTCAGGATCTGGTCCTGTATCAGCTTCATCATCATCACCGTCGTCATCATCATCACTGTCTTCATCATCACTATCATCGTCTTCTTCGTCTAACTGTTCTTCGTTTAACTCAGAACCGATATGCGTTGCTGAAATTTGTGATTCGTCTTCATTATTAGGATCGAAAAAGCCTGAAATAATGTCGCTTAAGCGCATTTCTTCAGCTTCAAATTTATCCCACTGCTCGAGTAGGTAAGTAATTGCTTCTGGGTATTCAGCAACTGAAATCTGAACTTGGTTGATACCTTCTTCGATACGCTTAGCGATTACAATTTCGCCTTCACGTGTAAGTAGTTCAACAGTACCCATTTCACGCATGTACATGCGTACAGGGTCAGTTGTTCGACCGATCTCTTTTTCTACAGTCGCAAGTGCAGCGGCCGCGGCTTCTGCTGCGTCTTCGTCTGTCGTTGTTTCTTGCATCATTAATTCATCGGCATCAGGTGCGTTTTCACTTACCTTGATACCCATATCATTAATCATGCTAATGATATCTTCTACCTGATCTGAGTCGATAATGTCTTGTGGAAGGTGATCATTAACTTCTGCAAAAGTTAAATAACCTTGCTCTTTACCTTTTTGAATCAGAAGCTTTAATTGTGACTGAGGAGTTGGATCCATAGAGATTTATTCTTCCACTCTGAAAGTTGATACAACAGGCGCCAGCTCGCTTTATAAGCGAAACGAAAACTAACTAGACGCAGTGAATAGCACAGTATAACAGCATAATTCAAATCTGACTAGCTGTTGCTGCCTTTTAACGCTTGTGTCAGTAAGTGACACTCAAGACGTTCTTCGCTTGTTAACCCTTGGGTCTTGTCTTTTATTAATAGGGTCTCTAGTCGATAATTTAAACACTGGTCTTCAATAAATTTAAAAGTATTTTTAAAAACAGTTTCTAAACGATCGTCATTTATTTGATGTTGCCAAGTTGCTAATTTCACAAGAGCATCATACTGCGCACTATCACGAAATGACTCAAGAATTTGTGCCGTTGTAATTCCTTGTCGCTCTAGTGCTAAGTGTTGGATATGTAAAAAAAGTTCAATACCGGCAATTTTCATTTCTGCCAATTCTGGCATATAAGCAATGCTGCTCGCTAAGTGTGGATGTTGCAATAAAATACCAATAGCTTGGCGCATTGGCGTGATCTTAAATTTACGTTCAATTGCATGTTGCTGCTTTGGTGATTTTACACGGTTATTTAATTGTTCTCGCGTTCGACCAATTAAGCGGCCAAGGTGTTCTAAAATATTCTCTTGATAAAACTCACTGGGGATTTTTTCAATCAGTGGCAGGGCATCACTGAGTAATTTTGCTTTACCCGCATCTTGGGTTAGGTCAACCTCTTGGCTGAGCTTATTAAAGAGCACTTTACTAAAATCATCCGCGTCGTTTAATCGTGCTTCAAAAGCGTCTTTGCCTTCTTTTTGTACCAGTGAGTCTGGATCTTCACCGTCAGGTAAAAATACAAATTGTAATGACTTTCCATCGGCAAGGTAAGGAAGTGCATTCTCAAGGGCACGCCAAGCAGCATCGCGACCAGCACGGTCACCATCGTAACAGCAAATTACTTTATCTGTGGTTCTAAATAAAGTGTGCATATGTTCTGCGGTCGTTGCTGTACCAAGGGCTGCAACGGCATATTCGATACCTTGCTCAGCTAAAGCAACCACGTCCATATAACCTTCGACAATTAAAATATGGTCCAGTTTTTTATGAGCTTGCTTAGCTTCGTACAAGCCATAAAGTTCAAAACCTTTATGGAAAATACGCGTTTCCGGCGAGTTCAAATATTTAGGTCCTTGATCCGCTTGCATAACACGGCCACCAAACGCGATTACCCGACCGCGTTTGTCGCGAATAGGGAACATAAGTCGGTCACGGAAGAAGTCAAATTGGCGACCTGGTGACTTTTCAGATGCGAGTTTTAACTCTACTAGCTGTTCTTTTTGCTCTTTATTGCGACCGAGTTGCTGACACAGTGCTTCCCACTCACTCGGCGCATAGCCAATCATGAATTTTTTTGCCGTTTCGCCACTTAAACCACGACCTTTAATATAATCAATCACGGTTTTAGAATTAGCATGATGCTTTAATTGATGCTGATAAAAGCGTGCAGCATGGAGCATTAAATCGTAATCAGAGCGCTTTTGTTCAGCGGTACGTTGCGGGCCTGAACTTGTGCCTTGCTCGCGAGGTACGTCTAAATTAAGCATACTCGCTAATTCTTCAATAGCATCAACAAACTCTAGTTTGTCATATTCCATGACAAATGAAATGGCATTGCCATTGGCACCACAACCAAAGCAATGATAAAACTGTTTATCTTGGGAGACGGTAAAAGAGGGGGTTTTTTCGTTATGAAAAGGACAACAAGCTTGGTAGTCTTTTCCCGCTTTTTTTAGGCCAACTTTTGAATCAATTAACTCAACAATATCGGTACGAGCGAGTAAATCATCAATAAACTGTCGAGGGATTTTTCCGGCCATAGCTGTTGTTTTTTCCTGCACTATTTTTGCATTTAAAGTAAGATTTGAACACAAAAGGTGATTATATAAAAGCTCAAAAGCAAGAAACCGAGCACTAGGCTCGGTTTGCTTGAATCATACATCTGTATGTGGGGGTTAGGCAGTTAATCGTTGCTTGATTAAGCCAGAAATCTTACCTAAATCGGCACGACCTTCAGCTTTGCTTTTGATCACTCCCATTACCTTACCCATGTCTTGCATACCCGCTGCATTTGTATCAGCAATAGCCGAGTCAATAAGTGCTATGATTTCTTCTTCACTCAATTGTTGAGGTAAGAATTCTTCAAGAGCTTTAATCTCATTGGCTTCAATTTCAGCTAAATCTTCACGACCCGCATCAATATACTGGGTGTAAGAGTCGCGACGCTGTTTTACAAGCTTCACTAAAACAGCGGTAATACCGTCGTCGTCTAGCGTGATTTGCTCGTCAATTTCACGTTGCTTGATAGCAGCAAGTACCATGCGGATAGGCTTAAGACGTTCTTTGTCTTTTGCCTTCATCGCATCTTTTTGCGCATCTTTTAGCGTTAATAAAAGGCTCATTTATACAAGACCAAATACTGATTAGTATAATTTAACGCGACGTGCGTTATCGCGAGAAAGCTTCTTCATGTGACGCTTTACTGCAGCAGCTTTTTTACGCTTACGCTCAGCTGTTGGTTTTTCATAGTGCTCGCGACGACGAACTTCTGAAAGGATACCTGCTTTTTCACATGAACGCTTGAAGCGACGAAGTGCTACGTCAAACGGTTCGTTCTCTCTTACTTTAATTACTGGCATTAAAAATTCACCTACCTAAATAATGAGCGTTGCTCAAGTTGATCGAATAACGATCAAGTGGTTCAAAAATGGTGCGGTATTGTAATCCGAAGCAACACCACATGTAAAGGATAATATTAACAGAAACTAGGATGGCAAAACAGCGTTAATTTGTCGCGCGTTGATACAAGCGACAAATTACTTGTCCTGCTGATTTTTCTTTTAATAGCAACCAGTTACTAGGAGTCTCAAGGCTTTTTAGTTCGCTTTCAACTTCTACATAAATTAACGCTTGCTCAGTTAACCATTGATTTGATTCGAGTAATAAACAACTTTTTTCGGCCAAGTTTTGGCGAAAAGGTGGGTCAACAAAAACTAGATCAAACTTTTTATTTTCATCATTATTACCTAAGAGCGCTAGGCTATTGCCCTGTTTTACAGTCGCATTATCAAGTTGCAAAGTGGCTATGTTGTTGTTTAGCTGTGCTGCTGCGCTTTTATCAAGCTCAAAAAAGACCGTATGTGCCGCAAACCGAGAAAGCGCTTCAAAACCAAGCCCTCCAGATCCTGCATAGCAATCGAGTACGTTTGCACCTCGGGTATCTTGCATTAACCAATTAAACACGGTTTCTTTTATTCGATCCGTTGTTGGGCGTAAGCCTTGTACATCTTTGACCGGAAGTTTTCTACCGCGAAATTGACCGCTAATGATGCGAATAAAGCCATTGCTTGACTTATTGCTTGTCGCTTTAATTTGGCGATTAGGTGTTGATTTTTTTCTCATTTAACTCACTAATAAATGGTAACTGATACCTAGCTCAGATAATATTGTGCTTTATAGCTAGTGTGTCATTTTTCTACTGCACTAAAAGTGTTACTATTAGTGTCTTAGCGATAGATGGTACCCGTTTTGGTTTGGCTGAAAGTAGCTGAACTATCACCAACCTATTATTCATGTAAGTTTATCAGATTTTTATAAGTGGTTATTAGCAAGTATGGCAAAAAAAAATAAATTCTTGTCTTGGTTTGGTTTTGGCAAATCAGAAAAACAACAAACAGAGCAAGCAGCAAAAGAGGCTGATAACCAGAAGCAATTAGAAGAACAACAGCGTATTGAAGCCGAAAAAGCGGAAGCTGAACGTTTAGAACACGAACGTATCGCAGCAGAAAAAGCGGAAGCTGAGCGTTTAGAGCAAGAACGCGTTGCTGCTGAAAAAGCAGAGCGTGAAGCTGAGCAAGCTGCTGCAGAAAAGGCAGAGGCTGAACGCTTAGAGCAAGAGCGTATTGCAGCTGAAAAAGCACAAACTGAACGTTTAGAGCAAGAGCGTATTGCAGCCGAAAAAGCGGAAACTGAGCGTTTAGCTCAAGAGCAGCAAGCGGCAGAGCAAGAGCGCCGTGAACAACAAG
>NZ_JAOCZL010000024.1:185970-295041 GCF_041414825.1 Pseudoalteromonas sp. 68 DY56-GL68
CCGCAATGAAATTAGAGCAAGAACGCGTTGCTGCTGAAAAGGCGCAGCGTGAAGCTGAGCAAGCTGCTGCAGAAAAGGCAGAGGCTGAACGTTTAGAACAAGAGCGCATTGCAGCAGAAAAGGCAGAAGCAGAGCGTTTAGCTCAAGAGCAGCAAGCGGCAGAGCAAGAGCGCCGTGAACAACAAGCTCGTCTTGCTGAGCAAGAAGCCGCAATGAAATTAGAGCAAGAACGCGTTGCTGCTGAAAAGGCGCAGCGTGAAGCAGAGCAGGCAGAAGCAGAGCGTTTAGAACAAGAACGTATTGCGGCAGAAAAGGCAGAGGCTGAGCGTTTAGAGCAAGAGCGTATTGCTGCAGAAAAGGCAGAAGCTGAGCGTCTAGAACAAGAGCGCATTGCTGCAGAAAAGGCTGAAGCTGAACGTTTAGATCAAGAACGGATCGCAGCTGATGAGGCTGAGCGTGTAGAGCAAGAGAAAGCTGCACAAGCCGCAGCTGAAAAACCAAAGAAAGAAGGTTTCTTCGCACGCCTTAAAAAAGGTCTATTAAAAACTCGCGTTAATATTGGCTCTGGCTTTGCCTCTATTTTTAGCGGTAAGAAAATAGACGATGAGTTATTCGAAGAACTAGAAACACAGCTATTAACAGCAGATTTAGGTGTTGATACAACAATGAAGTTGATTGATAACCTAACTGATGCAGCGGATCGTAAGCAGTTAAAAGATGGTGATGCTCTTTATGAGTTAATGAAGCAAGAAATGGCTGATATGCTTAAAACTGCTGAGCAACCGTTGGTTGTATCAGGTGATAAAAAGCCATTTGTGATCTTAATGGTGGGTGTCAATGGCGTTGGTAAAACAACGACTATCGGTAAACTTGCGAAGCAATTCCAAAATGAAGGTAAGTCGGTCATGTTAGCCGCAGGTGATACCTTCCGTGCTGCTGCTGTTGAGCAGCTACAAGTATGGGGTGAGCGTAACAGCATTCCGGTCATTGCTCAGCACACTGGCGCAGACAGTGCCTCAGTTGTATTTGATGCTTTTCAAGCGGCAAAAGCACGTAATGTAGATGTGTTAATCGCTGATACAGCAGGGCGTTTGCAAAATAAAGATAACCTTATGCAAGAGCTTGAAAAAATAGCCCGCGTAATGAAAAAAATAGACCCTGATGCACCGCATGAAGTAATGTTAACAATTGATGCGGGTACGGGTCAGAATGCGATTAGCCAAGTAAAACTTTTTAATGAATGCGTTGGTTTAACCGGTATCACATTATCTAAGTTAGATGGTACGGCAAAAGGTGGAGTCATCTTTGCTGTAGCAGATAAGTTTAATATTCCAATTCGTTACATAGGTGTTGGTGAAGGAATTGACGACCTTCGCACCTTTAACAGTAATGACTTCATTGATGCGCTGTTTAGCCAAGATGAGGATGATGCATAACTAATTAAAAAGGGAGTTAACTCCCTTTTTAGCTGTAAGATGATTGATAAATTAAAATGATAAATTTTCAGCAAGTCAGTAAAACCTATCCGGGGGGCCATCGTGCCCTTGAAAAAGTCAGCTTTCATATTAAGCCCGGCGAGCTTGCTTTTTTAACAGGCCATAGTGGTGCTGGTAAAAGTACTTTGTTAAAGCTCATTAGCCTCATGGAGCGCCCATCAGCAGGGCAGGTACTAATAAATGGTGTGGATTTAAATGCCGTTAAATCACGCCAGGTCCCGTATATTCGTCGTGATATTGGTATTATTTTTCAGAACCATCGCCTTTTAGAGCGTTATTCTGTATTTGATAACGTTGCCTTACCGCTTGTGATTGAAGGAACGCACCACAAGCAAATTGCTAAACGTGTTCATGGTGCACTGGATAAGGTTGGCTTGCTCGATAAGGCTAAATGTAGTCCTGCTACTTTATCTGGTGGTGAGCAACAGCGTGTAGGGATCGCCAGAGCGATTGTTAATTCGCCACCAATTTTATTAGCTGATGAACCAACAGGTAATTTAGATCCTGAGCTTTCAATGGATATCCTGCGCTTATTCGAGGATTTTAACCACCATGGTACAACGGTATTAATTGCAACTCATGATATTGGCTTGATTGCGCGTATGCGCTACCGCAGCCTCACGTTAAAGGATGGTCGAATGATTCAAGATCCGTTAGCGGAGGAAACACTATGAGTTTATTATTCAAAAGTCGCTCAAGCCAAACAGAGGGACAACAAAAATCATTTTTTGCTTCGCCTTACTTTTTTATAATGAACCTTATTCGACAAGGTGTGCATAGTTTAGGTGAAATGTGGCGAACACCTCTTGCATCACTGATGACGATTGCTGTTTTAGGCTTGAGTTTAACTTTACCTGCCACTTTGTATTTAGTGGTTAAAAATGTATCTCAAGTGAGTAGTGGCTTTGAAGAAGCGGCAGAAATTTCGTTGTTTGTTAAAGAAAGTATGACTCAGCAACAAACGCAGACCCTAGTGAAACGTTTAGCTCTTTATCCTGAGATCGATAAAGTGGAGTTTATTTCAAAAGGGGATGCACTTACTGAGTTTAAACAGGTATCTGGTTTTGGCCAAGCACTGGAATACCTTGATGCAAATCCACTGCCTGATGTTGTTATCGTTACGCCTACCATTCGTCACCGTCAACCCAATGCAGCAGAGCAATTACTTAAAAAACTAGAGGCTGAGCGTGAGGTTGATTTTGGTAAGCTTGATATCGCGTGGCTCGAGCGTTTGAATGCGCTATTAAGTTTATTAAAAGAGAGTGTAATCACTATTGCCCTACTATTATTAACCTCTGTTACTTTAATCATTGGTAATACTATCCGCTTATCAATAATGGACAAAAAAGAAGAAATTCAAGTGATGAAGCTAGTCGGTGCGACAAATACCTTTATTCATGCGCCATTTTTATGGACAGGGGTTTGGTACGGTATTATTGGTGGTTTGTTCTCTTTTATTTGTGTTGCTTTAATGATGTGGTGGCTAGGCAGTGCGGTTAGTGAAGTGGCGGGCGTCTATGAAACCAGCTTTGATTTAATCGGTCTGACAATGTCGGAATTCGGCGTTTTAGTTGCACTTGCAACAGCCCTCGGCTTTGTCGGGTCTTACTTATCAGTTAGCCGCTATATAAAAGAAATAGAACCCGATAAAGTATAACAATAAAGTGTAACAATTCGTTGTTACACTGCTCTAATAGCGCTAAATAAAAGCAGTAATAAATTTATCGCTCTTTCAATCAAAACTAGAATTCACCGCATATTCAGCGTGTTAGCGTAGACTAAAAATAGATAAAAAAACCACTTGATCTGAGGTTCAAAAAAGTTTTTAATTGAAATTAGCACTCTCGCTTAAAGAGTGCTAAGATGGTTTTAAAATGTTTATCACTGAGGTGAAAAATGAGTAAAGATTTATACGCAATGGCACTTACTGTAGGTCAACAAAGCGCAAGTATGGATGGCTATCTTCAAGCTGTTAGCACGATTCCTATGCTTGATGCTGAGAAAGAAAAACAGTTAGCGACACGTCTTCAGGAAGAAGGTGATCTTGATGCTGCAAAGCAACTCATTATGTCACATCTTCGCTTTGTTGCTCACATTGCAAAAAGCTATTCGGGCTATGGTCTACCGCAAGCTGATTTGATTCAAGAAGGTAATATCGGTCTGATGAAAGCGGTAAAACGCTTTGACCCAAGTGTCGGTGTTCGTTTGGTCTCATTCGCAGTACACTGGATCAAAGCAGAAATTCACGAATACGTATTAAAAAACTGGCGTATCGTGAAAGTTGCAACAACAAAAGCGCAACGCAAATTATTCTTCAATCTACGTAAAAACAAAAAACGTTTAGGTTGGTTCAACCAAGCTGAGGTTAGTACCGTTGCTAACGAGCTGGGTGTTAGTGAAAAAGAAGTACGTGAGATGGAATCACGTATGAGCGGCCAAGATATGGGCTTTGATTTAACGGGCGACGATAATGATGACGCACCGACAAGCACATATTCGCCAGTACAGTATTTAACAGATGGCAGTGCTGACCTTGCTGATGATATTGAAGAGCAGCAATGGCAAGAGCAATCTCATGCACGTTTATTCAGCGCATTAAAAACCCTTGATGAGCGCTCGCAAGATATCGTTAGTGCGCGCTGGTTAGCAGATGATAAAGCAACACTGCAAGAGCTTGCTGAAAAATACAATGTTTCAGCAGAGCGTGTTCGTCAGCTAGAGAAAACAGCGATGAAAAAATTGCAAATAGCAATGAGTTAATTTAAGAGTAAAACTGAACCATCTCTAGTAGACTACAGAGCCTCGCAAACGCGGGGCTTTTTGTTTTAAGGACGCGGTATGTCACAGATTGATTATCAACATGTATTAGATGAAATAACCAAAGAAGTTCAGCCATTACTGAACCAAGGTAAGGTTGCTGACTATATTCCTGCGCTAGCAGAGGTTGAGCCAAATCAGTTCGCTATAGCGATTCATACCGTAGACGGTCAAACTTACTGCGGTGGTGACTGTAGTGCGCGTTTTACTATTCAATCAGTTTCTAAAGTAATGACCCTGACTTTGGCGCTTCAGCGTTATGGGGATGAGCTGTGGCAGCGAGTAGGTAAAGAGCCTTCTGGTACAGCGTTTAACTCACTGACCCAACTTGAGTTTGAACACGGCATCCCACGTAACCCATTTATTAATGCTGGTGCCATTGTGACATGTGATGCGCTTTACAGTCGACTGTCTGCACCGATGCATTCTATGCTTGAATCATTTCGGCAGTTATCAGGGAATCCAAGCGTCATAATCGACAAAAAAGTGGCTAACTCTGAATATGAATTTCGTCATCGCAATGCGGCCATGGCACATTTAATGAAATCATTTGGTAATTTTAATAACGAAGTAGATGATGTCTTATGGGCCTATTTTAATTTCTGTGCCATCGAATTGAACTGCGTTGAATTAGCAAAAGCTTACAATTACCTCGCTAATCAGGGCAAAGATGCCAACGGTAATAAAGTACTGAGTGCAAGGCAAAATAAACAACTTAATTCGTTACTGTTTACCAGTGGTTTATACGATGCTGCGGGGGATTTCGGTTACCGTGTAGGTATGCCCGGAAAATCAGGGGTATCCGGAACAATCTTAGCAGTGCTACCTAATCAGTTTACGATTGCGGTATGGGCACCACGCTTAAATTCATATGGTAACTCAGTGGCTGGGATAGCGGCTCTTGAGCGCTTATCCCAGAAACTGGATATTTCGATTTTTTAGTCGCGGTTACTGATCCCAGTAAACTTGCTCTAAGCAATCTTCGCGTTCAGGTAAACCACGCGATAAACGTGGCGAGTGCTGAACAAGCACTTCATAGCTTGCACGGTTAGCGTATTTACTAATTTGTGCAAGCGATGAGTAAGTCATAGCAGGTTGCTGATGCTTTGCTGAGTTTGCCACATTAAGTTTGTGGTACACATTCGCTGATAAGTCATGAAGTACCGCAGCCAACGCGCAATCGCCTGCGCCGTTTGTGTTTTTGATGCTATCAGGACCACCCATAAATGGTGCGGTGTGACTATATGCACGAATAGGGTTTTGGCAGTCCTCTTTACGCATTGCGCGCGAAAACTCGTAACGATTAAAATCTGCGATTGCACCTGGTAGAAGTGGGTATTCTGTTTCACGCTTGAATGAATCATCGACATAACCGGCCATAAATAAACCTTTTTCGCCGGCTGTGCATATCACTAAGTCAGTCCAATCAAGGGCTTTATCTGCTGCAAGAAGCGGATCTTCAAAACCTGTAATGGCTAGACCTTCTTCCTCGTTCATCGCAAGAATATCAACATGTTCCTTAACAAATTCAGCCCACCAAGTAGGGTCTTGTTCAATTAAGAACTTAGTGCCGAGTGTTAATACCACGGGGACACCTGCATCATTGGCATACTTCACAGCCTGCATTGTTGCGTCAGTCATGGTTTCATCGCCTTGTGTACGCATTAAGTAGGCGCTGATCACCAATGCTGATGAGTTCTCTATGAGTTCTTTATCAATTGATTCAGGGCGAAGGTGGTTCATAAGACCTGCACTGATGGCAAAAGTACGCTCACCCGTTTCGTCAATCAAGGTAAAGCAGCGCCCAATAGGCCCATCAACAGGTTGTAAATAATCAAGATCTACGCGGCTAGAGGTATTACATAAAAAGCGGTATGCATAACTACCAATTTTGATATTCTCACTCATAACACCCAGCAATACTGAGCGGTCATCAGCAAGCGTCGAATAATTGTGCATTGTGTTGCCAATAGTGCCACCAGCAAACTCATAATCGACCATGTTATTGAGCTTTAAACGGTCGTATAAGGCATTGGTTATATCGTTATCAATGACTTGCGACATACCGCGGCGCAATTGAAATTCATCAAGGAAAGCTTGATCAACTTTAGCTTCAATGTCGACCACAATTTGGTCGATACCGGTTATGTAACTACGTTGTAGTCGTTCCGTTGAGTTGAGTTGATTAGTAAGTGGATCTTTAGCTTCCACTGGAAAATAATGTTTATGCCTGCGGCGTCCAGGAAATTTCATTTGCTACCCGTGTATTGATATCAATTGCAAATTGTAAATCAACAAATTTACCTAGTTGAATTGCTATTAGCGAAATAAAAAAAGCGCGAGATTATAGCGCAATATAGGTCCATTGAGCCATGGAAAAGCCACTAAAATTTGCGTTAATTTTTTAGTGTAGCAGTATTTATTGCCCTTTTTATTGACTAACTAGGTATAATTACTCACAGTTTTACAAGTTTTGTGTGATTTATGAGCGAACAATATAGTGATGAGTATTGGATGGAAAAAGCCCTCACTTTTGCAAGTAAAGCAGAAGCGATTGATGAAATTCCTGTTGGTGCAGTTCTGGTAAAGGATAATCAACTCATAGCTTCTGGTTATAACCGCTCAATTACTGATAATGACCCTTCAGCCCATGCTGAAATGATAGCTATACGTGAAGGGGGTAAAGTACTTAATAACTATCGTTTGGTTGATTGTACTTTATACGTGACCTTAGAACCTTGCTCTATGTGTGCAGGATTATTGGTGCATAGCCGTATCAAACGTTTAGTATTTGGTGCTAAAGATGCAAAAACAGGATCTGCAGGGTCAATTATGAACCTATTACAAGAACCAAGACTAAATCATCAAGTTGAAGTAACCAGTGATGTAATGGGTGAACAGTGTGGGGCGGTAATTTCAGCGTTTTTTAAACGCCGTAGAGAAGAGAAAAAAGCGGCAAAGCTTGCTGCTCGCAACGCCTAGTTAAACAACCGGCGTTGCTGGGGTTTCTTGTGCTTCCATTAATTGCATTGCAAATAAACGGCGGCGCCAAATAACTTTTTTGTGTGTATTACGTAGCATGATTCGACGGCGTGTTGCTGTAGAGTAAATCACATTACGCTTAAATTTATGTGTGGTACGTCTTCTTTTTAACATGTGAGCTCCTAAAGTGAGAGAAAGCATGGCATGAATTATGACATTGTCCTAGAAGATAATGATCATTTGATGACAAGTAAACTGATTTCTGCAGTATCGGTTAGTTATTGTTTAACTTGTTTTGTTCAGTATTAGCTGCTTGTTGCTCATTGTCAGGTTTACCCTGTTTGTTGTTATTATCTGGTAAGTTAGGGGCTTCTTGTTGCGTTATAGCTTCTTCATCACTCGGGTTTGAAATAGCGTCGTTTTCATCAAGCCAAACCAAAGCGTCATAGTAACGACGAATATTATCAACATATTTCACTGCAACATCGCCTCGTGCATAGCCATATTTAGTTTTACGGTAATAGCGTTTTTTAATTAAAAGCGGTAAACGTTTTTTCACATCAGCCCATTTATCAGGGCTGGCACCTTCTTGCTCGGTAATAATACGCGCATCATTTACATGCCCCCAACCTACATTATATGAAGCGAGTGCAAACCATGTACGGTCAGGTTGTGGAATTCGCTCAGGGATCCAAGAGATTAGTTGGGCTAAATATTCAGCGCCACCTTTGATATTTTGCTCAGGTGCTAAACGGTTGGTTACGCCAACTTGTTTGGCTGTAGCTTGAGTTAACATCATGATACCACGAACCCCAGTAGGCGATTTAGCCTTGGGATTCCACATTGATTCTTGATAGCTCAGTGCAGCAAGTAAGCGCCAGTCAATATTACCCGCGTATTGTTCAAACCAAGGCTGATATTTAGGTAATGTTTCTTTAATCGCTTCGATATAGGCAAGGGTATTTACATAGTTAAATTGGCGCACATGGCCAAAGTACTTTTCTTCAAGCACGTAAAGCTGGTTCGTTTGTTTTATATCGCCGAAAAAAGGCACCATTAAAGCATATAAAGAGTCATCACCATCTTTTCTTAAAACCCATGCAATTGGATCGTTTCGGGTGACCGAAAAGCCAATGCTTAAATTAGGATGGTAACGGCGAAACAATGACAATGTATGCGAGTCAGCGAGGGTGTAGTCAATCTCACCATCAATCACAGCTTGCAATAACTCTTCTTCATCCATGTCCTCTGTTTCATTCCAGCTCAAAGTCGGGTGAAGTTGTTTTAATTGCTGTAAAGCAAGTGAGTGACTGCTTTTTGCAAGCACGGTTAAGTTGCCAGTCAAATCGTCGAATTCGCGGGGGCGAACACGGCCTTGTTTGTAAACTAGTTTTTGACTAATGGTGCGATAAGTTGGACCGAAGCGATAATGCTTAGCGCGAATCGTATTGTACGTAAGTCCTGAAGCTATTACGTCTAAGTCGCCATTTTCTAGGCGGGAGAACATATCTGATAAGTTAAAAAAGGGTACCATTTCAAGCTCAACACCAACATAGTCAGCAAACTCTTGAGCAAGCTCATACTCGAAGCCTTGCACACCTTGTGGTGCTTGATAGTAGTTACTCGCGCCAGCTAAAGTGCCAACTCTGATTTTATTCTGCGTTTTAATATGAGCTAGTTGCGAAGGCGGTTGTTGCATATCGCATGCACATAACATGAGCACTAAACTAAAAATAGCGAGTAACTTTTGCATAGATTATAAATGCCCCTTAAACCATTACCTTACCGTTATAGCAAAACTTCAAAGCTGCGTCACTTGGCGAATAGTTTTATATATCTATTTTAAATTAATAAAGGCATCAAGGTTGCAAATAGATAAGTCATACAGAACAAGAACCTGCGAAAAAATAACGCGTATTAAGGTACTTGATTGTTGCAAACATAAAAGCGGTTATGAAGATTATTTAAATAAAAGCGCAATTTTGAGTTAAATCTAGGCGTTATTTGCACTATAATACGCGCCTAAAATATCGTTCAATCCCTAACCCCGGATGAAAATACCTATGTTGATCCTTCGTGGTGCACCAGCACTTTCCGATTTTAGAGTTCAGAAAATTTTAGCGCGTTGCCAACAGGCACAACTTCCAGTCACTGACGTTTATGCCGAGTTTATGCATTTTGCTGATCTTACTGCTGAGCTTTCAGCCGATGAGCAAACAAAGCTAGAAAAGCTGCTTACTTATGGTCCAACGATCGCCGAGCATACCCCTGCTGGCACGTTAATTCTTGTAACGCCGCGCCCAGGTACTATCTCGCCTTGGGCATCAAAAGCAACTGATATCGCACATAACTGTGGTTTAAGCCAAGTTCACCGTGTTGAGCGTGGTATTGCATACTACGTTGAAGGTCAGCTGTCAGCTGAGCAAACAGCTGAAGTTGCAGCGTTATTACATGACCGTATGACTGAAGCTACGCACGCGGATATGGCTGATGCAGCTAAATTATTCCGCCATGATGAGCCGCGTCCAATGTCATCAGTTGACATTTTAGGTGGTGGCCGTGAAGCACTTGCTAAAGCAAACGTTGAGCAAGGTTTTGCGCTTGCAGATGACGAAATTGATTACTTGGTAGAAAACTTCCAAAAGTTAGGGCGTAACCCGAACGACATCGAATTATTCATGTTTGCACAAGCAAACTCTGAGCATTGTCGTCACAAAATCTTTAACGCTGATTGGACAATTGATGGCATCGAACAGCCAAAATCATTGTTCAAAATGATCAAAAACACCTACGAGCAAAATCCTGAAAACGTGTTATCTGCCTATAAAGATAATGCAGCGGTAATGAAGGGTTCAGTAGCGGGTCGTTTCTTCCCAAACAATGAAGGCGAGTATGCATACCATCAAGAAAACATCGAAATCTTGATGAAAGTTGAAACGCACAACCACCCAACAGCGATTGCGCCATTCTCAGGTGCATCGACAGGTTCGGGTGGTGAGATTCGTGATGAAGGTGCTACAGGCCGTGGTTCTAAGCCTAAAGCGGGTTTAGTTGGCTTCACTGTATCTAACCTACGTATTCCAGGTTACGAGCAGCCATGGGAAACAGACTTCGGTAAACCTGGTCGTATCGTTAATGCACTGGATATCATGACTGAAGGTCCATTAGGTGGCGCGGCATTCAATAACGAATTTGGTCGTCCTAACTTACTTGGTTACTTCCGTACATACGAAGAGAAAGTATCAAGCCATAACGGTATCGAGGTACGTGGTTACCACAAGCCAATCATGCTTGCAGGTGGTTTAGGTAACATTCGTTCTGAGCATGTTCAAAAAGGTGAAATCCCTGTAGGTGCAAAACTTATCGCACTAGGTGGTCCGGCGATGAACATCGGTCTTGGTGGTGGTGCTGCGTCTAGTATGACTTCAGGTCAATCAAACGAAGATTTAGACTTTGCATCTGTGCAGCGTGAAAACCCAGAAATGGAACGTCGTTGTCAGGAAGTTATCGATAAATGTTGGCAGCTAGGTGATGCAAACCCAATCGCTTTCATCCACGATGTGGGTGCAGGTGGTCTTTCTAACGCATTCCCTGAGCTTGTAGACGACGGTGGTCGTGGTGGTAAATTCCAACTTCGTGACATTCCAAACGATGAGCCGGGTATGGCACCACACGAAATTTGGTGTAACGAATCTCAAGAGCGTTACGTATTAGCAGTTGCAGCAGAAGACTTCGCGCGCTTTGAAGCAATCTGTAAACGTGAGCGAGCAGAATACGCTGTTATTGGTGAAGCGACAGAAGAGCGTCACTTAACAGTTGAAGATAGCCACTTTGGTAACAACCCTGTTGATCTTCCGCTTGATGTTTTACTTGGTAAAGCACCAAAAATGCACCGCGAAGTTGAATCGAAAAAAGCGCAATCGCAACCATTAGACGTTGCTAACATTGATGCTGCAGACGCTGCACAGCGTTTATTACGCCTACCAACGATTGCTGAGAAAACATTCTTAATCACCATTGGTGACCGTACGGTAACGGGTTTAGTTGCGCGTGACCAAATGGTAGGTCCTTGGCAGGTGCCAGTAGCAAACTGTGCGGTAACAGCCGCTGCGTTTGATACTTACCACGGTGAAGCAATGTCACTAGGTGAACGTACACCAGCTGCACTTTTAAACTACGGTGCTTCTGCTCGTTTAGCTGTGGCTGAGTCACTAACGAACATCGCGTGTGCTAACATCGGTGGCCTTGAAAATATCAAGCTATCTGCAAACTGGATGGCTGCAGCAGGCCACCCAGGCGAAGATGCAGGTCTTTACGAAGCTGTAAAAGCGGTAGGTGAAGAGCTTTGTCCGGCACTTGGTTTAACAATCCCTGTTGGTAAAGACTCAATGTCGATGAAAACTCAATGGGATGAAAACGGTGAGCAAAAATCAGTTACTGCACCATTATCACTGATCATTACTGCTTTTGGTCGTGTTGAAGATGTGCGTAAAACAGTGACACCAGAACTTCGTACTGATAAAGGTGAGTCATCACTACTATTAGTTGATTTAGGTGCGGGTCAAAACCGTATGGGCGCATCAAGCCTTGCACAGGTTTATAAGCAACTAGGGGATGTAACGCCTGATGTTGATAACCCAGCACTATTAAAAGGCTTCTATGAAGCAATGCAAGCGCTTGTTGCTGATAACAAGTTACTTGCTTACCATGACCGTTCAGACGGTGGTTTATTCACGACTATCGCTGAAATGGCATTTGCTGGTCACACGGGTGTAACTGTTGACCTTGCTGGCTTAACAGGTTCAGACATCGAAGCGCTTTATAATGAAGAGCTAGGTGCGGTGATTCAAGTGGCAAACGCTGACTTAGACGCAGTGAAAGCAGTTCTTGCAGATCACGGCTTAGCAGCTATTAGCCATGAAATTGGTGCACTAAACGCTGATGACCGCGTGCTATTCACTCGTGGTGATGATGTGGTTCTTAACCATACGCGTACTGAGCTTCGTACTATTTGGGCAGAAACAACTTACCAAATGCAAGCACGTCGCGATAACCCTGAGTGTGCTAAGCAAGAGTTTGACGCTAAGTTTGACGCAAAAGACCCTGGTCTTAATGTAAAATTAAACTTTGACTTAAACGAAGATGTTGCAGCGCCTTACATTGCAACAGGTGCGAAGCCGAAAATGGCGATTCTACGTGAGCAAGGTGTTAACTCTCACTTAGAAATGGCGGCGGCATTTAACCGTGCAGGCTTTGCAGCGGTTGACGTGCACATGAGCGACATCCTTGAAGGTCGTTTAACACTTGAGCAATTTAAAGGCTTAGTGGCATGTGGTGGCTTCTCTTACGGTGACGTACTAGGTGCAGGTGAAGGCTGGGCTAAGTCAATCTTATTTAATGAGATGGCACGTGAGCAGTTCCAAAGCTTCTTCCATCGCGAAGATACATTCAGCTTAGGTGTGTGTAATGGCTGTCAAATGCTTTCAACATTGAAAGAATTGATCCCAGGCACTGAGCACTGGCCACGTTTCGTAACGAATAAGTCAGAGCGTTTTGAAGCTCGCTTTAGCCTTGTAGAAGTACAAGAAAACCCATCGGTATTCTTTAATGGTATGGCAGGTTCACGTATGCCTATCGCTGTTTCTCACGGTGAAGGCCATGCCGAGTTCGCAAACGCTGATGCGGTTAAAGCTGCGCTTGAGTCAGGTACTGTGGCAGTGAAGTTTGTTGATAACTACGGTAACCCAACAACGCAATACCCTGCTAACCCGAATGGCTCGCCAGAAGGTATCACAGGTATTACTTCTACTGATGGTCGTGCAACGGTTATGATGCCGCACCCAGAGCGTGTATTCCGTACTGTAGCTAACTCATGGCACCCAGATGAGTGGACAGAGGATAGCCCATGGATGCGTATGTTCCGCAACGCACGTAAAAACGTTGGCTAGAACGTAGCTATACAAGCTAGGTTCATACAAACCGTTTAAACTAAAAAGGCTGCACTATTAAGTGCAGCCTTTTTGTTTATAATAGTGCTAGTAAGTGTAAGTTCAAAGGCAAGGAGAGTTTTTTGAGTTTTAAGCGAGCATGTGTTGGTCTGCTAGGAGTCATGCTAAGCGTGGCGCTGTTGGCGTATCTGTTCAGGTTACCACTGACATCGTGGTACTTACCACCTTTGCTTGGTAAAAGTGGCGTTGAGCTTCACTGTATTGACTGGTCATTAACTCGCAAGCTTGATTTAAGTATCGAGAAATTATGTTTAACCTATCAAGGACAGCAAATTGAGTTAGCTGGCATTATTGCGAATAAGCAGCAGGTGACAATTTCCCGAGCTAATTTGACGGTCAGTAACTTGGCAGACAAACAAGCATCAAACTCAACGCAAACCGAATTTAAAAAGCTTGCTCTAACACTGCCTGTACAAAGACCGCTAATAAGCATTCAGCAGCTTGATGTCGTCTCACCGTTTACCGATAACCCCATTAGGTTGGCAATACATGAAAAACGCCTAAACCATTTTACAGTTTCACGTGACCTTAACGCAGACGTTGCAATAGCTAATTATGAAGTCAAAGCCAGTATTGCCCTTGATGATAAAATAGCTGAGCGATTCATTGAGTTACCAAAAGATAGCCATTTTACCAGCGAGTCACAGCTTAGGTTTGATGGCATTACGGTTGCGATTGAAAGCGTAATTAATGCAAATTATCAGCACGCTTTCGAGCAATGTGAGTTAAGTTTTACTACTCACGGACAAGCAAGTGCTAAGTACCAATTAAATCAACAGCATCTATACGCGGATTTATCCGCTTTACAAAATCAACTTAGTGCAAACCGAGACTGCTTAAACACCATCGCAGACCAACAACACCAATCATTTATTGAAGCGCAGTTTCCGCTTAATTGGCAGTTACAAATTGAACAGCCTGTAACTGTTGAAGGTGAGCGACTATCAGTCCCAATTGTAAAACTGCTAACAACTGAAGGGCAAAGTGAGGTGACAGTCAGTAATACGACCCTTTCTTTACAGGATCCGCTGGCATCACTTAATAGCCAAGTTAGCATTGATTTTATTAGTAGAGATATTGATGAATTTAAGCTCAATGCGCATTTGAATGAAAAAAACGTAACTGCAGATTTTCAGCTGTCATTGGGTTCACACCCTGCATTTTTAGATTTTCAGGCTGATGGTTTTCAGGTTAGTGGCAAGTTGAGTGTTAATGAATTGCTCTCTAAGCCTATAGTTGGAAAACTCACCGCAGATGTAAGAGCTAAAAATGCGCTTTTAGCAGACCTAAAAATAACTGAGTTTACTAGCCATATTGATACTCAACTAAGTGATGAGCAACACTTAAGTGCTAAAGTAAGTAGTCAAGCTAAGTCTATAAATTACAATGAGATTCAAGTTTTGAAAATCAATAATGAGCTCAGTGTAAATAGTGACTTAAGTGTGGGTGAATTATTTGCCGATATTGATGCAAAAACCACAGCAGCTAAATTAATAACTCCAAAAATTACCTTAAATAAGCTCTCAATAGTAACTAACGCTTTGCAAAGCAGAGCCTTACAAGCAACGCATCATGTGTTTGCAGATGGCTTGGAGGCGCTTGTCAGCCATCATATGTCCAAGGTTGCGCATCCATTTGAGTTAGTGATACCAGAACAAGCTATATCAAAGTTCAACCCTATCATTTCCCAATTCGAACCGCTCGTGACAATTACTGATGGTGTTGTTTCAGGGATTATAAAAGGCGATGTAAATTTACAGCAGGCAAAGGGTGATATTCGGATCGCAAAATTAGCAGCGCTATATAATGATTACCTTGCTAATGACTTTAATGTAGATATTGAAGGTGCGTTTAATTCAGGGCAGCTTAATATTGTGCCAACTAAATTTACACTCAATGAACTGCGAGCGGGTGCCGTTGTAAAAAAAGTACAAGGCCGATTAAATCTTGATAATAATAAGCCTTGTGTATCAAAGGTGACAGGGCATGTGTTAGGCGGAGCGTTTGTTGTCAATCAATTTTGTCCATTGCTTGATAGTCAAACTGTCACGGCTAAGTTTGAGAATATAGATGCTAGTAAGCTCGTCACCCTAGATGCAGAGTCAGGTATTAGTTTATCAGGACGACTGGCAGGGACACTGCCTATTACGATAAATAAGCAAGGTATTGCAGTAAAGCAAGGGCAGTTAGTGAACCAAGGAGAAGGTAAACTGCTGATCATTAATAACGCTGGCTTCGAAGCGGTAAAAGCGCAGCAACAAGAGTTGAGTACGACACTGAGTTTGTTAGAAAACTTAGCTATTAAACAGCTAAAAAGTAGCGTAGATTTAAAACCAGATGGTTGGTTGCACTTAGGTGTAAACTTACAAGGCTATAATGAACAACAGCAACAAGCGGTTAATTTTAATTATAACCATGAAGAGAACGTGTTCACCTTATTAAGGGCGTTGCGCTTAAGTGACGAAATTACTCAAAGAGTTGAAAAAGAGTATGCAAAAAAAGGAAGCGATAATGGCTAAATGGTTAGTAATGCTAACAGCTTTAGGGCTTTTAAGTGCCTGTACTCACCGTGTTGAGGTGGCAGCTAAAGAACCAATTACAATCAACTTAAACGTAAAAGTTGACCATGAGATCCGCGTTAAAGTGGATAAAGAACTTGATACCCTGTTCAGTGATGATAGTGAATTATTCTAAGGAGCAAACATGCGTAAATTACAACTTAAAAAATTGAATGTGATCACTTTAATTAGTGCTGTTTGTTTATCATTTTCTGCTTGGGCAATTAGCCTGGATGATGCAAAAAACCAAGGATTAGTAGGTGAAGATAGCTCGGGTTATTTAGGCTTAGTGGTAAATAATAGTGAAGCGAAAGCGCTCATTAACGATATAAATGCCAAGCGTAAAGAACAGTATTTAAAGCTTGCGAAAAAGAATAATTTGTCTTTGTCGCAAGTGGAAGCCCTTGCAGCAGCAAAAACCATCGAGAAAACAAAGTCTGGCCATTATATTGAAGTTAATGGTGAGTGGGTTAAAAAATAGTCTTTGAACTAACTAAAAAGCCAGCAATGCTGGCTTTATTTTTTATCGATGCAGTTTTGCAGCAGCTGCTGCCAAAAGTCGATGCCTTTGCGCCTTGCTAGTTTAATGTTGTGCTCTGGGATAGATTCGGGTTCATCGTAGCTGTCTAACGCTTCGCTCATACTGGCTTCGCGGATCAAATGCAGTGTTGGGTAAGGTGCACGATTCGTATAGTTTGCAGCATCGCTGTCATCGCTATCAGCAAACACATAGTCAGGATGAAAGTTGGCTATTTGATATTTACCTTCATACCCTTGCGCAGCTAAAAGTGCATTGGCTAAATCGACTAAATCTAAGAACTCTTCAAAATCCTTAAAGCCTTGCTCAAACATCAAAAGGGTTGTTTCGCGCTGTGCTTGCTGGTCTAGCTCGTTACACTCGTGAAGCATATCCATTACCGCATCATCAATCGTTACTGACTGACTGATTTGATAATGAATGCAATTGCTTTCAACTTCTTTACGGGCAAAGGGGCAAAAATTGTATTTTACAATTACGCTGGATACCCATTCGCGCATTTGTTTTTCTGGGCGATTCATAGTGTACTTTGAACTCACGTTATTTCTCTATTTATCTATTCTAACTTTCTAAGTAAAGCTCAATTAAATTGACAGTTTTACTGATGGCGCCTTGATTGTTAGCAACGCATTTCGCAGCTTGTTGACCGAGCTTAATCGTCTTTTGTACATCAGTACTCAAAGCGATAAGCGTATCAGCAAGGTGATTTTCATCGGTAACGGTTTTAGCTCCTAAAGCACTAATCAGCTCAGGATAAATATGGTCAAAGTTATAAGTATGAGGGCCTGCTAATACGCCAACAGAAAACGCAGCTGACTCTAATGGGTTATGGCCGCCTCGTTCTATTAAACTACCGCCAACATAGCTGATGTTTGCCACACCATATAAGCATTGTAACTCACCTAACGTGTCTGCTAGCACAACTTGTTGGTTGTTATAGTTATCTTCACTGCGACGACTAAAGCTCAAATTTGAACTTTTTAATATTTCCGCAACTTTATCAAACTGCTCTGGGTGTCGCGGAGCAATAATCAAAAGAGCGTTGGGTAACGTTTTTAACAGCTTCTCATGAGCAGTTAAAATTAGCTCATGCTCAACGGGGTGAGTAGAGCCTGCAACCCAAATAAATCGCTCGTTGTTATATTGACTTTTAAGTGCAGCGACTTTAATTAATTGTTCATTTGTTGGCGTGATATCAAACTTAATAGAGCCAAATACTTGCACCTTTTCAGGCTTTAAACCAAGCTCAATGAAACGGTTCGCATCTTCTTGGTTATGACTTGCAAGAGCGCTTATTGAATTCATAATCACTTTTGTTAGTGGCATCACCTTTTGATAACCCTGCTGTGATTTAACAGAAAGGCGCGCGTTTAAAATAAGCACTTTAATCCCACGTTTATTGCTTTGCGCCATTAAATTAGGCCACAGCTCTGTTTCCAAAATACACAGTACTTGAGGTTTAACTCGTTTTAAAAAGCGGTGAGTAGCGCCAGGAAAATCAATAGGTAAATAACAGCAATTAACAGAGTCTTGGAAGTTGTTTTTTATTTGCTCACGGCCCGTCGGGGTATTGCATGTTACTAAAATACTTAAATTGGGATTGTGTTGTTTGATAGCTTTTATGAGCGGCGTTGCTGCAAGCACCTCACCAACCGATGCGCAATGAATAACAATATCTTGCTTTTTAGTTGCTAAAAAACCAAAGCGCTCCGCAAAATGATGACGATAACCGCCATTTTTTTTACCTCTTAGCACGTATAGATAGAAGATAATAAGCGGGCTAAGTATATATAAAATTAAGGAGTATAAAATACGCGCCATCACTGTGCCTACAACATAGATAAAACGCTATGATAACGTGGAACATAGCTCAGCTGAATATAAAATGTTAAAAACAGTTATCTTTAAGAGTTTTAAGTGTGTCGACGCGTCGAATTTGGTAATATTTCAAATACTTTGTATAGGGACTATGTAGTTATGAAATTAAAAATGATAAAAGCCTCAATTGTAGGTGTGTTACTTAGTTGTTCCTCCCCACTATTTGCAACGCCCACAGCCTACTTACCTATAGGCATGGACGCACAGCTTGATCATCAATTAGATACACTATTTGCACTTACCTCTGGAACACCGATGGCTAAACCTTATCGGTTGGCTGAAGTCGAGACAGCACTCACTAAGCTAGAAAGCTCTGAGCCTGCATTGGTCGCAGCTATTCGCGCTAAGATTAAACCTTATCAAAGTGATGATGCTATAACTCGCGTAGGCGTGAAATTTCAGGTTGACTCTGATACCAGCAAACAAATAGCGAATCAGCGAGGTTTGAGTTCTGATGAGTGGGGGCAAGGCTTTTTTGAGGGCATATGGCGTGCTAACGATTACACATTAGTGCAAGTTGGTCTTGATTATCGTGCTAAAGCTAATAAGTTTGTAAATTACAACACATTCGTTAGTTTTGCTGGTGAAGATCTTCAATTAAATATTGGTTATAAAGAGCATTGGTTCTCACCATTTAAACACTCTGCACAAGTGATTTCTACAAACGCAAAAACAGCGCCATCGGTATCGATAGGCATGGTTCAGCCAGCACATAATTGGTGGAATTTCGACTTTGAGCTGTACTATTCAGAATTAGAGCATGTTGATAACGGCATCCTTTATCAAAATGAGCTTCATAGTGGTACACCTAAGCTTGCAGGTACGCATTTTAGTATTGAGCCAATCAATGGTTGGAAAATTGGCATCAACCGTATGATGCAATTTGGTGGTGGTCCTCGCAAGGTTGATGCAGGTGATGTGTTTGATGCATTTTTTGACCCTGCTGGAAACGACAACTCTGGCCTTACAGGGAGTAAAGATAACGAACTAGGCGATCAATACGCGACGATTACCAGTACCGTAAACTTTAATTGGGGCATGCCCATTGAACTTTATTTTGAGTATGGCGGTGAGGACACTAAAAACCATAAAAACTATCAATTTGGCAACACAGTAAGCAATGTCGGCTTTTTCTTACCGAAAATGACAGATGCCATGTCATTAAGGTATGAATATACCAATATGCATAGCCTATGGTATGTAAACGAAATTTATCCAGTTAACGGCAATACGGTGGGTGGATTTGTTACAGGTCACTATGCAGCTGATCAGCGTTATAGTGATTTTCATGCAGATGGCGTTGCGAAGGTTTATGCAGATGCGCCACCTACTCAAGTACATAGTATGGAACTTACTTACAATGAGAGCCTTAGTTCTTTATGGCGTGGTAAGTTAACCTTAATTGAAAACAAAAGTAATTATTTAAATGAATTTGGGCAAACAAGCGCAGACTATGAAAAAGCAATTGAACTTCAATTGAGTAATACACGTCAATGGAATGAACACACACTCGAGACAACACTGACCTATGGTGAAGATGTGTTTGGAGAGAACTATACTTGGTTATCCGTTGCATTATTTTGGTAAGCGAAGCCGTTATTTATTTTTGAGGAATATCTATGTCTAATCTTGATTCTGTAGCGGCAAGCTACCTAGAGAGTTTAAACCGTCATCAAATGTTGTTTGAAACGATGGAAACCTATCACCCAGAAGTGATGCAGCTTCTTGAAGCATGCCATAGTACATTACAAGCTGGCGGAAAAGTGATTTGGTTTGGTAATGGTGGTAGTGCAGCCGATGCACAACATCTTGCTGCAGAGTTTGTCGTTCGCTATAAATTAGAGCGAGGCCCACTTGCTTCTATTGCGCTTACAACAGACACCTCTATTCTGACAGCACACAGTAATGACTACCACTTTGACACGGTATTTGAACGCCAAGTTCAAGCGCTATGTAAGGCTGATGACTTAGTGATTGGCTTAACGACTTCAGGCACGAGCCCTAATATTAATCTTGCGCTGGCTGCTGCAAATGAAATTGGTGCGTATACTGTGGCTTTAACAGGCCGCGATGGCGGTAAAGTGAAAGATATCGCGAAGTTACCGATTATTATTAAAAATGACGAAACAGCACGTATTCAAGAAGCGCACATGTTTATTGGTCATTGGTTGTGTGAAGCCATCGATATGGTTGTAGCGGAGCAAAAGTAATGGATTTAGCGTTACTAAAAAACCTTTCTAAAGCACGTATTTTGGTTGTTGGTGATGTCATGCTAGATAGATACTGGCATGGCGATTCAGGGCGTATTTCCCCAGAAGCGCCGGTACCTATCGTTAAAGTAAGTAAGTTTGAAGACAAGGCGGGTGGCGCGGCAAATGTTGCAAAGAATATAGCCCGTTTAGATGGCAAAGTTGGGTTGCTAGGTCTAGTTGGCGAAGATGAAAGTGGGCAGATCCTTGAAACAATTTTAAGCTCGGAAAAAATAGATTCTCAGCTAGTCAGTGTTTGTGAGCTTCCTACAATTTCTAAAATGCGTGTCATAAGCCGACATCAACAAGTTGTTCGCCTTGATTTAGAAGAAACCTTTACTGAACAGCACAGCCAATTATTACTCAACCGCTTAGAGTTAGTGCTTGATGATTACGATTTCGTATTGTTTTCAGATTACAATAAAGGTTCACTTAGCTTGATTCAGGCGATGATTCAGGTTGCTAAAAAAGCCGGAAAAACAGTACTTATCGATCCAAAATCATCGGATCTTAATTTATATCGTGGTGCAGACTACATAACGCCTAATTTAAACGAGTTTAAACTTGCTGGTGGACAAACAGGTTCAGAGCAAAGCTTAACAGACAGCGCACGCATGCTTATTAGTGAAGCAGGTATTGCGGCTATGTTATTAACACGTTCAGAACAAGGCATGTCCTTGATAAGCGAAGCTGAAAAGTTTGATTTTGCAGCTCAAGAGCTTGAAGTGAGTGATGTAACAGGAGCGGGAGATACGGTTATCGCGACCTTAGCGGTCATGTTAGGCGCTGGAATGACGCCTAAGGATGCTGTTGAAATTGCCAACCTTGCGGCGGGGATTGCTGTTAGTAAACTTGGTGCCGCAACCGTGTCTCCTGAAGAGCTTAGCCGTAAACTTGGTCAATACTTAAAGCAAACAGGTGAGCACTATCAAACGCCATTTGACGATGTTTTACAACATATTGAGTTTGCAAAGCAAAATGGTGAGAGAATAGTCTTCACAAACGGTTGCTTTGATATCCTTCATGCAGGGCATGTGCGTTATTTAGCGCAAGCAAAGGCAAGAGGCGATCGCTTAGTTGTGGGCTTGAATAACGATGAGTCTATTTCACGATTAAAAGGCCCTGAACGGCCAATTAACCCATTACAAGAGCGTGCAATGGTATTAAGTGCACTTGCTTCTGTCGATTGGGTGATCCCATTTGGTAGCGTAGAAGAAAATGATACACCAGCCAAACTCATTGAAACGATCAGCCCTGATGTACTCGTCAAAGGAGGCGATTACACTGTTGAGCAAATTGCAGGTGCAGAGCATGTTTTGCGTCATGGTGGCAAAGTTGAAGTGCTTGAGTTTCTTGACGGGTGCTCAACCTCTAACGTGATTAGTAAAATTAAACAACCCTAACCCTAAAGTGGTGGGGTTTTCTCAATCCTTTACGAAGCAGCCAGCCTGTAGCTGATTTTTATAAAGGCTTTTACTTATTAATTAATAAGTAAAAGCCTGATTTAGATCAAGCAAGGGGTCAATTCAAGCCGAAAAATATGACTGCTATGATTAGTCTTTATAGTCATATTTTAATCTTATCTTTAAAGTAAGTTCTTACTTCCTAGTAAATTACAGCTAACTATAGAACTAAAGTTCTGTTTTTTGCTGCCTGTTTATCTTCATATTTAAAAGTCGCCTTTAACTTGCTGATATTGTGTTCTATTTATTTTTCCTTTATGAATTTTTTTAATTTTTGAAATTTAAAAATCAAAATTTTTATCGTTATTTTTTACTATTTATCTATTTTTAAAATTTTATACTCTGCTTTAGTTTCTAGTTGTTTATCATTATTTAATCAAGAAAATAAATTAATATAATCTATAAAAACGATTTTATTTAAACGTATTTTGCATCTAATGTATCTAAAAAAGGTCTGTCGTTGGTTAGGTTTTAGTACGTTGTTAATAATGAGGTTCTTTCATTTGTGCGACATAAAAACTCATGCACGGTATTGCATCGTGTAAGCAAATTTTGAGTTGCAGTAACTAACCACTTTCAGGGCTTTGCACAGCTTAAAACGTACCTACCACAAGTTACACATTAGCAGGTTAGAAGGGGTGGTAGGTCGTTTTATATCGTTTTTTCGATATGATGGAGGTTGGTTTTCATATTAGTTTATTTTTGTGAGTTTGAATTCTGTTGAGCTTAATTTCTCTAAATTTCTAATGTTTTAGTTTTAGATTATTTAGGTGTTTGGCTTGATTTTAAATAGGTAGTTTAAAAATTATATTAGTTTGAGGATTATGTTATGAATAACCGTATTGTTAGCAAGTACACCTTAATAGCCAGTGCGCTGGCTATTATTATTAATTTTGAGGGGATTGCGGCTGAAGCTCAAATGAGCAAGCCTAAAGGCGCTGTTGGTAGCGGCCATGTTGCTCAAAATCAGGCAAAATCAAACCTATTTTGGTGGCCAAATCAGGTTGACCTAGCTCCGCTGCGTGATCATGACTCTCGCTCTAACCCGCTAGGAGAAAACTTTGATTATAAAAAAGCATTTTCTAAGCTCGATATGAATGCATTGAAAAGCGATATTAATAAAACACTCACAGACTCTCAGGACTGGTGGCCCGCAGACTGGGGAAATTATGGTCCTTTCTTTATACGTATGACATGGCATGCCGCAGGAACTTATCGAACGCTTGATGGCAGAGGCGGAGCCGGTGGAGGCCAACAAAGATTTGATCCCCTAAATAGCTGGCCAGATAACGCAAGTTTAGACAAGGCGCGTCGACTACTTTGGCCAGTTAAACAAAAATACGGTGAACTTATTTCTTGGGGTGACCTTATAGTACTTGCAGGCAATGTGTCTCTTGAGAATATGGGCTTTAAAACATATGGTTTTGCCGCAGGCCGCCAAGACGATTGGGAGCCTGATATGGTTTATTGGGGCCCAGAAGTTGAAATGTTAGCAAGTGACCGACGCGAGGCTGATGGTAAATTAAAAAGACCACTTGCAGCTGTTCATATGGGGTTGATTTATGTGAACCCTGAAGGGCCAAATGGTGTTCCTGATCCTGTTGGTTCAGCGGCTAACATCAGAGAGTCTTTTGCCCGTATGGCGATGAATGACGAAGAAACGTTAGCACTTATTGCCGGTGGTCACACATTTGGAAAAATGCACGGTGCGCATAAAGCGGCAAAATGTATTGGCCCTGAGCCAGGTGCTGCCGGACTTGAAGAGCAAGGGTTAGGCTGGAAAAATAAGTGTGGTAAAGGCCACTCTGAAGACACTGTTACAAGTGGTCTTGAGGGAGCGTGGACGCAATCACCAACTCGCTGGACATCGCTTTACTTATCTAACCTTTTAAACTTTGAGTGGAAAAAAACAAAAAGTCCTGGTGGTGCGATTATTTGGGTACCGACGAATGAGTCTTTACATAAAGTGGTTCCAGATGCGCATATTAAAGGAAAGTTCAATCCGCCAGTTATGACAACAGCTGATTTGGCATTGAAGTTTGACCCTGCGTATCGAAAAATTGCGGAAAGATTCTTAGCCGAACCAGAAGAATACCGCTTAGCATTCGCAAAAGCGTGGTACAAACTGACTCACCGTGATATGGGGCCTCGAGATAACTATTTAGGTGATGCGTTTCCAAAAGAGAAGCTAATTTGGCAAGACCCAATAGACAAGCCAAGTTACAAACTGGTTAACGCAAAAGACATTAAAACTCTGAAAAGTAATATTTTAAATTCAGGTTTAACCGTTTCCGAGTTAGTCAGAGTTGCGTGGACATCGGCTGCTTCTTATCGAAATTCAGATATGCGAGGAGGCGCTAATGGAGCACGCATTGCGTTACAGCCTCAAAAAGACTGGGCTGTGAATGCACCAAAAGACACTGCAAAAGTGATTGCTAAGCTGAAAAAAGTGAAAGATGACTTTAACAAAAAGTCGCGAGGAGGCCGTAAGATTTCTCTCGCAGATACAATTGTACTTGCAGGAGCTACAGGCATTGAAAAAGCAGCTAAAGAGGCTGGATTTAAGGTAACAGTGCCATTTTCACCAGGTCGAGGTGATGCAACCCAAGCGCAAACAGATATCAACTCGTTTTCTTTGTTAGAGCCTAAAGCAGATGGATTTCAAAATTATTATCAAAAAGGCTATTACAAATCTCCTACTGAGGCACTTGTTGATAAAGCTGACCAACTAGCGTTAACGGTACCTGAGATGACAGTGTTAGTGGGTGGAATGCGTGTACTTGGTGCGAATAATTCCAGCAAGCATGGTGTCTTTACTGATAAACCTGGTGTACTAAGCAATGACTTTTTCGTTAACTTATTAGATATGTCTACCAAGTGGAAGCGAAATGGTGATATCTATGAAGGGGTAGATAGAAAAACTGATAAGCTTAAATACACAGCCACACCGGTTGATTTAATCTTTGGCTCATCAGCTGAGCTTAGAGCCGTTGCAGAGGTTTATGCTTTCGATACATCAAAAGAACGTTTTGTTAATGATTTTATCAAAGCATGGGTCAAAGTTATGCAGGCTGATCGTTTCGATCTCAAATAATTAAGTAATGCAACAAAGCGGTTTTATTTAAAGCCGCTTTTTTATTTAACTTGCAGCGATATGAATATTAACCAGTTGATTGTAGTCTTATTTAAGAAGCTAACACTTTTTATTGTGTTATCAGCTTCTTTAACTTTAAATACACTTGCAAAGCAAACCGATATAGAGGACAAAGCACTTCGTCAGAATGCATTATCTGTGTTTGGTGTTATTCCTGAAAAAATGCCACGCAGTGATGCAGACACGCCCGCATTAATTCAGTTAGGTAAAAAGCTTTATTTTGAAACACGTTTATCTAGCAACAATAGCCAATCCTGCAATTCATGTCACAACTTACTAAATGCAGGGCAAGGTCATGATGCTAAGGTTGTTTCAGTAGGTGCCTTAGGCATAAAAGGGCGCAGGAATGCCCCATCTACATGGAATGCTGGTTTTCAATTTGCCCAAAACTGGGATGCAAGGGCTGAAAATCTAGAGCAGCAAGCCAGCGAACCATTATTAAGTGAACATGAAATGGCGTTAGCTAGTAAGCAAGAGGCTGTTGATAAACTTAATGTTTTATACAGCAAAGAGTTTGAGCATGCCTTTGCTCGTTCAAGCCCTGCGCTCACTTTTGAAAATATAACCAAAGCGTTAGCAGCCTTTCAAAGAACATTGATCACAAAAGACCGATTTGACCGCTACCTGAATGGTGATAATGAGGCATTGACAGCGCAGGAGAAGCGAGGTCTTTTAAAGTTTCAACAGAATAGTTGTGCAAGTTGTCATAGTGGTCGTCTTTTAGGTGGGCAGTTTGCAATGAAAATGGGGATCGTAAATCCATACCCTAATCGAGATGATAGGGGAATGGGGGAGGTGACCAATAGAAAAGATCATGATTATTTATTTAAGGTACCAAGTTTGCGAAATGTGGCAAACACAGCACCGTATTTTCATGACGGAGCTGCAGCAACGTTACAAGAAGCTATTCGTTTAACTGGTTGGCACCAATTAGGTAAAAAGCTCACTGAAGAAGAGGTTGAAAATATTGCTGCTTTTTTAGAAACTTTAAACAATGAAAATACTGTGAGCTTCCCATAAAAAGTGCACATATTTAGTTAATGTTTTAGTTGTGCTTGGTACTCACAAATGAGTAACTGCCAATCGCTTTGCTGCCAATGCATAACTTCGTTACGGCCTTGTTCTTTTGCAAATGAACGTGCCAAGCGTTTCATATTTTCTTGTTGCCAACTTGCTTCTGGTTGCTTGATTTCACCACGGTCAAAGTCAATAATGAAGACGTTACCGCTATCGTCAAATAAGATGTTATTGATGTTTAAATCTGCGTGATATACCCCGTGGTTATGAAATTCACTGAGTGTTGTCGCTACTTTTTTTAATTCATCCTGATTCAGGGCTCGTGTAATAAGTATATCGAGTAAGCTTTGTGCGCCTTTCACTGCTTGGGTAATTATATCGCCACGATAAATCAAGCCATGAGTTGTGACTTTCGCTGCTATTGGAGTGGGTACATTTAAACCCAATTCAGATAAGCGCATCATTAGCGAAAATTCTTTATACACACGCGTCTTTTCTAAACCTAAGTAAAGATACTGATCAGTTAAAAGTTTACCAACAAGGCCACCACGCCAGTAGTGCCTTAACACAGCGGTTAATTGATCATGTTTAAAAAACCAGGCTGTTGCACGGCCTTTTTTAGTACCCACAATTTTATTTTGTTGTTGCCAAAAGTCAGCATCAAACCACTCGCGCGTTAGTAACTGTGTATAAGCGGGGTGACAAAGTAGCGTGGTATTTTCTTGATGCAGAGTCTCAAACATAACAACTTAACGTATTAACGATCAATGCTTATTATAGTACCGCATTTTTGGCATTTCGTATAAGTACTTGCAATAGCACAAAGTTAATTTAAGATCGCATTTTATTTGCTGTTGCTAAGGGCACGTGTGACTCATTCAACCTCGTATTTAGAAATATGTATATTAAGGCTTTCGGCTATTGGTGATGTTTGCCATGCAGTATCGGCTGTGCAAGCTATTCAAAAAGCGCATCCTAAGGCAAAAATTACTTGGGTGATTGGTAAAATCGAAGCGATGTTACTGGCTGACTTACCAGGTGTTGAATTTGTGGTGTTCGATAAAAAACAAGGTAAGCAAGCTTACAAACAGCTTAAACAGGTTTTTAAAGGTCGACAATTTGATGTGTTACTACATATGCAAGTAGCACTGAGAGCGAACCTTGCAGCACGTTGTATTCCTGCCAAAATAAAAGTTGGCTTTGATTGGGCGCGAGCAAAAGAGTTACATAGCTTGTTTATTAATAAGCGCATTGCACCACAAGCCGAGGCTCATGTGTTGGAAGGTTTTAAAGGGTTTGCGAGCGCCATTGGTGTGCCTGACTATCAACCAAGCTGGCAGATGCCAATTACTGAGCAGCACCAGCAAGCTGCTGATACGTTACTAGGTGAAGAGCGTTTAGCAGGGCGTATTTTTGTGATTTCACCTGCGGCAAGCAAAAAAGAGCGAAATTGGTTGCCTGAGCGTTATGCAGCACTTGCTGACTATGCTCACCATCAAGGTTTCTCGGTAGTGATTACGGGTGGCCCAACGCCGCTCGAAGAAACGCTTGCAGAGCAAATCATTAGTCACAGTAAGACGCCTATTTTGAATCTTGTCGGTAAAACTCAGCTTAAAGAGCTGTTATGTGTGTTAAAGCGCGCGTCTTTAGTGCTTGCTCCTGATACAGGACCTGCCCATATGGCGGTTACGGTTGGCACGCCTGTGATAGGGTTATACGCTCATTCAAACCCAAAACGAACAGGTCCTTATTTGTACCAAGATTACGTGGTTGAGGTTTATCATCAAAACCTTGTTAAGCAAACGGGTAAAACAGCTGAACAATTACCATGGGGGACGCGTGTTAAAGGGGCAGATCTAATGACACAGATTAGTGTAGAAGATGTCACTTTAATGTTTGACCTTGTCGTATTGAAAGAGCAACTGAAATGAAGAAAGTATTATTTTTAGACCGTGATGGTGTGGTCAATATTGATCACGGTTATGTGTATAAACCACAAGAGTTTGAATTTGTTGCCGGTGTGTTTGATGCCTGCAAAAAGTTTACTGATGATGGCTACGAGATTGTGGTGGTTACTAATCAATCGGGAATTGGTCGGGGCTACTATTCAGAGCAGGATTTTCATAATCTAACAGCTTGGATGAAAGACGAGTTTAAACGTCATGGCGTGCCTATTCTCGCGGTTTACTTTTGTCCACATCATCCAACAAAAGCACAAGCGAGTTATTTGCAAGAGTGTGACTGTCGTAAACCTGCGCCAGGAATGCTTTTACAGGCTATTACTGAGCATGATATTGACCCTAAAAAAAGTATCATGGTTGGTGATAAGCTGGGAGATTTAATTGCAGCTGAAAGGGCAAGTATTGCCACGCGTGTATTGGTGCGTTCAGGGCAAAGTTACGCAGAGTCAACAGAACAACATGCTGATATCGTTTGTGAGTCATTAGCCGACTTACCTGCTCTGGTTTTACACTCATAGCAGGTAAGACCAGTTTTATTTCGCAAATCCGCACCCATTCAAGGCGTGCGACGAACTACAAACAGTGCAATTGTTCGCCTAAGCTTTTACAATAGGCGCAAATTTCACAGTCACAGCTAATCGGCTCTGATTACTTAAAAGATTATTTGGAGATTTCAGATGAGAGCATCTGCGTTTTTTAATCAGCTTCAGCAACAAATAGACGAAGTAAAAGCTGAAGGTCTATACAAAAGCGAACGTGTTATTACCTCACAACAACAGGCTCAAATTGAAGTTGCATCGGGTGATAAAGTTATCAACTTTTGTGCAAATAACTACTTAGGTCTAGCAAATAGCCCAGAGCTAATTAAAGCTGCGCAACAAGGTCTTGATGATCACGGTTTTGGTGTTGCATCAGTCCGTTTTATTTGTGGTACGCAAGATATTCATAAAACATTAGAAGAAAAGATTTCTGCGTTTTTAGAAACAGAAGATACCATTCTTTACTCATCATGTTTTGATGCAAACGCAGGTTTATTCGAAACTATCCTAGGCCCAGATGATGCAATTATCTCTGACGCTTTAAACCATGCTTCGATCATTGATGGTGTACGTCTTTGTAAAGCTAAGCGTTTCCGCTATGCCAATAACGACATGAGCGACCTTGAAAAGCAACTTATTGCTGCTGATGAAGCGGGTGCTAAAACAAAACTCATCGCAACAGACGGCGTTTTCTCAATGGACGGCGTAATTTGTAATCTTGAAGCGGTGTGTGACCTAGCTGATAAATATGATGCGTTAGTGATGGTGGATGACTCTCACGCGGTTGGTTTTGTAGGTGAAAATGGTAAAGGCACACCTGAGTACTGTGGTGTACTTGACCGTGTTGATATCATCACAGGTACCTTGGGTAAAGCACTGGGCGGCGCATCAGGTGGTTACACATCAGGTAAGAAAGAAATCGTTGAATGGTTACGTCAACGCTCGCGCCCGTATCTTTTCTCAAACTCACTTGCGCCATCAATTGTTACAGCATCAATTAAAGTACTTGAAATGCTGAGCAACGGCGGCGAGTTACGCGCTAAGCTTTGGGACAACGCAAAATATTTCCGTGAACAAATGGAAGCGGCTGGCTTTACCTGTGCAGGTAAAGATCATGCGATCATTCCTGTGATGTTAGGCGATGCTAAAGTTGCCTCAGCCATGGCAGACAAATTACTTGCTGAGGGTATTTACGTAACGGGTTTCTCATTCCCTGTGGTACCTAAAGGTCAAGCACGTATTCGTACGCAAATTTCAGCGGCGCATACAAAAGAGCAATTAGACACTGCAATAGCTGCCTTTACCCGTATTGGTAAAGAAATGGGTGTTATCTAATTTTATTTCCTAAACCGAAGCCTTTGCTTCGGTTTTGTTTAATTGAGTGTGAATCATGAAAGCATTATCTAAATTAAAAGCAGAACCAGGAATTTGGATGACTGATGCGCCAAAGCCTGAAGTTGGTCATAACGATCTGCTTATTAAAATCCGCAAAACAGCAATTTGTGGAACAGATGTCCATATTTATAAATGGGATGAGTGGGCACAAAATACAATTCCTACGCCAATGGTCGTTGGCCACGAATATGTAGGTGAAGTGGTTGATATGGGCCAAGAAGTACGTGGTTTCCAAGTAGGTGACCGTGTATCGGGCGAAGGGCATATTACCTGTGGTCACTGCCGTAACTGTCGTGCTGGCCGTGTACATTTATGTCGTAACACCACAGGTGTTGGTGTTAATCGCGAAGGTGCATTTGCTGAATACCTTGTGATCCCAGCTTTCAACGCATTTAAAATTCCAGATAACATTCCTGATGAGTTAGCATCAATCTTTGACCCATTCGGTAATGCTGTACACACAGCGTTGTCGTTTGATTTAGTCGGTGAAGACGTGTTAATCACGGGGGCTGGCCCAATTGGTATCATGGCAGCAGCGGTTGCTAAACACGTTGGTGCACGTCATGTGGTTATTACTGACGTAAACGAATACCGCTTAGATTTAGCGCGTAAAATGGGCGCTACTCGTGCAGTAAACGTAGCAACTGAAAAGCTTGAAGATGTAATGAAAGAGCTTGGCATGACAGAAGGCTTTGATATTGGCCTTGAAATGTCGGGTGTGCCAGTTGCATTTAACAGCATGCTTAATAACATGAATCACGGTGGCAAAATCGCTATGCTAGGTATTCCACCTTCAGATATGGCGGTTGATTGGAACCAAGTTATTTTCAAAGGCTTAATTATCAAAGGTATTTATGGCCGTGAAATGTTTGAAACTTGGTATAAAATGGCCAGCTTAATTCAATCAGGCCTTGACCTGAAACCAATTATTACTCACCAGTTCTCTGTGGATGATTTCCAAGAGGGCTTTGATACCATGATTTCAGGCCAATCTGGTAAAGTAATCCTTAACTGGGATTAGTGCCGTTTATAGTGATAAGGCGGCAGATTGCCGCCTTTTTAGTTTAGAGAGTATTATGTCATATAAACATATTTCAGTAAGCGACACGTTTGCGCTTTTAGATAAAGAAGACGTTGTGATTGCCGATATTCGTGACCCAAACTCGTTTCAAACGGGTCACATTCCAGGCTCTGAGCATTTATCAAATGCTAATATTAGCGAATTTATGATGAACAAAGAGTTCGATCAGCCAATCATTATTGTTTGCTATCATGGTGTGAGTTCTCAAGGTGCTGCGAGCTACTTAGTTGAGCAGGGCTTTGAAGATGTTTACAGTATGGATGGAGGCTTTACAGCTTGGCAAACACAACTTCCGGAGCATATTGAACGATGATTGAACTGGGCAGCATAAATAATCCTCGCGCAGCGCAGGGGTTTATTGACTATATTAAAAGCAAAGGCTTACAAGGTGAGCTTCGCTCTGAAGACGGTGAAACTGTCATTATTTGTGTTGCTCCAGAGCATTTCCATCAAGCCCAACCATTATGGCAAGAGTTTGCTGCAAATCCACATGATGAAAAGTATCTGCAAGCCTCTTGGCAAGTAGGAAGCACACAATCATCACTTTCTTACCAAGGTCAGTCGCTCAACCTAAAAACGCGTTTTAAAGCATTAAGCTGGCTCAATCGCACAGTCACGTTAGTATCAATAGCGATTTTTGTGGCTTTTTTACTCGGTGGTTTTGATACCATTTATCGGATGCTACAGTTTAATCCTGCGCAACCGCTTAGTTGGTTTACACCAGCAATCGTGCATTTTAATGCTATCCATTTAATTTTTAATTTAATTTGGTGGATGACACTAGGTAATGACATTGAAAAGCGCAGTGGAAAGTTAACCTTAGTCGGCTTATTTTTAGTGACCGCATTTATCAGTAACTGGGCACAGTTTTTATTGGTTGGGCCTAATTTTGGTGGCTTGAGTGGCGTGGTCTACGGCTTGCTAGGCTTTTGTTGGATATACAGTGCAATGAGACCAACAGAGCCGCCTTTAGTCAGCAAGAGTATTGTTGGTTTTATGCTTGTTTGGCTAATTTTAGGCTTTGTTGAAATGTTACCTGTCAATATGGCTAACTGGGCGCATCTTGCGGGGCTTTTATCAGGTATGGCTTATGCAGTATCAGATAAGTTACTTTCGCGCCGTTAAAGTAATCTGTGACGGCGTTTGCCGTCACTTATTATGGCTAGTGATATAAGTATTTAGTGAACAATACTTCACGCACTATTTCTTGCCCAGTTTCTTGTTTTAAAAGTGTTTTTAACTTTTCAGTACAGCGCTTTCTTATTTCTTCTCGACCGGTAAGCGACTTGATGTTCTCTTCAGGCTCTTTAGAAAGAATTTCAACAATCGCATCACGCAGCAAAGGGGTATGATGTTCTACGACACGGATATCCGACATGTCATTGAGCATAAGATCGACCGTAATACGCACATAACCAAGCTTTTTGTTACCTTGGCCAATATAGTTGGTAATTATGTCTGGTTCAAAACCAAAATAACCGACTTTTGACTCGGCATGTGCCGAAAAACTAAGTGTTGCATTAACTGCTAATAGGCATATCAAATAAATTGATAATAACGATTTTTTCATAGTTAAAAATAGTCCACCCTTTCAATGGTTTTTAGTCTATACCCAAACTCACTAGAGATACAGGTTGTTGTAAGAATTTTAACTGTTGTTGAGATTAAATGATGGCTTTTGCCAAACGTTTTGCAGTGATATCATTTGCGCGGTTTCTTAAAATACTGAGTTGTTGTGACTAAATTCCCAATATCATTAGTTGCCGATTGGCAATCGGCATCAACCTACCCACATTTAACGCAGCAGCAACAAAGCTGGTTGCTAGAAGCGGGCTCATTGACCGCTAAGCTCAAAAGTCATTGCCAACGGTTTTCTGTTCATGTGCTCAATGAAACACCTTTTGACTTAACCTCAGAGCAGCAAGCACTATTAAATACATCTTTAAGTCACGCATTAAACCGCGAAGTATTATTGCTTTGTGATAATAAGCCTATGGTATATGCGCAAAGTTGGTTGCCAGCAGATGATACCCTAAAAAAGCAACAGTTGTTAAGTATGGGTACAAGGCCTTTAGGCGATGTTATTTTCCAAGATCCCAGTCTTTTACGCACCGAAATTGAAGTGGCTGAATTTTCAGAGCAACACCAACTAGGTTCTCTTATAAATGAGTTAGGTTTAGAACCGCAGATGTTATGGGGTAGACGCAGTGTGTTTTCGCTATCTCGTGCGCACTTTTTAGTTGCTGAAGTCTTCTTACCTGGAGCCTATATTTACTTATGAAATTAGCTGCATTACACATCGCACATATCCCTTACTATAAGCAATTGATGCGTACCGATAAACCAATAGGGACTTTGTTATTGCTTTGGCCAACATATTGGGCACTTTGGCTTGCGAATCAAGGCGCGCCTAGCGTGCTAAATTTTGTCGTATTTAGCCTAGGGGTCTTTGTAATGCGTAGTGCCGGTTGTGTGATTAATGATTACGCAGATCGTAAAATTGATGGCTCAGTAAAACGCACAGCACAGCGCCCATTGGCTGCGGGGGTAGTTTCAAGTGGTGAGGCTTTGAGTTTATTTGTGCTGCTTATTGCAGTGGCATTTGGCTTAGTGTTAATGCTCGGATGGTCAACGATATTGCTGTCGTTTGGCGCACTCGCGCTGGCATTTTGTTATCCGTTTATGAAGCGCTATACTCAGTTACCCCAAGTCGTGCTTGGGGCAGCATTTAGTTGGGCTATCCCAATGGCTTATATGGCCTCGATTGGTTCAGTACCTGTAGAAGCATGGCTTTTATTTATTGCTAACCTTGTTTGGACTGTGGCTTATGACACCATGTATGCCATGGTTGATAGAGATGATGATTTGAAAATAGGTGTTAAATCAACAGCTATTTTGTTTGCGAGTTATGATAGGCACATTATCTTTTTACTCAATGCCTTGTTTGTAGCGATTCTTGCTTATATAGGCCTTAGTAACCAACTCGGTCTTTATTATTGGCTTGGATTAGCTGCTGGAGTTGGCTTTTTACTTTATCAACAAAAACTCATTCATGGCCGCGAGCGGGATCCTTGTTTTAAAGCTTTTTTAAATAATCACTATGTGGGTTTAGTGATATTTATAGGTTTAGCAGCTTCCTTGCCATTGCCATTTTAACGGGGTCATTATCTCGGCGGGTCTATAATTCCGCTGATCGAGGCATTTTTTCTAAACCAGCCTGCAATCGAGTAGCGAACATCTTCTGCTGGTAATACTTCGTGCATGAAGCGTTCGCTTTCAAACATCACAAGTGTACCCGCTTGAGGTTTTACAATGACCTCAATATCTTTGCTTTTTGGCTTATATATGACCAGTTCACCACCTGAATCAGGTGTATTTAAATAACAGACAGTTGTAAAAATACGGTTTGAACGACCCTTGAAGGCATCATAGTGTTTTTTATAAAAGTCGCCTTGTTGATACTTTGCATAATGGCATTCATAGTCAAACAGCCCTAAGAAAAAACTGCGGTTTAACTGTGTCTTTATCGCTTCCATGGTCGCAAGATAAGTAATTTGTGCTTGGCTTGAACTATCAAACCAAAAGGTCTTATCTTTACGGATGGTTTTATCAATTTGTTGGTCGTTCAAACGACCAATTCCCGCAGTATGAAAATGCGGATTAATACGATAACAATCTGCAATTAAATCAGTTAGTAAGTTTTCATCAATTGCGTTTTCAACAATGGCATAGCCGGTTTGTTCTATTGCGTCTAAATAGGTGTTGGAAACAAGTTGCGCGGTCATTCATGTGCACAATCAAAAAAAGGTGCGTAAGTGTAGCTGAAAAAAAGAATCATGCACGCTTTTTATGCAATATCTTGATGATTAAGTGAAGAAGGGAGCTAGCCTTTGTTTGCAAGGCTAGCTTAAATGCACGCGTTAGTTGTGACTAGATAACGCTGTCTTTTCAATTAAATCTAATAAATGGCTAATATGCGAGTTTTCATTAACCTGCTCATTAGTTTGAATAACTAACTGTTCATGAGCGATCCCTTTATTTGTTTTCAATAAAAGTAGCTCAGAATCAGAAGAAACACTGTTAGCGTGCTCAATGCTTGCAATTGCAATATGATCTGACTTTTTAAGGCCATCCATCACTTGTTCAATACTACCAACTTTAATGCTTGATGATTTATTGAATGAGTCAACGGCTTCGTTAAGCATAGTTTGAACTTGCTTCGACTGTGCAAAACAACTGTACATTGGGTAGTCAGCCAGATCACGTTTACTAATATCGCTCTTGTTAGCAAGCGGGTGATCTTTAGAAACAAATAAGATAAGTTGGTCTGGTAAGTGGATGTCGCTGCCAATACTATTCATTGCCTGCGAGCACACGCTTATGTCTATTTCACCCAGTTGCAATTTACGAATAAGTTCGCTTTGCTCTTGTAGTTGCATTTCAATTTTTACGTGTGGGTACTGAGCTAAAAATTGCCCACAAGAAACAGGCACAACAGTACTTGCTTTAGTTGTGTAACCAATGACAAGCTTTTCGTTAACGCAGCCATTTAATGATTCAAATAAACGTTTTTTCGTTTCTTCTAAATTATTAAGGGTTTGTTTTGCGTATTCTAAGAAAAGTTCACCCTCTTTGGTTAGTTTTACCGAGCGGGTAGAGCGGGTGACAAGCTCATAACCAATTTCATCCTCGAGCGTTTGAATACTGCGAGTTAATGCTGAAGTACTAATTTGAGTTTTTTCTGCAGCTTGGCGAAAATGCCTGAGCACGCCTAGTGCAACGAATTGTTCAAGTTGTTCAAATCTCACTTTAAATAGTCCCTTGTTATAAGTAAGCCCTTACATCCAGGCAAAATAATTATACTTTACGATGGCATAGTAAATTATAGTACCTATTTTGGAAAGTGTTGTTTACCGAAAAGTTACACTAATCAGGGTATCGGTCTTTAATCTCTAGGAAAAGTGTTAAATTTTCAAGTAATATATCGACTAAAGTTGGATCAAAATGTTTCCCTCGTTGCTCTTTTATTAATGTTAATGCGTCTTCTAATGGCCATGCTTTTTTATAACAGCGGTCGCTACACAGTGCATCAAATACATCGGCAATAGCGGTAATACGGCCGACAATATGAATATTACTTCCTGATAAACCTTGAGGGTAACCTGTACCGTCCCACTTTTCATGATGTTGGTGAGAGATTGTTGCACCACAACTTAAAATCTCGTTACTTGAATTTTTTAGAATTTCATAGCCGATTTGAGCGTGGTTTTTCATTATTTCCCACTCGTGTTCATCTAATTTGCCTGGTTTATTTAAGATATTGTCAGGAATACTTATTTTTCCTATGTCGTGCAATGGGGAGGCAAGTTTAATAATTTCGCACTGGAATGGATCTAACAGGGAGAGTTTTGCTAGGAGTTCACTATAAAGTGCGACACGCTTTACGTGTGAGCCTGTTTCTTTTGAGCGTTTTTCAACAGCTTCCCCCAAAATATACGATAACTCTTTTTGTGAATCTTTAACCATCTCTCGTAGCTTTAGGTTGTCATAAGCCAGTGCTATATTGTTTGCATAAAACTCCAGTAGTTGATGATCTGTTGATTGAAGTTTTGTGCCTTTGTGCACGTATAACATGGTTTCAAGGCCAGCTTTAGTTGGAAAGTAACCTATATAGTCAGTACTTGTTTTTAGCGAAGACTTACGCTCATGAGCATCTATAAATAAGCTTTTTACTTCATTTGGGATAGTGCTTTGCTTTGGTGTTGGACCTACGCCAGATGCGGCGAGTAACTGAAAATCAGTGGCGGGGGATGATTGTAAGTTGACGGCGGCGGCGCAATATATTTGGGCATCATTTATACCCATCACGTTGGTGACATGGCTTAAAATTGTTGATGCAAACTCATGGACACTGTCGCATTTTAAAAAATTTGCCGATGCATTAATGATTTGCTCAAGACCGTGTTTATGACGGTCAATAATCTGAATATCGCGATGCGCTCTCAGTGCAGAATAAAGCAGTGTTTTGATTTTAATTGCTGTGAGTTCTGTTTTATTTTTATAGTCGTTTATGTCGTAATCACGAATAATAGATTCTTCAGGTGCTTCACCTGGTTGCCCTGTTCTTAATATTAGGCGAATATCGTGATTATCGATGTCATCACGTATATATTGAATTAAATCAAGACCTGCGTGATTGGTTTCCATAACAACATCAACCAAGGCCACTGAGAAGGGGATGTCTTTTTTTAAAAACTCTTTGGCTTCGGCTGCCGAATAGGCATCGTAAAAGCGCAACTCTTTACCTTCAAAGGTGAAACCTGCAAGCACAAGCTTAGTAACCTGATGGATATCTTCTTCGTCGTCAACAACAAGAATGTGCCAATATTCAGGCTCTTCAGTTTGTATATTACTCTCTTCTAATCGTTCATCAGAAAACAAAAAGTCATCCACGCACGCACCACTTATTGTCATTTCTCGTAACAATAAGTATAGAGGCAGAAATTTACTCTGCCTTATCTGAAAGTGGTTTTTTTTCGATATTCTGAAGTTCGATTTCGATTGCATCGCACGAAATGTGGATTTCATACAACGAGGTTAATAAGGATAAAGCGAGGCTAGCAAGGCTTATCCCAAATAGCACAATGCCTGTGGTATTAAATTCAATAAATAAAGCAAACATAGAAAGTGTGCACATAAAAAATGAAGCGACACCATATACTTGCATCACTCTTATTAATTTAATTCGTTTTCTAAGGTTTTCGATTTGTGCAACAACTAAAGGGCGAATACTGTCACCTTCACGTGCGTTAAGCTCACGAATTAACTGAGCAAGTACTAAAAAGCGATTCGTATACGCTAGCAACAAAAGAGAAATTGCAGGGAAGAGTAGTCCTGGGGTCGTAAGTGTCATTAAGCTGCCTTTAAATATGGGTTGCACAAAGGTCAATAGCTAGAGTAGCTTAGGTTTAAAGTCGTGCAAAGTAAAAGAGAATCAATTTGCAAAAAAATAATTTAAATCAAGATAATACTGGTGATTCATTTACCTGGGTGGGGATTTTTAGGGCTGAGAATGCCTTGCAAGCTAACATAATTAAAGGACTGTTAGAAAGCGCTGGAATTCAATGTGAGCTGCAAGGTGAAATGTTGCAAGGCGCTCTCGGCGAGATCCCATTTGAGCAAACGGGAGTCGAAGTACGAGTTTATGCGATAAAAGAGCGCCAGGCGCGCGAAATATTGATAAACTACCAGCAAGTGAAACAATCTGCTCCTGACTGGGTTTGCCCAACATGTAGCGAGCTTAATGGGTCAACGTTTGAAATATGTTGGTCTTGTGGGACTGTAAAGAATGACGAAAGCGAATAATTTTCAACGTATTAGAGAGTTAAACTATTTACAAAAAGCGGTTTTGGGTGGTGCATTGCTTGAGCGTATGTTGCCTAACTATGCCCTATTTAGCGAAGCCACAGGGTTTGGTGACGGAACCGTGTTTCGTAGTGCATTAAGTGTGTGTTGGGAGAAAATTTTACTACCCAAAAGTAAAATTAGTCTTGAGAAGCAAATTGAAAAAATTGAGCCTAATGTACCTGAATTAAATGATTTTGATATGTTTGGTGTATACCCTGCGATTGATACGGCAACGGCATTGCTTGGCATGCTGCATGGTTTAATGGCAAAAGATGAACAAGAATTTCTAAACATCAGTAAAATTTCTCAGGCCTCAGTCGCACGTTATATTGAGTATCAACTGACTGTTGATGGTGAGTTGGCTGATAACAAGGCCGTACGTGAGCACCCTTTAATGCAATATGAAATTGATGTGCTTGCTGAACTTATTGATTTTGTAGAGCAAATGGGCCGAATTACTTCCCAGAACGTAAAAGAGCTTAAGCAGCTTGCGGTATCTGACGGTCAAACCAACATTGGTATTGCAATTTAATGTTCAGTAATGCGTATTTTCGCTGTAAAATGCGCGTTTGTTTTTTATTGGCGGAGTAATTGATGCGAATTTTAGGTATTGAATCATCATGTGATGAAACAGGTATTGCCATTTATGATGATGAACAAGGCTTATTAGCACATCAACTATACAGCCAAGTTAAAGTACATGCAGACTACGGCGGTGTAGTGCCAGAACTTGCATCACGGGACCATGTACGCAAAACCTTACCGTTAATTGATGCGGCGTTTGCACAAGCGGGTTGTGGCCCTGAAGACTTAGATGGCATTGCTTATACGGCAGGCCCAGGCCTCGTGGGAGCTTTACTTGTGGGCACCTCGATTGGCCGTTCACTAGCCTATGGCTGGAACATCCCCGCTGTGGCTGTTCACCATATGGAGGGTCATTTACTTGCCCCTATGCTGGAAGAAGAACAGCCAGAATTTCCGTTTATTGCGCTGCTTGTCTCGGGCGGCCATACCATGATGGTTAAAGTGTCAGGTATTGGTGAGTACGAAGTATTAGGTGAGTCGGTGGATGATGCGGCGGGTGAAGCGTTTGATAAAACTGCTAAATTACTAGGTCTTGACTACCCCGGTGGCCCTCGCCTAGCAAAACTTGCGGAGCAAGGTACGCCAGAGCGATTTGTATTCCCACGCCCGATGACAGATAAACCAGGTTTAGACTTTAGCTTTAGTGGTTTGAAAACCGCAGCATCAATTGCGATTCGTGATAACGATGATGACGAGCAAACTAAAGCTGACATCGCACATGCATTCCAAACAGCCGTTATTGATACGCTTATCATTAAATGTAAACGTGCATTAAAACAAACAGGCATTAAACGTTTAGTGATTGCAGGTGGTGTAAGTGCCAATGTTCAATTACGTTCGCAGCTAGAACGTGTAATGCAAGGCATGAAAGGGCGCGTGTATTACCCGCGTACTGAGTTTTGCACAGATAATGGCGCAATGATCGCTTATGCTGGTATGCAGCGTTTAAAAGCAGGGCAATTTGCAAGTCTTGATATGAAAACTAAGCCGCGCTGGCCAATCGATTCTCTTGAGCCGTTATAAGCGCTATTCATTTTCTGGGGCTTTTTTCTTAGCCCCAACCTTTGGCTCATCGCCACACATCAAACGTGTCATATTCGCTCTATGGCGAAAAATAATTAATACCGTTAAAAATGTTACCGGCAAAGTATAAAGTGGCTTTATCCACCATGTGTAAAGCGGTGCAAGAGATACTGTCACTAATGCAGCGAGTGATGAATAACGTGTAATTGCAATAATTAGCAGCCAAGTTGTGATTAGCATCCCACCTAGAGATAAACCAATAGGTAGCAAGGTACCAAAAGCAGTGGCAACGGCTTTTCCGCCTTTAAAGCCAAAAAATAATGGATACATATGGCCTAGACATGCTGCAACACCGATAAGACCGAGCATCAGAGGCTCTATGTTTAAAAAGTAAGCGCCCCAAACAGGGATCGTTCCTTTTAATATGTCAAACACAAGCACTAATACAGCGGGTAACTTTCCACCGAGGCGGTAAACGTTGGTGGCTCCAGGGTTATTCGATCCATGACTGCGTGGGTCTGGTAGTCTAAATAGCCTCGAAACAAGGATAGCGGACGAAACCGATCCTAGTAAATAGGCTAAAACTAACATTAAAACTGCTAACACGCGCTTCCTTATTTTTTAATCGGCACTTTTGGGCTATCATTGGCGGCAAAACCGTTTGCCGCTATTTTTTCGATTAGATTGTTACAAAAAAATACTAACAATCTATCCGTTATTGTAGGGGTAATTTTAATATATTAAAACATTATGACAGCTTATAAAGCGTATTATTAAGATCAATAAGCGCATAAGGTTGTTTTACCTTACATATTTATGTCATTTGGAGTCTTAATGGACAAGGTATATATATCACAACTGCACGTAGACACCATCATCGGTGTATATGATTTTGAAAAAGAAAGTAAACAAAGCTTATATTTTGACATTGAAATGCTTTGTGATATCTCAGCCGCTGCAGCAACCGATGATATAAACCTTGCGCTTGATTATGCAAAAGTGAGTGAGCGTGTCATTGAACATACAACGGCGAAGCCTGTTGAGTTGCTTGAAACCTTAGTTGAGCAATTGGCTGCACTTATTCTTACTGAATTTGCTACCAACCAAGTGACCATTCGTGTCAGTAAACCAGCCGCTGTGCCACAAGCGCAAACGGTGGGCGTTGAGATAACCCGCCGTAAGGTAAGCTAATAATGGCGCAAATTTTTATTAGTCTAGGTTCTAATGTCAACAAAGAGCATTATCTTCACCAAGCGCTTATAGCCTTGAAATCTTACTTCCCCGATTTTGTACACTCATCAGTTTATGAGAGTGAAGCGGTTGGTTTTGCTGGAAATAATTTTTATAACTCAGTGGTTGCGGCCAAGACGGATATGCCTCTTGAGAAGTTGTGCAAATTATTGAAACAAATTGAGCTTGATAATGGTCGTACTCGTGCAGATAAAAAGTTTAGCCCGCGTACACTCGATTTAGACTTACTTTTTTATGATGATGTTATATGCGATTATCCCGCACAATTACCGCGAGATGAAATTACAAAAAATGCTTTTGTGCTTCAGCCTTTAGCAGAAATAGCTCCCGATTTTTTTCACCCCGTAGCGAAGCTAACCCTTGCTCAGCTATGGGATAATTATGATAACCCGCAACAAAAACTATGGAAGGTGGAGTTTACTAACCCATGAGTATTATTGAGATAATTGTTTTAGCTTTAATTCAAGGACTGACTGAATTTTTACCTATTTCTAGCTCAGCGCATTTAATTCTTCCGTCGCAGATTCTCGGGTGGCAAGACCAAGGTTTAGCATTTGATGTGGCTGTTCACGTTGGAACCTTAGGTGCAGTTGTTCTGTACTTTAGAAAAGAAGTGGTCGATATTCTTGGCGCTTGGTTTAAATCGTTTGGCTCACAAGGTGCAACTGATGATAGTAAGCTAGGCTGGTGGATCATAGTAGGCACGATACCTGCGGCTATTCTTGGGCTTATTTTTAAAGATTTAATAGAGCTTTACCTACGTAGTGCATGGGTGATCGCGGTAACGACTATTTTGTTTGGCTTATTACTTTGGTATGCCGATGCAAAAGGTAAGCAGACCAAAACGATTTACCAACTGAACTGGAAATCCGCACTTATGATTGGGATGGCACAGGCGATGGCTATGATCCCAGGCACATCACGGTCAGGTATTACTATGACCGCAGGTTTAATGCTGGGTATGAATAAGCAAAGTGCCGCACGCTTTTCATTTTTATTGGCCATTCCTGTTATTTTAATGATGGGACTATATTACACAATAGAGTTGGCTCTTGGCGATCATATCGTTGAGTGGAATACCTTGATGCTTGGCGCTGGCTTATCTTTTATATCTGCATATGCCTGTATTTTCTTTTTCTTAAAAGTGATTGAGCGTATGGGGATGATGCCATTTGTTATCTATCGCTTACTACTTGGTGTCGGTTTGTTTGCATTTTTAATGCTGTAAGTAGAGATTTAGCTTGATTAGAAAAGCACCTCAAATTGAGGTGTTTTTTTATGTTGGTTATTTGGCAAAAGTCTATTGCCGTGTAGTAATGGTAAGTAAAGCTTATATTTGGCATTATAACGGCTTATTTTATATATCATACATTTTGCTCAGGACAGTAGATGCATATTCATATTCTTGGAATTTGTGGCACCTTTATGGGTGGTATCGCCGCAATCGCTAAATCGTTAGGTCATACAGTGACAGGCTCTGATCAAAATGTGTACCCGCCGATGAGCACACAATTAGAAGAGCTGGGTATCACACTAACTCAAGGTTATGACGTTGCACAACTTGAGCCTGCCCCTGATATGGTGGTGATTGGTAATGCGATGAGTCGTGGCAATCCCTGTGTTGAATATGTGCTTGATAAGGGCCTACCTTATACCTCGGGCCCAGAATGGTTAAAACATAATTTATTGCAAAATTCGTGGGTTTTAGCTGTTGCGGGTACGCATGGCAAAACAACCACAGCCAGTATGCTGGCATGGTTATTAGAGTATGCCGGTATGAAACCTGGGTTCTTAATTGGTGGCATTGTGCAAAATTTTGGTGTGTCTGCACGTGTTGGCGAAACCCCGTTTTTTGTAATTGAAGCCGACGAATACGATACCGCTTTTTTTGATAAACGCAGTAAGTTTGTACATTACTTACCACGCACTTTAATCCTAAATAATCTTGAATTTGATCATGCGGATATTTTTGAAGATTTAAACGCCATAAAGAAACAATTTCACCACCTGATGCGTACACTACCTGGTAGTGGCAAAGTCATTTGGCCAAGCCAAGATGAAGCACTACAAGATGTGATTGAACGAGGCCTTTGGAGCGAGAGCGAAACACTGTCGGGAGACTGGGATTACCGCTTGCTTAAAGCTGATGGCAGTGAATTTGAAGTATTATTAGCAGGGGAAGTGCAGGGCGTTGTGTCGTGGCAAGCGATGGGCGAGCACAATGTCAAAAATGCCATTATGGCTATTGCAGCCGCTCGTCATGTCGGGATTGCTGTGTCAGTGAGTATTGCTGGTTTAGCAGAGTTTATTTCTCCTAAGCGCCGCATGGAGCTAAAAGCCGATGTGAATGGCATTAAAGTGTATGACGATTTTGCACATCACCCAACGGCAATTAAAACGACCTTAGCAGGGCTACGTGCAAAAGTGGGCGATGAGAAGATTATTGCCATTTTAGAGCCGCGTTCAAACACCATGAAAATGGGGGTGCATCAACAAACCTTGATTGATTCTCTAAGAGCTGCCGATGACGTGTATTTATTTGAACCTGAAAACTTAAGCTGGTCATTAAAAGAATACGCAGATAAAGCAGGTATGCATTGTATGCCAAGCACTGAGGAAATCATTGCAGCAGTTGCTGAAGGAAGTGCGCCGTCACAACATATTTTAATAATGAGTAATGGTGGCTTTGAAGGTATTCATCAGCGTTTAATCAGCACACTTGAACAAAACTAACCAGTATACGGAGCATAACTGTATGCAATTTAAAGATAAAATAACCTTAGCTTTTAGCGGTGCCTCAGGTGCCCCTTATGGCTTACGGTTACTAGAGGTATTACTTGAGCAGCAGTTTCAGGTGTATGTACTGATCTCAAGTGCGGCAAGAGTGGTGCTTGATACCGAATCGAATATAAAACTGTCGGGCAACGAAGATAAAGCAACTGAACAGCTCAGTACGCTCTTTAATGCCGCACCAGAGCAACTAAAAGTATTTGGTAAAGATAACTGGTTTAGTCCTGTTGCATCTGGCTCAGCCGCGCCGAAGAAAATGGTGGTTTGCCCATGTAGTGCGGGCTCAGTGTCTGCCATTGCTGTTGGGGCATCAGATAACTTACTTGAGCGCGCCGCTGACGTGGTTATAAAAGAACGTGGGCAGCTGATTTTAGTCCCGCGTGAGACCCCTTTTAGCGAAATTCATCTTGAAAACATGCTGAAACTAGCAAAGCTTGGCGTAACCATTATGCCTGCGGCACCCGGGTTTTATCACCAGCCTGAGCAGATTTCAGATCTGGTTGATTTTATGGTGGCGCGAATTTTAGATCATTTAAACATTGAACATACTTTGACGAAACGTTGGGGTTATGGAGAGGGCAAACAGTGAGCGAAAAAACGATCGCATTAAATATTGAAGGCCTAAAAAAGGTTTATAAAAATGGTGTTGAAGCTGTAAAAGGCATTGATTTACAAGTTCAGCAAGGCGATTTCTTTGCTTTGCTTGGCCCAAATGGGGCTGGTAAATCAACCACCATTGGTGTTATCTCATCGTTAGTGAACAAAAGCGCTGGTCGCGTAGAGGTATTTGGTCACGACATTGATACTCACCTTGAAGCCGCTAAATCTGAACTCGGTTTAGTGCCGCAAGAATTTAATTTCAGTCAGTTTGAAACGCTTAACCAAATTTTGGTTAACCAAGCGGGTTATTATGGTGTACCAAGAAAGCTGGCGCATGAACGCGCAGAAAAGTATTTAAAGCAGCTCGGTTTATTTGAGAAAAAAGATAAGCAAGCGCGCACTCTTTCAGGTGGTATGAAACGCCGTTTAATGATTGCTCGTGCGCTGATGCATGAACCTAAATTACTTATTTTAGATGAGCCAACTGCGGGTGTGGATATTGAGCTACGCCGCTCAATGTGGGACTTTCTTCGTGAGATAAATAAACAAGGTGTCACCATTATCTTGACTACTCACTACCTCGAAGAAGCTGAGCTGTTATGTAAAAACATCGCAATTATCGACAGCGGCGTGATTGTTGAAAACACCACTATTAAAGCGTTACTTGCCAAGCTTGATAAAGAAACCTTTGTACTTGATTTAAAGCAGCCTGTGCAGCCAATTAGCATTGAAGGCTACAACTACACACAGACTGATGATCATACTTTAGAAGTTGAAGTGGCAAAGTCTCAGGGCTTAAATCAGGTATTTAGTGCGCTAACCGAGCAAGGTAACACTGTGCTTAGTATGCGAAATAAAGCAAACCGTTTAGAAGAGCTGTTTGTTGGATTATTAGAACAGGGGCGAGGCGAATAATGTTTAAATATGGTGTAGCGCTAAAAAGTATTTGGATCAAAGAGTGTATTCGCTTTTTACGTATTTGGGTGCAAACATTAGTACCGCCTGCAATCACGATGAGCTTATATTTTGTGATTTTTGGTAATCTGATCGGTTCTCGTATCGGTGATATGGGTGGCTTTACTTATATGGAGTTTATTGTACCGGGCCTGATTATGATGTCGGTGATCACCAACTCTTACTCGAATGTTGCTTCGAGCTTTTATTCGACTAAATTTCAAAAAAGTATTGAAGAGCTCTTAGTAGCGCCAGTGCCAAATTACATCATTGTACTTGGCTACATGGGTGGTGGTATGACGCGCGGTATGTTAGTTGGTTTGATTGTTACCTGTGTCTCTTTGTTGTTTGTAGATATTCAAATTCACAATATTTTTGTGATCATGGCAACGGTTATTTTAACGTCGGCAGTGTTTGCGTTAGGCGGACTTATCAACGCAATTTATGCTAATAGCTTTGATGATATTAGTATTATCCCGACCTTTATTTTAACACCGCTGACTTATCTTGGTGGGGTGTTTTACTCTATCACTTTATTGCCAGAATTTTGGCAAGGCGTATCGCAAGTAAATCCAATTATTTATATGGTAAATGCATTTCGGTATGGGTTCTTAGGTGTGTCAGATGTCGACTTATCGGTGGCATTTGGTGTACTTGGTTTATTTATTGTGGGGTTATTTACGTTAGCATTAACCCTTATTAAACGTGGTGTGGGGCTTAGACACTAATGACGGATGCAAATTCGAGAAGTATTGTCTCGAATCAACCTAGCTTACATGAAAAGCTAGACGAAATTGTTTTAAAACACTTAAGTGCCGAATTTAAAAAGCCGATTGCAGAGCACACGCAAGCGGCTTTTGATCAGGTAAATGAAAAGGTGCAGGCGTTTGCTGGGCCACTTATTCTTGATTCATGCTGTGGTGTGGGTGAAAGTACCGCTAACTTAGCAAAGCATCACCCAGATGCGTTAGTGATTGGCATTGATAAATCATCTCATCGTTTAGATAAGCATGATATAGAGTACAAGCAAACCGATGCAGGCCAGTACATTTTAGTGCAAGCTGATTTAAACGACTTTTGGCGTTTAGCGGTGGCTGCTAACTGGCAGCCCACGCACCATTACTTGCTGTATCCAAACCCTTGGCCAAAAGCCAAACACCTACAAAGGCGCTGGCACGGTGCTGCTATATTTCCATTTATTATTAAATTAGGTGGGCGTTTAGAGCTTAGAAGCAACTGGGATATTTACGTAAAGGAATTTGCTCGCTCGCTTGAGCTTGCAGGGCATAAGTGCGATGTTGAGTTGTATGAAAGCGATACCGCTATTACACCATTTGAGCGTAAATATTGGGCTAGTGGCCAACAGAGTCATCGCTTAGTTATAAACCTATAACACGCACTGTGGCCTTGGTATTATGACTGAGGCACATAAGGCGTGGGTGGCGCGAAGTGGTTTCCTTGCATTAGTGTAATACCTGCTTTGGAAAGTGCTTCAGCCACTTGCTCGCTCTCGACTTGTTCGGCAACGACATCAAGGTTAAGTTGTTTGGCGTACTTCACTAAATGTTCAATAAACATATAGCTGTCATCATTGGTGTGTGCTTGGCTAACTAAGCCACGGTCTAGCTTTAGGCCATCAACTTCAAGCTTTAAGATATTTGAGAGGTTTGAATATCCTGCCCCAAATTCGTTAATCATAACCTGCGCACCTTTATTTTTAAGTAAGCTAATAAATGCCTTTACTTCACTAAAGTAGGCAATTGCTTCTGTTTCATGAAACTCAAAAATAATATTGTTGGGTTGTGGGTAGCGTCTTAACTGCTGTTCTAAAAACTCACTTAAGCTGGGATCCAGAATATCTTGCGCTGTAATATTAATGCTCCAGCTAATTGAAGTTTTTCGAAATTGCTCAATACAGCGAGTAAACATGGTACGTGTTAGTAATCCGTCCATTCGAGAGCGTTTCAAAACAGTTAGAAAGTAATCTGGTGTATAGATGCGCCCTTGTGCTGATGCCATTCTTGCTAAGCTTTCGTAATGAGTCACCTGTTGTGTTTGCGTATCATAAATGGGTTGGAAATAGGGGACGATACGATTGTTATCAAACGCTTCTTTTACTTTTTTAGCCAGCTTTACATTGTACCTAAACTGTTCTTCTACTTGTTTAAAGACATTCTCGTAACGAATAATACGTTGATTGTTTAATTTTGCTTGTTGAAGAGCAATATGTGCGTTTTCAATCAGCATTAGCTTATTACCTGAGGCAATGCCTGCATGCAAACTAACATAAATAAACGGCTCGTTAAGTACAGGGATTGATTGATTAAAGGCGTTAATAGTGTCATCAAAATCTTGCTCTGCACCGCGTGTATGTAACAGCGCTATTTTATTGGTAGCAAGACGAAATACCAGCGCTTCGTTGGGTAGGCGAGATTGAAAATAGCTCAATAAACTGGCCATTACCTTGTCGCTTACTTCTGTACCATAAAAGCTACTAATATCCTCGACTTCATTAATCGTAACAACTGCAAGCTCCATACGGTGTTTGGTGCTTTTTTTAATGTAATATTCCAGCGCTACGTGATTAGCAAAGCCTGTACGGGCATCCGTAGAAAGAGAACGCTTAAGTTGTAAAAAATAAAGCCCTGCAATTAAGGCTGCAATAAAAAAGAAGAAGCACCCAGTGATAGTCGCGCGTGTTACGCTTTGTTGTAACTGTTGGTTTAGATCAGTAATTGTAATGTCGGCGCCAGTAAGATAAGTATGGCCATTTTCATCGATGAAAGTAACAAAAATACTTTTAAAGTGCCCCCATTGATCTTTTGAAACTTCGAATACAGGCTCTGTAGAAAAAAAAGCGTCTTTATTTATCTTGGTTGCTTCGGTGTAGGGATCCATAAACTGCGTGATGCGGCCGCCGTTTTGATCTTTTTGGGTATAACTCGATGCGCTAAAAAAAACGGTATCGTCACGTAGTACCATAGAATAAACATACGCTAAGTCCATTTGCTTGGCGTATTCTGAGAGCGCTCTCATTTTTTGCTTATAAACAGCCGAAGAAATCGGTATGCCGGCGTTGACTTGATTGTGATAATCCTTGCCTAAAATATGGTTAACACTTACAGCCGCATTGAGAAGCTTTGAATCAATACCAGCCATTATTTCACTACGAGCGGTTTCATAGGTGTAGTAGATGTAACCAAATAAGCTGATAAAAAAAGTGGCAAATCCATAAAGCAGCCAACCGGTCTTTTGCATTCCTTTGGACATAATTATTCCTTTATCAGTGGTGTAATGATTATACTTAAAAAACAACTGGCTGATAGTAGAAAATTAGCGCAAATTTCATTGATACATCATTTTTTTGTCATCGAATCTGTGGCTTTTTAGCTTTAAACGAGACATTTTTGTGATATTCCAGTAAAGTTAGCCAATTTCGTAGCAACAGTGCCGCTAAAACTCAGACCTTGATGTTCCTGCATTGGGTTCATTTTAGCTGCTTATAATGGGTATTAAGATGGATCAAAAGCGTTGTGCCGTCGCCTCTAAAGAAAGTTTGATTCGTATTTTTACGGTGCCTGAAGCACCGGACTCAACGTTGAGTAGAATAGAATCAGAGATTTCAAGCAATCTTGCAGGATTCTTAAATGAGAATATTGCGGCAATTGAAAAGCCATTGCATGAGATAGAAAAAGATTTTCAGTCGGCAAATATCCCAGAAGAGCCCACTTTTGTCTCTGACTACGCGCAAGACATTATGGAGCAGTTAGTTGCACACTCAGTTCACACAGCTGCACCAAGCTTTATTGGTCACATGACATCCGCTTTGCCACATTTTGTGTTACCGCTATCAAAATTGATGGTGGGTCTAAACCAAAACCTAGTAAAGATAGAAACGTCAAAAGCATTTACGCCATTAGAACGACAAGTTTTAGGGATGATGCACCATTTAGCGTATGGTGAAGAGGATGCGTTTTATAATAAGTGGATGCATAGCGCAAAAACATCTCTAGGGGCGTTTTGTTCTGGGGGAACCGTTGCCAATATTACCGCCTTATGGATAGCCCGCAACCGTTTATTAAAAGCCGATGGCGACTATAAAGGCATTGCAGCACAAGGTTTAATTGCTGGCATGCTGCACTATGGCTACAAAGGACTTGCTGTACTCGTTTCAGAGCGAGGCCACTATTCGCTTGGTAAAACGGTTGATTTACTTGGCATTGGGCGCGATAACATTGTTGCTATTAAAACAGGTGAAAACAACAAGGTTGATGTTCAAGCCATGCGTGAAAAAGCCCATGAACTTGAAGCATCTGGCATTAAAGTTATGGCGCTAGTTGGGGTTGCTGGAACGACTGAAACCGGCAGTATAGACCCACTTAACGAAATGGCCGATTTAAGCGAAGAGCTTGGCTGTCATTTTCACGTTGATGCGGCATGGGGCGGGGCAACTTTATTATCTAAAAATTACCGTCATTTATTAAGTGGCATCGAACGCGCTGATTCAATCACCATTGATGCCCATAAGCAAATGTATGTGCCAATGGGCGCAGGCCTTGTGTTATTTAAAGACCCTGCTGCCACAGATGCAATAGAGCACCATGCGGAATATATTCTTCGTAAAGGCTCTAAAGATTTAGGCAGTCATACTTTAGAGGGCAGTCGCCCAGGTATGGCAATGTTAGTGCATGCTTGCTTACGTGTTATTGGCCGTAAAGGCTACGAAATGTTGATTGACCGTAGTATTGTCAAAGCTCGTACTTTCGCCGACATGATTAAGCAGGATGAAGATTTTGAATTAATCTCAGAGCCTGAGCTTTGCCTATTAACCTATCGCTACGTACCAAAAGAAATCCAAGCTAAGCTTAAAGATGCTGACGAAGAAACTAAATTAGATATTTACGCTTCGTTGAATCGTTTTACCGCAAGTATGCAAAAACGTCAGCGTGAAGCAGGACGTTCTTTTGTATCGCGTACACGTTTAACACCTGCAAAATATGACCATCAACCAACGGTTGTGTTTAGGGTTGTATTAGCTAATCCATTAACCTCTAAAACAATTCTCAAAGATATTTTAGCGGAGCAAAAAGCCCTAGCTAAAACCGATCCTGTTTTTAAAAAGTACTTAAGTAAATATATGGATTAGTGAGTGAATTAGAAAAGGGAGCATCAAGCTCCCTTTTTACTCATTACGAAAGCAACTTGCTTTAATCATTTTGCTGATGATTTCTTGTGAAGGTTTGATTTTTTCCATCGCTAAAAACTCATCGGGCTGGTGGGCTTGATTTATTGAGCCTGGCCCCATGACAATTGTTTCACAGCCAAGCTGTTGAATAAACGGTGCTTCAGTGCAGTAATTTACTGCAACGGCAGGTTGACCTGATACTTGTTCGGCAAGTTTAACAAGCGCAGTATCTGTACTGCCACTAAATGCTGGAATAGGCTCGTGTAAGTCAATAACACTCACCGCATTAGGGTAGTGGGCATTAATTTCTTCAGCAGCAGTTAGCAAAATCGCTTGCAGTTCTTGCACACTTAAACCTGGTAAAGGTCGCATATCTATGTGCATTTCACAGCAGCCGCAAATACGGTTTGCATTATCGCCACCATGAATATGGCCAAGGTTTAAAGTCGGGTACGGGATTTGAAAATGTTCAATTGAATATTTATTCTTTAATTCTTCTTTAATGATTAACAATTTTGCAATCATTTTATGCATTACTTCAATGGCGTTTAAACCACGTTCTGGATCTGAGCTATGACCTGAGCGACCAATCACACGAATCGCAGTGCTCATGTGGCCTTTGTGAGTGAACACTGGGGTCATATCTGTTGGCTCACCTATAATACAGCGTGCCGGTTTTAAATTAGGATGACGACAAATTTGTTGCGCACCTGCCATCGTGGTTTCTTCATCAGCGGTGGCAAGAATTAATAATGGCTCTGTTTGTTTGGATTCATCGAGTTCACTGATTGCTTGCAACACAAAGGCAAAAAAGCCTTTCATATCAATACTGCCTAAGCCATAAAGTTTGTTGTCATGCTCACTGAGTTGAAAGGGGTTATAGTTCCAGCGGCTATCATCAAAAGGCACCGTGTCGGTATGACCCGCAAGCATTAAACCGCCATCTCCCTCACCACGTTTCGCTAATAAGTTATAACGGCCTTTACCGTTTTCGAGCTCTGTTACTTCACATGTAAAACCAAGGCTTTCGCACCAAGTAGCGAGCAAGGTGATCACCTCTTTATTGCTCATGCACAGAGAGTCTTCAATCGAACTGATTGAGGGGGCAGCAATTAGCTGCTGATACATAGATAAAAAAGAGGGAAATGACATAAAAAATCCAAAAATAATTATTCAATCTAATTGCATAACAATATAAAAGTATTTATTATGAATATCAATTCACTTTTTAAGCATAAATATATTTTAAAGCGGCACTATGAACACAAAACGACGATAACCTGATTTCATTACTTTAGACAGTGTTTTTATTCGCAATTAGGCGAGTAATTTTAGGCGTATCGATAAATAGATTTAATAGGTAAAAGTAAGCAATGAAAGTAGTGATTATTGGCGCAAGTGGTTATAGCGGCGCAGAGCTAGCAAGTTTAGTTGCAAAGCATCCGAAACTGACTCTACAAGCGTGTTATGTGTCTGAAGGAAGCTTAGATAAAAATAAATTATTAAGCGATTTATACCCCGAGCACTTAGGCTTGTTAGCGTATCCGCTGCAACCGCTAACAGCTGAGGCTTTTCAGGAAATAAATAACACTGCTGATTATGTGTGTCTATGTACTGATCACAAAGTGAGTGTTGATCTTGCGCCACAATTTTTAGCCATGGGCAAAAAAGTTTTCGATTTATCGGGCGGCTTCCGTTTAGCTGGGAATGAGGATTACCTAACTTATTATGGTTTCGCGCATGAACATCCTGAGCTTTTAGAGCAAGCAGCTTATGGTTTAGCTGAATGGAATAGTGATGCGATTAGTAAAGCAAACCTTGTTGCTGTAGCAGGTTGTTATCCAACAGCTGCACTTAATTCTTTAAAGCCACTTAAAGAAGCAGGTTTATTAGCTGAGCAAACCATCATTGTTAATGCTGTCTCTGGCGTAACCGGTGCGGGTAGAAAGGCCAGTGTGAATACGCATTTTTGTGAAGTGTCACTTGCCCCTTATGGCTTATTTAACCACAGACACACGCCTGAAATTGAGCAGCACCTTGGTCACCCTGTGTTATTTACCCCGCATTTAGGTAATTTTCCTCGCGGAATTTTAGAAACTATTTATGTGCAATTAAAGCCTGGTGTGACAGCAGAGCAAGTGAGTGCGGCATATCAAGTGCTAGCGAATGAGCCCTTAATTCGTTTACTCGGAAATAAAATTCCAAGCATCAAAGGCGTGGCTAAACAACCATTTGTTGATATTGCATGGCAACAAAAAGGTGAGCAACTGATTGTTATGTCGGCCATTGATAACTTATTAAAAGGGGCCGCAGGGCAAGCATTGCAATGTATTAATTTAGCGATGGGACTTCCTCATCATACCGGATTAGTAGGAGCGTTATGATGAAAACATGGGTAATTAAAATAGGCGGTGCAGTATTAAATACAGCCGATGCCGCAAAAGCTTTATTTGACGTTCTTGTATCACAGCAACAGGCCAACTTTGTGATTGTTCATGGTGGTGGTGCATTAGTTGATGCATGGCTTAAAGACGCTGGGTTTGCTAGTGCGAAGCACCAAGGTTTACGTATCAGTCCAAAAGAACAAATGCCTTATATTGTTGGGGCACTGGCAGGCTGTGCGAATAAACAGCTAATGAGCCAAGCAATTGTTTCAGGGCACAAGCCTGTGGGGATGAGTCTCTATGAAGCGGGCGTTGTGGTTAAGCAAAAATTAAAAGCACTTGGCCAAGTTGGACAATGCGCTGATAGCACCGACAGTATTTTACCAAGTTTAATTGCGCAAGGCCGCTTACCCTTAGTGAGCTCTATTGGCTTTGGTGAAGATGGACTTTGGTACAACGTTAATGCCGATGAAGCAGCAGCAGCGATTGCAAAAGAACTTGATGCTGAACTTATTTTTATGACTGATGTAGAAGCGGTGCTTGATGCAAACAAACAACCCCTACATCAACTTAATACGCAGCAAATAGATGCATTAATTCTTGAAGGAGTTATTCAGGGCGGGATGGAGGTCAAAGTTAAGACCAGCCTTCTTGCTGCCCAACATTTACGACGTGGTGTGTATATCTCAAGCTGGCTAAAACCAGAAAACTTAGTCGCTTTATTACAAGGCGAGCACGTAGGAACGAAAATTACACCATAGGTATTACATGTTAACTAACTTTTTATCTGGTCTTGAGTTAGACCAAAAAGGCGCGCTTAAATTACTCGATTTAGCGCAAAAAATTAAAGCAAACCCAGTCGATTTTAGCCAAGCTTTAGCGGGTAAATCAGTGGTTACCTTATTCGAAAAACCAAGCTTACGTACCCGTTTATCATTTGATATTGGTATTAATAAATTGGGTGGTCATGCTGTTTATTTAGATTCACAAAATGGCGCAATGGGTGCGCGTGAGTCAGTAAAAGATTTTGCTTTAAATATTTCAACTTGGGCTGATGGTATTGTTGCTCGCGTATTTGCACATAAAACATTAACCACCCTTGCTGAGTTTTCGTCAGTCCCTGTGGTGAATAGTCTGTGCGATTTATACCACCCATGCCAAGCACTCGCTGACTTTTTAACGCTGCAAGAGGTGGATGGTGATGTCAGCAAACTAAAGCTTGCATACTTAGGTGAAGGTAACAATGTCACACACTCTCTAATGCTATTAGCAGCTACTTTAGGGACTGATTTTGTCGCTGTGTGCCCGAAAGGCAGCTCGCCAGATTCGCAAATTCTTAAGCAAGCAGAGCAAATTGCAGCGATGAATGGTGCGTCTGTCATGGTTAGCGACAGAATTGAAGCGGCAGTGGGTGCAAATGCAGTCTATGCTGATACGTGGGTATCGATGGGCGATAAAACACCGCTTGAGCAGGTGAAAGCTAAATATATGCCGTATCAGTTAAATCAAGCACTACTTGAGCAAACTGGCGCGCAAACTGTGTTGCATTGCCAGCCGGCTCATCGTGAGTTTGAAATTACCTCTGAGGTAATGGATGGCCCAGCATCAAAAATTATTCAACAAGCAGAGAACCGTATGCACGCGCAAAACGCACTGCTTGTCACATTATTAAATCCAAATTTTGTTTAAGGAACACCAATGAGTTCAATCAAAAAAGTCGTATTAGCCTATTCTGGTGGTCTAGATACATCGGCAATCGTGCCGTGGTTAAAAGAAAACTACGGCTGTGAAGTTATCGCATTCGTTGCTGATGTAGGTCAAGGCGCTGAAGAGCTTGAAGGCGTAGAAGAAAAAGCAATCGCTTCAGGCGCATCTGAATGTTATGTGGTTGACTTAAAAGACGAAATGGTCAGTGACTATATTTACCCAACCTTAAAAACGGGTTCTATTTACGAAGGCACTTATTTACTCGGTACGTCTATGGCGCGCCCAATTATTGCAAAAGCCCAAGTAGAGATTGCCCGTAAAGTAGGTGCTGATGCACTTTCGCATGGTTGTACTGGTAAAGGTAACGATCAGGTGCGTTTTGAGTCATGTTTCGCAGCCCTTGCACCAGATCTAAAAGTAATCGCACCGTGGCGTGAGTGGGATTTATCAAGCCGTGAATCACTACTTGATTACTTGGCTGAGCGTAATATTCCGTGTTCAGCGTCTGCTACAAAAATTTATAGCCGTGATGCTAACGCGTGGCACATTTCTCACGAAGGTGGTGAGCTTGAAGATCCATGGTGCCAACCAAGTGAGCAAGTGTGGACCTGGACTAACTCGCCAGAGCAAGCACCAAACGAACCTGAATACGTGACATTAAATGTTGTTGAAGGTGAAGTGGTTGCGGTAAATGGTGAGACGCTTAAACCTTATGACTGTTTAGTTAAATTAAATGACATTGCTGCGCCACACGGTGTGGGTCGTGTTGATATCGTCGAAAACCGTTTAGTTGGTATGAAGTCGCGTGGTTGTTACGAAACACCAGGGGGCACAGTGATCATGGCCGCATTACAAGCGGTTGATGAACTCGTGCTCGATAAATCAAGCCGTAAATGGAAAGAAGTACTGGGTGGTGAGTTTTCACACCTTGTCTATGACGGTCGTTGGTTTACACCATTGAAAGATTCGATTCTAGCAGGAGCTGAATCTCTGTCTAAACTCGCAACCGGTGAAGTGGTGCTTAAGCTTTATAAAGGCCAAGTCACTGCGGTACAGAAAAAATCACCGAATAGCTTATACAGTGAAGATTTCGCAACCTTCGGCGAAGATGATGTATATGACCAATCACATGCAGAAGGCTTCATTCGTTTATTCTCGCTATCTAGCAGAATCTCAGCACTAACGAAAAAGTAATTTAATTATTGCCCTGCAAAGCGGGGCAATCGCCGAGTTTGGAGGCAGTTCAATGGCATTATGGGGCGGACGTTTTTCTACGGGGCCAGATGAAGCGTTTAAGCAATTTAACGATTCTCTTCCTTTTGATTATCAACTTGCAGAGCAAGACATTATTGGTTCGGTTGCTTGGGCGGGAGCGCTTAAGCAGGTTAATGTGTTAAATCAGCAAGAGTATGATGACCTCGTTGCAGCACTGAATAAGCTGTTAGATGAAGTAAAAGCAAATCCACAAGCAGTGGCTGGAGCAGGGCATGAAGATATTCATTCTTATGTTGAGTCAGCACTGATTGATAAAGTGGGCGAGCTTGCTAAAAAGCTTCATACGGGTCGTAGTCGTAATGACCAAGTAGCGACAGATTTCCGTTTATGGTGTCGTGATACTGCCGAGCATATTCTTGAAGCAATTGCAGAGCTCAAAGGTGAGTTTATTGCCTTAGCTGAGCGTGAACTTGGTACTATTTTACCGGGTTACACACACTTACAGCGTGCACAACCCGTGTTATTTAGTCATTGGTGTATGGCCTATGTTGAAATGCTTGAGCGTGATGAAAGCCGTTTAACCGATGCCAAAAATCGTATGAATTATTGCCCACTCGGTAGCGGTGCTTTAGCGGGTACTGCGTACCCAATAGATAGGCAAACTCTTGCCGAAGGGTTAGGCTTTACCGCAGCAACACGTAATAGTTTAGATGCTGTATCTGACCGTGACTTTGTGGTTGAGCTATTAAGCTGCGCGTCAATTTCAATGATTCATTTGTCGCGTATGGCCGAAGATCTGATTTTTTATAACTCAGGCGAAGCAGGCTTTATAGAGCTGTCTGATGGGGTAACATCAGGCTCATCATTAATGCCGCAAAAGAAAAACCCAGATGCACTTGAGTTAATCCGTGGTAAAACGGGGCGTGTATTTGGTGCATTTAGCGCCATGATGATGACACTTAAAGCACTGCCGCTTGCTTACAATAAAGATATGCAAGAGGACAAAGAAGGCTTATTTGATGCGATGCCAACGTGGCTTGCGTGTATTCATATGGCGCAAGCGTGCATCAAAGGTATTAAAGTTAATGCAGATAAAACCCTTGCTGCTGCAAAAGGTGGTCACTCAAATGCGACTGAGCTTGCTGACTATTTAGTGGCTAAAGGTATCCCCTTTAGAGAAGGGCACCATATTGTTGGTACCTTAGTGAAAATGGCTATTTCTAAAGGTAATAACTTAGAAGATTTAAGTTTAGAACAATTTAAATCTGTGCATAGCATTTTCGAGTCAGATGTCTATCCTGTATTAGAAATAGACGCATGTATAAAAGCACGTCAGGCATTAGGTGGTACCTCTGTTGAGCAAGTCTCTAGTGCAATTAAATATGCAAAAAAAAACGGCAAATAAAAGTACGTGATGCAAATTTAAATGACGTTGAGAGCATTGCTCAGCTAATTCAATACTGGGCAATGAATGGTGAGAACTTACCTCGCGCTAAAAGTGACATGATTCATTCAATCAATGAATTTGCAGTCACGGAGGTTGCAGACAAGGTTGCAGGCTGCGCCTCATTGTATATTTACGATACAGGACTTGCAGAGATCCGATCTTTAGGGATTGATCCAAAGATGAGTATCAAAGGCCAAGGCAGGCAATTAGTTGAGCACTTATTAGTTAAAGCCAAAAAGTTGGCGCTTAGCCGTGTCATTGTATTAACGCGCGTGCCAGATTTTTTTAAAAAACAAGGCTTCAGCTGTTGCAGTAAAGATAGCTTACCGGAAAAAGTCATGAAAGATTGTGAGCTTTGCCTTCGCAAAGACAATTGCGATGAAGTCGCAATGGAATTTATTTTAAGGCCTCGTGATAATGCGGTGATCCCGTGTAAAAACGTAGCTTAATTTCCCTGGATAGTAAAAACGTACGGTTACCCCTGTGCGTTTTTTTATGCCTGAAGTTTACTGAGTTGATCAAAAAGATCTGTTTAAGCGAAAAGTTGGATCGTTAGTTGCTTAGTTTGATATGTAGCAGAAATGCTGCAAAAATGTACAAAAAGCGTCAATAAAACGAGAGCGCTGAGTACGTTTGTGATTCGTCACACGTTAACTACAATTTAAACTTAAAGGATTTAAATCATGCAAATTTCAAATAATAGTCAGCTGCAGATGCAAGCTTATAACCAAATGCAGCAAACTAAGCCTGCATTAGAACAAACTACTAGTAATAAAACCTTACAATCTGATACAGTAACTTTATCTAGTCAAGCACTGTCTTTATCTGGCAGCAATGAACTACAACGTGGTGGTGGTGGTCTTGTTTTCCCTGATAAGAAAGAGACATAAATTTTGGAAATAGTAAGTTAGATGTATTTTGATTTAAGCTCGCTCGGTTTACATTTCGACACAATTATAGTTTTAGGAATGCTAATGGCGTTCTTACTTAATTTGTTTTTTTATGTAAGCGAGCTTAACCGAAACAAATCATTAGTAGTTACTTCCTTTTTTATGGCTGTATCTTATTTTAGTAGTAACCACTTTATTAACCTAGAAAACTCCAACACTAACTTGTATATAGAGTGGTTTATTTACGACGTAGTCACACTCATACTTATTCTCTTTTCACATTACTTCTTAAAACACACATCTGTAGCTGCAAAATATATTTATGCTGGTTTAGTTATAAATAGCATCCTCTATGGATTGATACACATTGATCTGATTGTCCTCTGGAATCGGGAAGTTTGGTGGTTTTGGACATTTTATTCAATTGGTGTGAATGTTGTTGATTTCCTGATGATTGTTGCCTTGATCACCAATAAAGACTTCTTGTTTATTGGTAAGTGCAGAAAATATTTTTCTAAAAAGACAAAGAAAAATAAGCTTAGCTACCGATAAAATTCCTAGTACAGATAAAGCTTGTCTTCAAGTTCCTCTAAAATTAATAATAACGGTTGTAGTCAATTTAACTTATGAACTTTAGTAATTTAATATTAAATTTTCAGCAAACATTTGGTTCATACTTAGCAACTTTTATTATGTGGGGCTTTTTGATGACTTTTTTATTTAACATGGTAAGCAAGTCATCAATAGTATGCAGAGATAAAACATTAATGTGGATCTCTCTGACAATATTTTTATCATATTTGCTCACTGATCCTTTAATTACAATAGCATTTGAAATTGAATCTTTACGGTATGCCTCAGTATTTATGTTGTGGTTTTGTCTAGATTTAGCCTGTCTAGCAATAATTTGGTTAATCACTAGAAATAGCTCAATTAGTGATTTTCCAGCAAAGCTATATGTTACGGTAGGATTATTAACAAATAGCTTTTTATTTTTATGCCTTTATGTTGATGTTAGTGTTAACGGAAATGAAGAAAGGTGGTGGTTATGGGACCTTTACACTGTTACTGTTAACTTAATGGACATTATGATGTTAGTAGCATTACTAACTAACAAAGATTTCTTAAAGCTTGGAGCACTTGTTAGTCATATTAAAGCCAAACTCTGCTAGAGGTTTATTGTATGCTTGAATATCTCCAAGAATACTTAGGTGTGTATCTCGCCACTTTTATCATGTGGGGCTTTTTGATGGCCTTTTTGTACAACATGGTAAAAAAGTCTTCATCGGTAGGGGGTGGAGATAAAACAGTGATTTGGATAGCATTGGCAATGTTTTTATCTTATATGGTAAGTGATCCACTCCTTAACGTTACTTTAGGCTATAACATCCTCAATACGACACGTGCATATTTAATTTGGGCTGCGTCAGACTTAATTATGTTGTCTTTCATTTGGTTTGTTACCCGCAAAAAAAGCCTAAATGAGGTCCCTGCAAAGTTATATATTTTTACAGGACTCTCGGTGAATATTTTATTGTTTCTGGCAATGTATTACGACACCAACTATGCCCACTTTACTGGTCATTGGTGGTTTTGGGATGTGTACACCGTGACAGTTAATACGATGGATATAATGATGATAATTGCGCTGTTATGTAACAAAGACTTTCTGGGGTTTGTAAAGTTGTATAGATGGGGTCGGGGTCAAGCAAAGCTTACTTGACCCGTGATAGCGATTTAAAAACGAAATTCCCAGCTTGTTCTTAAGCCAGTATTTGTGTCAGAGTCATTGCCTATTTCATCCCTTGATACAAGTCCGGTTACTTTCCAAAGACCACTAAATAAAGATTGTTGATAACCAAGTTCTAATTGTAACTGCGTCATATCTGCACGTGTTTCTTCAACTTCCGCTTCACTGTCAATCCAACGTAGCTTTGCATGACCTCCATAACCATCTAGAGTATGGTAATAAGCACCTAACACAGCCGATTTACTTTGCTTAGGCACAGAGCTGCCAATAAGTCTTTGTTTTTGTGTGTAGCTACCCGAGCCGTATACACAATCAGCTGTAAGGCTACATTGTTGCTCTGTATTTGAGTATTCAAAATAGGTTTTCAGTAAACTGTCATTTGAACCAAAATAGCTTTCAATACCCACAGTATAAAAAGGATCACTCGGTGCAAGGCCACTTTCATTACGCCCCATTACATCTGCATAAAATGCAACAGGTTGCTGTGCTATGGATGTTGAGTATTTAACATCAATACTTGTTAGGCGATGGGTCGATGTTTGGCTTTCGAGTGTAACTGAATCGATATATTCATCAGTAAGATAATCAGAACTTGCCGTATTTACTGCAATTTCAAGCCCTTTTAATGGTGTACTTGCAAACCTTAAAGCCCAATAATCGCCTTCTTCACTGCTATTTAAAAATGGTTTTTGTTTAGCGTAAATACCTGTTAACTGCCAATTACCAATAAATGATAACCAACTAGGGCCAACATATTGACTGTTTGCACGTGAAAAGCGCAGGCCTTTCATCGGAGCAGCGTTATTCGATAGTAACAAGGCGTTGTCGTTACTCGGGCCCCACCAATGACTTACTTGCTCTGCACTGAGTGACCAGTTACCCATTAACACGGCTAGATAACTACCATGATAATTTGTGTATTTTCCATCGAGTGACTCGTCAGCATAGTTCACGCTTACTTTGGCACTTACTCGCTTACCGGTTATTGAACCATAGCTGTTAATACCACTTTTTTGCTGATCGCGTGTCGTAAAGCCTTGTTGTGTCTCGGGTTCACTATTGTAATTAAAGCGCACCCCAGAACTGTTTTTTCGTTTGGCATTATTAAGAGCGTGTTTAACGTGCTGATACGCGAAAAAACTACGTTCCTGTAAATTGTTAGGGTCGATAGCTGCTAAATCACCTGCAATACCTTGCCACATAAGCGGGTAACTATTGATAGGTTGTTTTATAATTCCTTGGTTGAAGAGCATCTCTATAGAAGCCCTTAACAAAGGGTCATCGCTTTCTATCCATGGCTCAGCAAGGCTTGGTGCAGAGATCATTAGTAAAGCACTTAAGCTAATGAACTTTTTTAGTTTCATCCGTGTATTTTTTCCTGTAATGCGGTGGCGACAATAGGGTTAACAAATTCGCTCACATCACCATGATGACGGGCAACTTCTTTAACGAGCGTCGAGGAAATAAACGAGTTTTTTTCAGCGGGTGTTAAAAACACACTTTCTAAATCAGGGTTTAGGCGTCGGTTCATATTTGCTAGCTGAAACTCATAGTCGAAGTCAGATACAGCACGAATACCACGAATGAGTACTTCAGCCTTATGCTCACGGGCAAGGTCAGCTAATAAACCAGAAAAGCCGATCACGCTTACATTTTTAAGGTGGGCTAAAATTGTATTTGCTAACTCTACGCGTTCTTCTAGTGTAAAACAGGGTTGTTTACTTGGGTTATGAGCAATAGCCACAATGACTTTGTCGAACATTTTAGCTGCTCGATGGATGAGGTCTGTGTGCCCATTCGTTAGCGGGTCAAAGGTACCTGGGTAGATTGCAGTAACGTTCATATCTATCAGCTAGTTAAAAATTTGCTTGCTATAGTAACAGTGTTTTCACTCGTATGCAGCTTTGAAGTAAGAGCATCCTATTAGATTTTTTGGTTTTATATAAGGTACTAAGCCGATTGAAGTTAGAATTTTTCAAGGTAGTATTTTATTGCCACGCATTTGTTTATACTGCTTGGCTGAAAATGAACTTCAGATCGTAATAAATATAAAAATAGAGTAAGCAGCATATGAGCACAAAGGATAAAATCATACATACCAGCATTGAGCTATTTAATCTCCATGGAGAGCGTGCTATTACGACCAATCACATTGCTGCGCACATGGGTATTAGCCCAGGCAATCTGTATTATCACTTTAAAAATAAAGAAGACATCATTCGTCACATTTTTGCTTTATACAGTGAACACCTCCATACGCACTTTAAACCACTAAAACCTGAAGACAATGCGCTTGAAAACTTAGCAGGGTACTTAGATTCTTTGTTTGAACTGATGTGGCGATTTCAATTTTTTTACGATAATTTGGGTGATATTTTATCCCGTGATGAAGTATTAAAAAAAGACTATATTGAGTTTCAAGCTGCGCTGTTAGAGCAGGTAAAAGAGGTGTTATTTGCATTACGTTCAGGTGGCATTATTACTATTGATGACGCCGATGTAACAGAGCTTGCCCATATGCTTAAAATGACAGTGAGCTTTTGGACACCTTACATTAAAGCCCGCCGCTTGAGTGGTGAGCTTGCCAGAGAAGATATTTATAACGGTATTTTAAAAGTACTATTGCTATTAAAAGCTCATTGTACAGAGCAACATTTGGAACAAGTAAACAAATTAAGAGCAAAGTACTTAGCACTTGCTGACACTGAGCAAAGCGAACAATAATCCTACAAAGCAGTTTATTTCCTAGACGCTATAATTTTTGTTATAATCGCGCGCCCTTGAGGTTGGTATGCCTCGGGCCGTGTGAATCCCACTGTCTAAGAGTGAACTATGCTTAAATTTATCGTCAAATTACATCCTGAAATCGCTATTAAGAGTAAGTCTGTTCGTAAGCGTTTCACCAAGTTATTAGAAAATAACATTAAGATCGTTTTACGTCGCGTTGACGAAAAAGTGCAGGTTAGAAATAACTGGGACAATATCTCAGTGGTAAGCCTCCTAGACTCTGAGCAAGTTCGCTTAGATATTATTGATGGCTTAAAACGCATTCCAGGTATCGTACAGTTTATTGAAGTAACAGAAACAGACTTCGACTCAATCGACGATATTTACCAAAAAGCACTTGAACTAATTGGCCACACTATAGCAGGCAAAACATTCTGCGTGCGTTGTAAGCGTTCAGGTAAGCATGACTTCACATCGAGCGATGTAGAGCGCTACGTAGGTGGTGGTTTAAACCAGCATGTTGAAGGGGCGCGCGTTAAATTATCTCACCCTGAAGTTACAGTACGTTTAGAAGTACGTGATGATAAAGCCTATATCGTTACCCAAACTCACTTAGGTATAGCGGGCTTCCCGCTACCAACACAAGAAGATGTACTGTCGCTTATGTCGGGCGGTTTTGACTCTGGTGTTGCCAGTTATCAAATGATTCGTAAGGGCGCGCGTACTCACTTCTTGTTCTTTAACTTAGGCGGTGCTGCACACGAAATCGGTGTTAAGCAAGCAAGCTATTATATCTGGAAACAGTTCAGCTCTACTCATAAAGTTAAGTTTGTGACTGTTGATTTTGAACCTGTTGTTGCTGAAATCCTTGAAAACGTAGAAAACAGCCAAATGGGTGTGGTTCTTAAACGTATGATGATGCGTGCCGGTAGCCAAGTTGCAGAAAAACTAGGTGTACAAGCCCTTGTAACGGGTGAAAGTATTGGTCAAGTTTCAAGTCAAACACTTGCGAATTTGAGTGTGATTGACCGTGTGACTGAAACTTTAATCATTCGTCCGTTAATCCAACACGACAAGCAAGATATTATTAATATTGCGCGTCAAATTGGTACGGCTGAAATGGCAGAAAGCATGCCTGAATACTGTGGTGTGATCTCTAAAAAGCCAACAGTTAAAGCTAAAATCAAAACGATTCTTGCCGAAGAAGCTAAGTTTGATTTCGACGTGCTAAATACGGTAGTTGAAAATGCGCGTGTGATGGATATCCGTGATATCGACACCGAAGCAAAAGAAGAAGTGAAAGAGGCCGAATCTGTATCTGACTTACCAGAGGGGGCGGTTGTTGTAGATATTCGTTCACCTGAGGAAGAAGATGCCAATCCACTGGAGCTGGAAGGTATTGACGTTGTGCATTTACCTTTCTTCCGTTTAGCCACTAAATTTGGCGACTTACCAAAAGATAAAGAATATTACCTATATTGTGCGAAAGGGGTAATGAGCCAGCTGCAAGCGCTGATCCTGCACGAAGAAGGCTACAGTAATGTAAAAGTGTATCGCCCATAAAGGATACTGATAAAAGCGCGACACGTTCGCGCTTTTTTAATGGCTGGTGGAATTACTTATTTGGCGCTCATGCCTACGCGCCGTTTACTTTTTCCCTTGAAGCGTGCTTACTTTTTATGAAAACTCAGCTGTTTTGGTTTTTATCAAACTGAGCATTGCTTGATTATGAGGGGTTTTTACACCCAGCTTTGCACCTTGCTCACATACATAACCACAAATAGCATCAATTTCAGACTCTCTATTATGGCTGATGTCTTGCTGCATAGATGAAAAGTTTTCAGCGGTTGCAGTCATCACACAATAGGCCTGATCCAGTGCCTCGTTGAGCTTTACTTTGATACCTTGTTTATTGGCCACAAGGCAAGCTTCGCTGAGCAAATTAATGATACGGGTACTAAATTGCGGTGCACGTAACTGACCATTTTTAACGTTATGAATGGCTGTTAATGGATTAATAGCAATATTCACTAACAGTTTTTGCCAGCGCAATGCGTGAATATCATCGCTTATAGAAAAGTGCGGTAGGCTGCTAAATAGGTGTTTAAGTTCGTTGAGCTTTTCACTTGCCGCTATATTACATGCACCCAGCACGCTTTCACCGTTTCCAGTATGGTTTACACTATAAGGTGTTACTTTAAACCCAGCTAAACGCGTTGTTAAAAACGCTAATCCCTGAGTAGGTAACAGCTGAGCATTGAGTTCATCGACATTACCCATACCATTATGGGAGATAACGATCTGGCACTCTTTACTAAGGTAAGGTGTTATTTGCTTAAAAGCCGCTTGCACCTGAAATGCTTTAACAGTGATCACCACCAAGTCAAAGGGGGCAGACCCTGCAAGCTCTTGATGATTAATAAGACGAGCTTTAATAGGGTGTGATTTACCATTACTCGTTTGATAGAAGCGGGTGGTCAGGGTTGGTTTTCGGGTAAGTAATGTGATGTCATGCTGCGTGGATAAAAAATAGCTAAATAATAAGCCAATTGCGCCATCACCAACAATGAGAGTCTTAGCCATTGCGTTGCTTATTACCTAAGTGAAAACCAAGCTTTATAACAAAGTAGCTTACAGCACCAATAAAGTCAGCAACAAAATCACCAACAGAAGCTTGTCGGTAAGGCAGCATATCTTGCATAAATTCAATAGCAGCACCATAGCCTGCAAGTAGCAGAATTTGAACTACAAGAGGGAGTTTAAATGCTTTATCCATTACCATTGCGAGCACGAAGAAAATGCCAAAATGTGCGACTTTATCTATATGTGGAAAAAGGCTACCCACGCCTTTAATTTCTTTGGCGAATAAGAAAGTGAAGCCGATAATGCTTATTAAAAAAAGAACTTGGTAAACGCGCCTTGTCACGAAAAAATCCTAAAAGTCGTTTAAAAATGAACCCGCAGTATATCAAACATAATTATTATCGCACCTGAACGGCGTGCAGAAATATGTAAAGATTTATAAAATTGACGTTATAATCCTTGCCATATTAATTTTGAAAATTTGTTAGGAGAACCCCATGCCTTCATTTGATATTGTTTCTGAAGTAGAAATGAACGAAGCGCAAAATGCAGTAGACAACGCTAAGCGTGAGCTTGAGACGCGTTTTGATTTTCGTGGTGTTGATGCATCAATCGAATTAAGTGACAAAGTAATCAAGCTAAAAGCTGAAGCACCACAACAAGTTATGCAGCTTTTTGATATTCTCGCTGCGAAAATTTCAAAGCGTGGTTTAGATGTATCTAGCCTTGAGCTTAAAGATGAGTCGCGCAGTGGTAAGTACGTTATGCGTGATGTTGCACTTAAGCAAGGTATTGAGAAAGACGTAGCGAAGAAAATCGTTAAGTTAATCAAAGATTCAAAAATCAAAGTGCAAGCAGCAATTCAAGGTGAAGAATTACGTGTTACGGGTAAAAAGCGTGACGATTTACAAGAAGCGATGCAAGTTGTGCGTACTGCTGATTTAGGTCAGCCATTCCAATTTAAGAACTTCCGCGATTAATTCGCTGTTTGCACTATATACGTAATCTAGTGCATGAAAAATGAATTAAATGTCACTAAAGAGCCAAGCGGTCTATTTGTTTGGCTTTTTTGTTGATAAAAAAGCCTTTAGCAGTATAGCCGTCCATTGACTTTTATCCCTAAAATCATCACAATAGCGGCCTATTTTCAAGGTGCTTGCTGTACCTTCTAAGGTACCTATACTTCAAAGGTTGAAGTAGCAGCAAGATAATCGGGAAGCTGGTGCGTTTTCATGGAGAAAACAATGCCAACACTGCCCCCGCAACGGTAATGTGTGTGCCCTGCATACGCAAAGTCCGGAGACCGGCCTTGGAGTAACTTACTATTTGCGTGTGCGGTGGGCACAGGCTAGGGGATATCATGCTAAATAAATCTACCTTAGGCGTAGCGGTTGCTGCTGCGTTGTCTTTTTCTGTGTCTGCGGATGAGCAGTCAATCGAGCATATTACAGTCACGGCGAATAAATTCGAACAATCAATTAATGATGTATTGGCCAGCGTAACTGTCATTAACCGCACAGATATTGAAGCTAGCTATGCGCGAGACCTACCAAGTTTACTTGCCACCCGCGCAGGCTTTCAAATCAATGCCAATGGTGGCTTTGGTCAAAACGCAGGTGTTTCGCTGCGTGGTTCAGGCACACGTCATACACTTATCTTAATTGATGGTGTGCGCACAGGGTCTGCAACGCTTGGCTATAAAGGCATTAGCAATATTCCTTTAAACAGTATTGAACGTGTTGAGGTTATTAAAGGTTCTCGCGCTGCTGTGTATGGCTCTGATGCATTAGCGGGTGTGATTAATATTATTACTCGCAAAGCACAAAACACGACCTTAGATGTTACATTTGGTTCTGATTCTTACCAAGAGTACCAAGTGGCAACTGGTGGTCAGTTTGCTGGTGTTGATATTGCTGTTAATGCTGGTTATGAAAAAACAGATGGCTTTGATGTATTGCAAGGCGTAGCACCCGATGAAGATGGCTATGAAAATAAAAACCTTGGTTTTAACCTAGGCTATCAAAATGAGCAACTAGGGGAGCTTTTATTACAAGGTCAGTACTCAGAAGGTGAAGCGCAGTACGATAGTTCTTTTAGTCCTGCGGATAGCAGGGTAGAAAAAGGCGAATTTGAAAACTACCAGGCTTCATTAGGTTGGAAAAAGGCCTTTGAAAAACACAGCCATGCGATTGATATTGCAATCTCAAGCGACAGTTCAGACGATTCACGTATCGACTATACAGGTGCTGCTGTGGTTGATAAGTTTGAAACTGAACGTAAGCAAATCGATTACAACGGTCAATACTTTTTCAATCAAGCGCTGACACTAAGCGGTGGTTTAAATTGGTATAAAGATCATATAGAAACAACGAACGCTTATTTAAAAGATAGCCGTGAAGTGTTTGCAGCATTTATTGGTGCTTATTATGATGATGAACAAGTACTTGCTAATTTAACGCTACGTCAAGATGACGATCAACAGTTTGGCGACGAAACAACCTATACTGCTGCTGTGGGTTATCACTTAAACGACATCGCAACATTTCGTGTAAGTCAAAGTACCGGTTTTAAATCGCCTACATTTAATGATCTTTACTACCCAGGTTCAGGTAATCCAGAACTTAACCCTGAAACATCTGATAACCAAGAGTTAGGCTTATCATTAAATGTGAATGACATTAGCTTGGATATTGCGATTTTCCGTAATGAAATAGATAACAAAATTGCATGGGCACCAAATGCGTCTGGTGCTTGGCAGCCAACAAATATCAATGAAGCTCGCCACGAAGGGATAGAGTTTAGTTTCGAAAACCAAGTATTTGGTTTTGATCATAGCGTTAACTTTACTTACCTATCAGCAGAAGATACTGAAACAGGTGAAGCGCTGACTTATGTATCAAAACAAAGCGTGAACTGGTCACTACATAAAGCATGGGGCGACTTTGATGCGGGTATTGATATGCAGTACCGAGGAGACCGCGATGGTAAACTCACGCACTTGCCTTCATATACTCTGTGGAATTTTGTCGGTCACTACCAAGCAACTGATAATTTAACCTTATCACTTCGCGTAGAAAATTTGTTCGATAAACAGTACAACGCCGTTGATGCCTATGGCACTGACTTAGATGGTGACTTCATCAACGACGAGCTTTATTACTACAACACGGCTGATCGTCGCTTGTTTGTAGGTGCCCGTTATCAGTTCTAATAAAGAAAATTATTAGTTCTGCGTCTAAAAGCTCGCTACCTACTTAGCGGGCTTTTTTTATTTTAGTTTATCTGCGTAATGCTGAGCGAATTTTTCAAGTTTAGGTGCAATAAGAATACTGCAATAGCCTTGGTTAGGGTTTTCGGTATAGTAGTCTTGATGGTATTGCTCCGCAGGGTAAAAGTTAGTGAGTGGGCTTATTTCAGTGACTATTGGTTCGCGAATTTGCTTTTGTAAGTTAGCAATCATTGTCTCAGCCGCCACTTTTTGTTGTTCATCGTGGTAATAAATAACACTGCGATACTGGGTGCCAACATCATTACCTTGACGGTTTAGTTGCGTGGCATCGTGCAAAGTAAAAAACATTTCAAGTAAGCTATGGTAACTAATAATACTGCTGTCAAAATCAAGCTGAACGACTTCGGCGTGACCGGTTAAGCCAGTACAAATTTGCTGATAACTCGGGTTTTCAATGTCACCACCAGCATAACCAGAGCTGACGTTTAGCACACCTTTAACACGTCTAAATGCGGCATCAATACACCAGAAGCAACCACCGCCAAAAGTGGCTATTTGTATGTTGTTTTCCATTTTAATTTCCTCACCTTTTTGCTGACTATAGCTGAAAAAACAAAACGCCGTAAAGACGGCGTTTTATTATCGCTAAAGACTCGTTAAATGTCTTCCAGCGGTTTGTCTTTCGCTTGCTGTTCAAGTTTACCTTGTAAGTATTCGGGTGACTGAGTATTACGGGCAAGCGCTGTGTACGCTGCGGGAACTACATATAATGTTAGTAACGTAGCTACAATAACACCGGTAAATACCACAACACCAATAACCATTCGGCTTTCTGCACCTGGGCCACTTGCAAGTACAAGCGGAACAGAGCTCATCACAGTGGTGAGTGACGTCATGATGATAGGGCGTAAGCGTTGTGTTGCCGCCTGGGTAATGGCTTCGTTAAATTCAACGCCTTTGTCACGTAGTTGGTTAGCAAATTCAACAATTAAGATGCCGTTCTTGGCGCTCAAACCAATCAACATCACGATACCTATTTGGCTGTAAATATTTAACGTCAGATCTGTAAACCATAAACCAAAGAGCGCGCCAGCTAGGCCTAGTGGCACGGTTAGCATGATCACAAATGGATGTACAAAGCTTTCAAACTGGGCTGCAAGTACTAAGAAGGTCACTGTGAGCGCAAGAATGAAGACATAGGTCATCGCTGATGCACCTTCGTAAAACAACTGCGATTCACCTTTATAATCAATGGCTCCATCAATATCATTTTCTTCAGCAGCTACTTGGTTTAAGAAATTAAGTGCTTCTTCTAGTGTGTAGCCATCAGCTAAGTTTGCACTTAACGTGATTGCACGCATACGGTTGTAACGGTTTAATCGTGATGCGGTTGCTTCTTCTTTTAAGGTAATAAGGCTGTCCAGTGGAACGAGTTCACCACTGCGCGATTTCAAGTAGATATTTGAGATATCTGTTGGGTTAGCAAAGTCTTCTTTGGTCCCTTTGAGAATTACGTCATACTCTTCACCACGATCGATAAAGGTTGTGACACGTCGTTGCCCTAACATGGTCTCTAAAGTGCGGCCTACATCGGAAACGGATACGCCTAAATCTGCGGCTTTATTCTTGTTTATATTGATTAAAAACTGTGGAAACGTTTCTTTATAATCATGGTCAATACGCACAAGACCAGGATTTTTCTCTGCACGCTCTATGATGCGGTCACGCCACTTGGCGAGTTGATCATAATCGTTACCTTGTAATACAAACTCAATTGGACGCGATGAGCCACCGCCACCAATACCGCGGCGCATAATTGCAAATGCTCTAATATCTGTCACTTCGGTCATTTTACCGCTAATTTCGTCCATCACTTCCCATGTTGAACGCTTACGTTTATCCCAATCGGCCATACCAACGATTGCTACACCACCTTGGCCGCCCCAGCCAGGCACACGAATAAGTACGCGGCTTAGTTCTCCTGATTCAGAGTAAGGCATTAAACGCTCTTCAATTTTGGCCATGTTTGCTGCGTTATTCTCATAACTTGCGCCTTCAGGGCCGCTCATCATGATAAAGAAAGTGCCGCGGTCTTCTTTTGGAGTGAGCTCTGATGGTACCTGCTTAAATAGCATAAAGCTGACAACACCCATTAAGATCATGGTAAATAATAGACCCCATTTACGGCTCATGTTCGATTGCAGTGAATTGCGATAGCCATTCTCTATTTTGCTAAACGAGCGATCCATCCATTGGCTAAATTTACTTTCTTTCTCTGAGGCTTTAAGTACTTTTGAGCATAAAGCGGGAGACAGTGTTAGTGCTGTGATACTTGAAAAGAACACTGCAGCACTCACCGCCATAGCAAACTCGGTAAATAACGCGCCAATTCGGCCATCCATAAATACCAACGGCACGAATACAGAAATGAGCACAAGTGTGGTGGCAATAATGGCAAACCCTACTTCACGGGCACCACGAAATGCTGCAAGTAAAGGCGGCTCGCCAAGCTCAATTCGGCGGTGGATATTTTCAAGCATAACAATGGCGTCATCTACCACTAGGCCGATAGCTAACACTAAAGCGAGCAGGGTAAGTAAGTTGATTGAGTAGCCCATTGCAAGTAAGAACATAAAGCTACCAACAAGTGCCACAGGTACTGTTACAGCCGGCACTAAGGTTGCGCGAATATTGCCAAGGAATAAGTAAATAACTAATACAACGAGTGCCATTGAAATTGCAAGGGTACGATACACCTCATCAATCGACTCTTTGATGAAAACAGACGAGTCATAACTGTCTTCAATGGTGGTACCTTCAGGTAAGTTGCGTTTGATTTTTTCAAGCTCAGCGCGAGCGTTATCAACCACAGTTAAGGTATTCGCTTTGGCTTGCTTTACGATACCCAAACCAATCATATTTCGACCATTACCACGAAATAGGCTTTCGTCGTCGGCTGCTTCTAAGTGAACATCTGCAACTTCGTCAAGGCGAACTAAGTAGCCGTCATCACCACGCTTAATAACAAGGTTTCTAAAATCACGTTGGTCTTTATAGCTGCGGGCAGTACGAACGGTAAAGTCACGGTCAATCGATTCAATTTCACCTGCAGGAAGTTCTACGTTTTCTGTACGAAGGGTATTTTCGATGTCACTGCTGGTGATACCTCGAGCAGCCATGGCTTTGCGGTTTAGCCAAATTTTCATTGCGTATTTACGCTCACCACCTACACGAACGTTTGAAACACCGTCAACAACGGCTAAACGGTCGACAATAAAACGCTGTGCGTAGTCAGAGAGCTGTAATGAGTCCATCGTTGTACTGTTTAGTACGAACCAAGCAATCGGACTTTCATCACTATTTGATTTTGATACTTCGGGTGGGCGAACTTGCTCAGGTAGGCTATCAAGTGCTCTCGCTACACGCTCACGAACATCATTTGATGCAGCATCAATATCACGACTGATATTAAATTCAATGGTGATGTTAGAGCGGCCATTGCGGCTTGACGAGTTAATACTTTTGATACCTTCAATACCCGATATGCGGTTTTCGAGTACTTGGGTTATTTTGGTTTCGATTATCTCTGCGCTGGCTCCTGTATACTCAGTGCTTACACTCACAATTGGCGTTTCAATATCAGGGTATTCACGCAGTGGTAGCATTGAAAATGCAACGAGACCAAAGGTAAGCAGCAATAAGTTTATTACGATCGCAAAGACCGGACGTTTAACGCTAGTATCTGTAATTTTCATGCTTTAGCCCTTGATACTAACTTTACTGCCGGTACGGATTTTAATGATCCCTTCGGTGACAACTTGTTGGCCATTCTCAAGGCCTTTATCAATAGCAACCCAACCATTGTGACGGCCAGCAACGTGCACTTCAACCTTGTTCACTACACCGTCTTCAATTTGGAAAACATAGTGTTTATCTTGCTGAGGAATAACTGCTTTTTCTGGCACCATAAGCGCTTGGTTTGAACTAAGCTGTAAGGCGGTATTTAATAACATACCAGGGCGTAGTAAACGGCTACTATTTACAAAGCTGGCTGTTACTTCAACACTGCGTGTTACAGAATCAATGCGTGAACTAATGTGGGTCACTTTGCCATTAAAGGTTTTTTCTGGGTAGGCATCGTTTTGAGTCATAACTTTCATACCTAGCTGTAATTGTGCTAGGTATTTTTCAGGCACTTTAAAATCAACTTTAATAATGCTGATGTCATCAAGGGTGGTAATATTTGTGGCGCTACTTACATAGGTACCAATAGATATCTCACGTTTACCTAACAATCCCGAGAATGGCGCTGTAATTGTCATTTCGGCTAATTTTGTTTTTGCACTTTCAAGCTGAGCTTCGGTTGCATCTACACGTGATAATTGCTCTTCAAGTAATGATTTAGCTGTTGCTTGTGAGCGTGAAAGCTCAGTTAAGCGCTCTAGTTGGCGTTTCTCTTCTCTGAGGTTAATACTGAGTTCTTTAACGGTCAGTTGTTCTTCTTGTGACTGTAGTTGTACGAGTTTTTGACCTTTACTGACCAAGTCGCCATCATTAAAGTAGATATCAGTCACATAATCACTTTGGGCACTACGAATATAAATGGCTTGGTTAGCGCGAGCACTACCTATTGCTTCGATAAGTACCGCATTTTCTTCTGAGGTAACGGTGTGCGCGCTGACCTGAGTTGCAGTATCACCAAAGCCAGTTTGCTCACCTTGGCTTGAAGGTAAGTACAAATAAACACATAACCCTAATAACAGGGTAATAATAAAAGGAAAAAGCGCTTTGCCAGATTGTGTAGAATACATCATTGTGTTACCAGAGAATTAGTTGAGTGTAGTGTACAAAATTAGTACGTGTCGAGTATGTCAGGTATCCCGTAAATTTGTGCATTTGGCGTAAAAGTAAAAAAATGGCTGAGTTTGTTCCTGAAATGTAACTAAAAGTGAGTATTTGCTATGAGTAAAGAGTCAAAATGTAACTACTGCCTGATGTTACGAAAAGTCGTGTTAGTGGGGATCGTTATGTTCGTATTTTATTTTTCTGTGTACGGTTAATATGTCTGATATTTTGAATATTCGTGCTCACGCATCCCGTCATGGTATCGAATTTTTGCTTGTGGGTGGGATTGGGCTAACATTTATTATGTTATTTAATTTGCTAAGGCCTGGCGAAATTAGCATTATCGAGATTTTTCTTGCAAGTAGCTGCATTGCAGCAATATTCATTGGTTATTTAAAAACGCAGGAACCCTACTTTAGTTTCACTTTCTGCGAAGATGCGCTCATTTATCGTCATAAAGTCGGATATTGGCAGTTAAATAGAGAGAATTTTCATCATAGTGGTATACCAAAAGTGGAACAAGGCTTAGAATACCTTGAGTTAAACGCAGTTGGTATTAAACTCAATAACATAGATGAGTTTTTGATGCAGATCCAACCAAGAATCGCAGGGCGATTATTGATTGAACAGCGTCACCTATTTATGCAAGTAGTTCAAAAACATTGCAAAAATGGGGATTGCCCATCAGAATGGTTAATTGAGGATACGCAATACACGGCTCCAAGCGGGCAGCGTTACAAAGGATTGATAGCTATGTTTGCCAATCGAACGCAGCATCTTGGTCAATTGACAGGGTATGATCTACTGTTACCTGCCAATGTACTCGATACTGATATTTGGCAATTTAGTGCATATTTAAATCGTTGGAAATTAAACCCTAATGAGTTTATAAATACTCAATTACACAAAAATGTGAATCGTTAGGTGGTAGTAAGCAGGATAAGGCTATGAGTCAAGAACGTTCTTTTATTAAAAGTGGTCGAAACACGATAATTCATAAAGATAGAAAGCTCGATCTCGTTATCGTGAATGGCGAAAACCACCCACGAATTAAGGTGACCCAAAACGGGCTTGAACCCTTTAAAGAAGAACTGCCAAAAAATCGTCGTGAAGCGAAAGAGCGCTACCTTGAAATGGTTTATATTACTAGTGCAGATGTTTTCGCAGAAGAAAAGCGTTTGCTCTTTATTCAATCTTTAGATGGACGCGAGTATAAGGTGGATTACAGTAAAGTAGGCACTAAGCTATTTGTGCGTATTCATCAGGATAGCTATCTCTAAGCCCTTCTTTAATTTGGCACTTTACTTGCTTGGTATTCACTAATTTGACGGCTGGAAATGAGTCTGGCTTTGTTTTCTAAGGTGATAAACATGAGACGAGTGCCCCTTCTTGCTATTGTTATTACAACACTAACAGCATGTGGCGGCGGTGGTGGTAGTGATAGCGACAATACCTCTACTGCTGCGACAGTTAACGCAGGCGCAGATCAACAAATAATAGAAAAAAGTGAATTTACTGTCGTTGCAAAAGGCTCGCCAGCAGATGGTACCTTTACTTGGCAGCGTGTGAGTGGCCCCGCTATAGAAGGGTTTCCTGCTGACGGTGCTGAGCAATCTTTAACTGCTCCTGATATTAAACTCGATTCAGAACTTGTACTTCGTGTGGATTACCAAACAACCGATGGGCAGTTAGTGAGCGATGAAGTGAGCATTTTTATCAGCTCTAACAATCAGCTTCCACAACCTGTTATCACACAGGTCGCCCCTGAAGAACTCCCTTCTCAGTATAATGATGAAATTATTTTAAGTGGTGAAGAATCGTTCGATCTTGACGAAAATGGTTCAATAAACGGTTATCTTTGGTCACAACTGTCAGGCCCAGATCTCGTTATCAATAGCTATACAGATAAAACAATCAGCTTTAATCACCCTCTGCTTGAAGCGAATACACAAATGACATGGCAGTTGACTGTCACTGATGACGAAGGGGGCTCTGCAAGTATCGAACAAACGTTCACGTTAAATAAAACGAACGAGATCATCGTTGCAAATGCAGGACAAGATCAGCAAGTTATTGAGTTTGATACCGTAACACTTGATGCGACTAATAGTGAGGTTGTCACCACTACCAAACAATGTTTTTGGCAGCAGTTAACGGGCGACGTTGTGACTCTTGCAAATCAAAATCAATGTATTACTTCATTCACAGCCCCAGATGTTGATACAGATACAGCACTCAGTTTTGAAGTCACTGTAACGGATAGTAAGTCACGCAGTGATACAGATACAGTGGCTATTGATATTAGGCCTAAACCACTTGGTTACATAAACGATACGGGCATGAATGATTGTTATAACAATTCGCAAAAAATTAATTGCAACAGTGACGATTTCCCAAATCAAGATGCTGATTTAGGCAGAGACAGTGTTGCTAATCAGCTTGATAAGGTAGGACAAGGCGACTTGGCATTTGATTTCACAAAATTAAACCAATTTGCAGATGAGTTGCCCGATGACGCCACAAACTTTAGCTGCGTTCGAGATAATGTTACGGGGCTGATTTGGGAAGTAAAAGCGGCAAGTTCAGTACTGCCGCCGGCAACGACTGTCCGTGCCTCAACAAATCACTACACTTGGTATTTAGATGAGGGAAATGGAGCACAAACAGGAAGTGTGCAAGGTGCGCCAAACTCAACATGTCCAAGTAATACCGCCTGTGGTTTACAAACTTATGTAGAAGAAGTTAATGCCACTGATTTTTGCGGGGGCACAAACTGGCGAGTGCCTACTTATACTGAGTTGCAAGGCTTGCTCGATTACTCTAAACAAGGTGAAGCAAGCTTACTGAGTAGTGAGTTTTTCCCAAATCAACCTGATGCGACCCAGTTAAGCAGTAATAGTGACGCATTTATGCCGTACTGGACATCACAAACTGCTGCTGATGGTACGAGTTTATCGCAGGCCTATATTATTGATATGAGTAGCGCGAACGATTTAGCGTATCCAAAAAACAATACAGCGTTTGTTCGCTTAGTCAGAACACCAGGAGAGTAAAATGCGTCAATTATCTTTGCTAGTATCGGTTGGATTATTTGCAGCATCAGTTGGTGTTGCTCAAGCGCAAGTGTGTTATGACGGTGTCGCAGAAACGACGCCAACAACGCGGTTTGTTATTAATGACGATGGCACGGTAAGTGATAGCAAAACAGGGTTAATGTGGCAACGCTGTAGCTTTGGTCAAAGCTATAATACAGAAACATTAAACTGTGAAGGAACTAGCCAACAATTATCATGGGGTGAGGCATTACGCGGCGCAACGATGAGTGATTATGCTCAGTATAACGACTGGCATGTACCAAACATAAAAGAATTGGCGAGTATTTTAGAGCATCAATGTGTTCAACCGAGCATTAATGAACAAGTTTTCTATGCCACCAAGTTACAAAACTACTGGAGCAGTACCTCAGGTAAAGAGCGAACTGATCTTGCTTGGGTTTATCAATTTGATAAAGGCGTAAATAGCTTACATGCGAAAACGTCGGATCTGTATTTACGCCTAGTTCGTTACGAAAAGTAACGTTGAATTATTTCTAGCCGCGCTTTTTCAAGCGCGGTTTTTATATCAGCCCCTTTTATTCCCTGAGCAATAAACTGCTGAGGATTTACAGCGCGTGCCTGCTTGGCAGCCTGTTTAAGTTCATTAGCAAAGGTAAGTGGTTTTTGTTTACTGATCTCAAGCGCTTCTAAAACTTGCTCGAAACGCTCTGGGCGTCGCCACAAATCAAGCTGATTAAAGCAGCTCAAAACTGCATCGCTATCTAATTGACTAGCACACAGTGTTTGCCTGTGTGCTTGCGTGTTTAATGCTAAATCTCGTACTTCATTGGGTAAACGAATTTTCAGAGCGAGCGTTTTAATTGCCTCTTCACTGAGCGAAAGTGTTACTTGGCTAAACAGTAATGCAGTATTGGTAATTCCACGTTGTTGCGCATAATTAAAACGAGCTTGTAAGGTTCGATATAAGGCACTGTCCCACTGCTTTTCAAGTGAAGGGCTTATTACGTGTAAGCCTTTAATGTCGAATAATACATTCAAAAATTCAGCAAAGGCTCCATCACTTAATGACTTTTCGCATTCTAGCCAAATACGTTCTGCGGTGAGTGTTTCAAGCTCGCCATTGGCCACCATGGACACAAGCAAGCGGTTAGTTTCAGGTGCAATGGTAAAGCCTAAGTAATGATAACGGGCTGCAAAGCGAGCAACACGTAGAATGCGTAAAGGATCTTCACTAAAAGCATCAGACACATGGCGTAAAACACGGTTTTTAATATCGTTTTGGCCGTTGAAGGGATCGAACAATGTGCCGTCTTTCGCTTGAGCAATCGCATTAACGGTCAGATCACGGCGTATTAAATCTTCTTCTAAGGTGACATCAGGGGTAAAGTCACAGATAAAGCCAGTATAACCTTCTCCTTGTTTTCGCTCTGTGCGAGCGAGTGCATACTCTTCTTTTGTTTTTGGATGTAAAAAAACAGGAAAATCTTTACCAACTTGTTGATAGCCTTGCTTAAGTAGTTCTTCTGGTGTCGCACCAACCACAACGTAATCACGCTCTTTTATCTGACGACCAAGTAGGGCATCCCTGACTGCGCCACCCACTAAATAAACCTGCATAGTTCACCTGCTATTTTGCCTTTTTGGTATTTTACGTTATTTATCCATTAAAATGCGAACAAGGTTTTAAGTGGCGTTTTTTTTTGCCATTATAGGCCGTGATTTTAAACGCAAGGAATATCACGGTGTATTTAAGCTATTTTGGCTTGTCAGAAAAACCTTTTTCGATTGCTCCGAACCCTGAATATTTATTTCTCAGTGAGCGCCATAAAGAAGCGTTAGCGCATCTAACTTACGGCCTAGGAGAAGCGGGAGGGTTTGTATTGCTGACAGGTGAGGTTGGTACAGGGAAAACAACATTAACAAGAAGCCTGCAAGAACAGCTTCCAGAAAATACACAAGTTGCACAAATTCATAATCCTGCCTTATCGCAACTTGAATTGTTGGCCAGTATTTGTGATGAATTAAATATTACTTACGACAGCAATAATGCGACGTTGAAAACATTAACCGATGTGATCAAAAAGCATTTGGAGTCAAATAATAGTGCTGGTGGCCACACTATTTTAATTATTGATGAAGCGCAATTACTTGCTCCTGATGTACTTGAGCAATTGCGTTTATTGACCAATATAGAAACGGATCATAAAAAGCTATTACAAATCGTTTTAGTGGGACAACCAGAGCTACAAGCATTACTTAAACGCACAGAACTTAGGCAATTGGCACAGCGTATAACAGCACGCTATCACCTATTACCGCTAACAGAAGGGCAAGTATTTGCGTATGTTAAACATCGTTTGTCTAAAGCAGGAACCGAACAAGCGTTGTTCTCAAGGGATGCTCTAAAGGCTATCTACCAAGTGACGCAGGGCGTTCCTAGGTTGATTAACTTATTGTGTGAACGCTGTTTAGTGGGTGCTTTTTCTCAACAAAAGTTGAGCATAGATAGTGAACTGGTGATGCGTTCTGCTGAGGAAGCTTTGCCACCAAGTAGCACCGTCATTACAGCAACCGCCAATACACAATCCAATTATGTTTGGCTTTACCCTGTTTCATTTTTAGTCGTATTAGGTGTGGGTATTGGTTTATCCTACCTAATATAAAGAGTGCTCATTTATGTCATTACTTTTAGATGCAATTAAACAATCTGGTCAGCATGAGCAAACCGCCGCTGAGCATGACCAAGCTGCATTACAATTAAAACAGCAGCAGGAATTAACTCGTTACAGACGCCTTGCCCTGTCATTTGGGCTTTTATTAGCTGCAATTTTGACGCTAATGGCAGGGTTTTCGATTGGCAAATGGCTACAAAACAGTAAGTCATTGGATAGTGCAGTTGTTACAAGCACGCAGCAAACGATTGATAAAAACGAGGTAGTGGAGAATACGGAACAAGCTGCCACTGATGCTGCGCAAACGACTGCTCAGCCACACGCAATAAATGCGGCTGTAACGTCAACACAACCCCCGCAACCTTCAATGCAACAAATGCCAGTGCAAGGGCAACAATATCAATGGGTTCAGGTGCCTGTAAATTCAGTTCCTGTGTATGTTAACCAGGGGCAGCCTGTTTATCAGCAGCCAATTTATCAAGGCCAACCGGTTTATCAAACACAGCCACAGTTTTCACAGCCTGTGCAAATGATGCAAAATAATAGCTCGCAAAAGGTAAGCGACCAAGGTATTGATTTAAGTAAATATAAGGTATTGGGTAAGCCGCTAAATAGCGAGCCATCAGCCCCCCCTCAGCAAACCCCCGATAATGACGAGCTTAAAGATGTGCCCGATACGTTGAAAGATGCATTTGCTAAAGCGGTGCAGGATGTTGATAGCCAGCATTTTTCAGAAGTCACTCACAGTACGAAAAACTCATCGTATGCCGAGCCCATAGAGCTATTACCTGTATCGCTACAAAATCAGTTACCTACGATTAAGTATCAGGCACATATTTATGCGTCAGAAACATCAAAACGTTGGATTAAGCTAAATGGCCGTGAATTATATGAAGGTGACAGTATAGGTGTGCTGTCAGTGGTCGAGATTACGCCAGAGCAAAGTTTGCTCAGTTACGATGGTTACGAGTTTACTTTGAAAGCACTACAAGATTGGCCTGAATAGGTTTTACTAAAACTGATAGCTTAGGGCGACTTTTATATTACGACCAAATATAGGTCGCCCATAAAATAGGGGATCTTGGTGGTTTAAATCATCTCTGGGATTGCCTTCTGTTAAACCAAGCGTGTTGGTGAGGTTTTTAATTTCTAGCTGTAAGCTTAACTGCTCATTCATTGTGAACTCACTGAAAAAATCCCATGTTTGATAAGCTGGCAAGGCGAATTGATTGGCGGTATCTGAGTATCGCTCGCCGATGTAAGCCCATGTGATCGCAGCTTGAAAATTGTCTGACTTATACTCAGGTGTCAGTCGAAACTGTAGCTCGGGTGTACGGGTTATTTGGTTACCATTAAACTCGCTCTGAGGAAGGGATGATGGGATCCCGTAGAACCCTGCATCTTGCCATACCCCAACGCCTTTGAATTGCCAAGATGCGTTGTATTGGTAGCTGAATTCAAACTCTAACCCTTGCGTTTGTGTGTTAATTAAAATTGCCTTTTGTGGCCCCGTTGCACCTCTATAAACAGTAAAAGGGAGTGGGTCAAAATTAGTATCAAATAAAGCCCCACTAAATTGCCATTGTGATGTTTGCAGTCGTAAACCAATTTCACCCAAGGTTAAACGTATTGGCTTGCCAAAGTTTTGCTGGTCTCGCTCAATATTGTTGGAAGCCCAACCACGCGCATTACCAAAATTAATTAATCGAGGCATTTCAAAAGCGTCTGAGTAGCGAGCAAATACCGCAAGGTGTTGCTGTATCTGATAATTAGCGCCAACACTAAACGCTGTTTGGTTAAATGTGTCATGTAATGAACTTGGGGCAAGGTAATGCGAGTAATAAGGCCTTAGCGAATCGGTTGGTGATATTGCGCCTTCAAATAGGGTGCTGTCTAAGTTGAGGTGTTCATTACGAAGCGCAAGGTCAAACCTAAGGCTGTCTGTGATTTGCCAATCAAAATTAGCATAAAAAGAATGGGATTCAGATAAACCTACTCCTTTTAAATACACAGGACCTGCATACGATAAAAAGCCTTGTTCATTGAAGTTACCAACAACTTCTCCTTGATTATTTGTCAGTACAATTTCTAAACGATCAGGTTGATGCTTTACATCAGTGAGTAATTCACCAAGCCATTGGTCAAGGGGTAATGAGCTAAAGTCGCTGCGCGCATAAATATGCCCTAAGCTGAGTGACCAGTGATCATCAAGGTAATTGATTCGAAAATGGTTAATCAACTGTTGTTGTTTGTAGTGTGAGTGCAGTGGGAAACTGGAGGTGACTAAGCCATTTTCATTGAGGCGGCTAGGGTCATCGATTAATTTGTGGTCGCTGACCCGTCGGTACAGCGCGGTTAAGTTTGTATCTTCCAAAGAGTGTTTAAAGTCGGTTATATCTTGTTGTTGTAAACGGCTTTGGGCATCAACAATAGTTTGGTTGCCTAAGTTCATGAGCGTGTAAAGTTCATTGTTTAGCTTGGCGTAACGAGTGCGGTTAGTGATATTTACTTTGTCACTCAGTGGCGCTTTAAATACTAACGTGTAACTATTCATTTGTGTGTGCTGAGCATCACCCAGATCATGAACAAGCGTACCTTCAGGAGTGCGAAACGCTAATAATTTTAAATCGTCACTTAATAGCGTGCCATCGTCATAGGCAAGACTATCGAGTTGTTGAATTTTTTGTTTATTTTCTAAAATTAGCGGAGCATAAAAGCTGGTTTTATCATTTAGGTGTTTGTAGCTAAAGTCAAACTCAAAACTGTCAGTTAACCAACTGATTTTTGTACTTAATTGGCCTCCTTTATCCGCTTTATAGCCAGGTTCACGAATACCATCTGAGGTACGGTAAAATCCACCGATTGTATAAAACAGTTCATCAGTTAAAGGGCCCGTAAAGACACCATCAAAGCGTGTGTAATCATAGCTGATGCCATGACTTAATTTGATTAGGTTAAATGGTATTGCAGAGCCTTGCCTTGTTATATAGTTCACCATAGCCGCAGGGCCATTAAGGGTAAAAATACCGCTGCTACCACCACGTACAGCTTCGATGGTTTGGTGGGTCAGATCGGGTCGTAAGAAAAAATCCCCCCATATTCCATCGTACGTAATGGGTAAGCCATCCTCCATCAAACTAATAAAACGAAACCCTTCACCGCCTCTTAAGCCTCTTGGTGAGACATTATTGTTTGTTTCGCCGCCTGAGTCTTCAACCCAAAAACCGGTGACATTTTTAAGCACCTCAGCGCTTGAATAAGGTGTTTGTTGCTCAAGCTTAGAGCTGGATAGTTGTGTAATAGAAATGGAAGAATTTAAGATATTACGACTTTTACCACTGACGCCTGTCACGATGATGCGTTCAAAATCATCAGTGGGCGTTTGCTTTGATAGCGTGACAAAGATGCGCTGCTCAGTTAAAGCGAGTGTGAACTGATAGCGAGAGCCTTGCAGGACGTCAGTGAGTACTTCACTCAACGTGAAGTCCCCTTGTAAAGGTGGAAGCACGCTATGCTCAGTGATTGAGGCAGCATTGAGCTGCCAGCCACTTTGCGCTGCAATATCAAGCAAGCGCTGTTGCAAGGTTGCTTCAGCTAAATCGAATGCATAGTCAGTGGTAGCATGTGCTTTGCTAGTAAATAATATTAACCATATTAGTGTTGTGGCTAATAGTCTTAACAACATAGTTTAATTAGATATTTTTATTATTGTTTAAACTTTGTACCACTTTTAACTTATTTTCGCTATGACACTTTTAGCTAATCTGCTGTCAATGTAAAAACACGGCCTTTTTGAGTGACTGTAATAGGGTAAATTTTTTCTAAACTACTTAACCAACCTTCAATCTCGGTTGTTAAGAATGTGCCGTTGTAGGTGAGTTCTGTTAGTTTTTTATCGCTTAAGTTAACCTGAACTTCACTGTACCTTGCAACATCATTAAGCACATCACCCAAGCGCGCGTTTTGGTAGACTAAATAGCCTTTTTGCCAGCTCATAGTCAGCGAGTCACCTTGTGCTTTAGTGTGTGTGACTTTACCCGCCTTTGTCATTTCGACAGCTTGTCCTTGAGTGAGTGTGACAGCGTCTTGTTGAGCTACAGAGACACTGCCTTCTAGTACATCAACACGAATAGAGGCTGGATTTGCTCGTACATTAAATACAGTGCCTAACGCTGTTACTTCACTGTTTTGATAACGCACAACAAAGGGTCTTTGTTTATCTTTACTGACGTTAAATAGTGCTTCGCCTTGGTATAAAATTAGTTCGCGAGATGCGCTGCTATAACGAACGGCAAGTTGAGTATTCGCACCTAAATCTATTTGACTGCCATCGTCTAAAGTTAAAGAGCGATGTTCATTAATTGTGGTATGAAAAAATTCATTTGATACTTTGTCATTTGCACTTGCTTGGGGGCTCACAGTGCTCATTGTTTTTAAAGGCGACTCTTGATTTACTAAAAAAATAAAACCAAATAGCAAGCAGCTTGCTGCTATGGCTAAATAGCTTGTGATAGAGCGATATTTAGAATTTGTTTTGTTAGAGGTAACAGCATCAAGCTCAGCTAATTGTTGTGTCACAAACTCATCACTTAATGTGGTTGATGCCGTCCAAAGCGACTGCATTTTTTCAAACACTTCACGATGGACTGTGCTTTGAGCTAGCCAATCGTTAAGCTCGTCAGGGTAGCGGTTTGTTTCGCTTTCAGTAAACTTTTCATCTAATACAAGTAACCACTCAGCAGCTTGCTCTTCGATATTTGCTAAGTCGTTCGGTGATGGGTTCATGCTAAGATCCTTAAAACTCATGACTAAAGCTCATGTTGCAATTGCTGGTAGCAATGACGAACTGCACGTAAAACATATTTTCTTACCATACTGGGTGAAATCTGTAAGGTTAAAGCTATTTCTTCGTAGCTTTGTCCTCGTATTTTATATAACAAGAATGCCAGTCTGCATTTATCAGGCAAACTAATGAGAGATTTTTCCATTTCTTTTAGCAACTCATTATTATGATGTGTCTTCTCTGGGTTTATAGAGCTGACAGGTTGCGTGCTGTTATCTGTATCAGAGATAAACTCATCAAATGGGCTGCGTGCTTTACGTCTCAATTTATCTATTGCTAAATTTGTTGCTATTTTATACAGGTAAGCAGCGATGTAATTGCTTATTTTTTCTTGCTCTAAACCTAGCAGCTTAACAAAGGCTTCTTGCGCAACATCTTCTGCTTCACGTTTGTCTAGTCCTTTACTCATGATATGACGTATCAGTTTTTGCTGTTGCTTTAAAAACAACTGCTCAACTTGCTGGCGGCGACTACGCTGACAGTCTGATTCGGTATCGACTGAATCAATGGATTTGCGTCTAAAAGATAATAACGGTGGCATGAATCCGCATCCTACTCTTCCATTTGTATTGCATGTAGCGAGCCGACCATAGTCGGCTCGTCAGTGTTGGCTATTAATTCAAGGTGGCCACTCGGCTCACTTTGCCTGAATCACTCACTGTTCTTAGTTGAACAGCAGCTGATGTTGTTAATGTTACGGGTCCTGTATAGTCATGCCATGTCATTCCATTGTCTAATGAGTACTGGGTCTGCATGCCAACAAATCGTGTATTAACGATTAACTGGCCATTATCTATCGTCGCCCCAGGAAGTGGGATGCGATAATTTACTCCAACCTGTTTAGGCATTTGAGCATTAATATCGACAACTTGGTAGTAGTCCAATAGTGGTAAGGCATGTTGCCCTAATGTGTTTGTGAATGTATGCCATGCTTGTTCAGTGGCTAAACCTTCGGCTGGCATATCTTGCACCCAAGCTCGCTCTGCTGCGCCGAGTAACTTAGGAAATGTCATGTAGTCTAGTATTTCGGGTGATTTTTGGTTTTCACCAAATAGCTGTGCCTGAATACCTTGCACGTTTTGTTTACCCGTTTCACTGAGTAAAACCCACTTAGGATCCCATGGCACAGGGTTGCCAAGTTTGTCTTTCACCGCGTTGGCATAAATATTAAATGGGCGGTACTCAAATGTCTTTTTCGTGTCTGTATAGCCTGCCCAATGATAACCAATTTCATCAGGGTGCTTGTTGTAAGCTAAATCAAGATACAAGTTAGTTGCATGAGCAAGTACTACTTTTTTACCTTGGTTTGCGAACTTATAAGCTTGATGTTCATTTCCCCAGCCCCAGACATTATTCCAAAACACAGGGTAGATATCGCCGTAGTCAACATTGCCTGTGCCGTTGTGAGATAACACGTCTCCCCAACTTGCCATATCGAAGCCGTGTTGATTAATTATTTGCTTCCAACGAAGAAAAAAGTAATCAAAAATTTCAGCATCTGTTTTTCCTGCTGTAGCAGGGTTTTGTTGAACTGCAGGAGATTGTGCCCACCATTCATTTGGACCTAAGTGAGGCAATTCATCGCCCCCGCCGTGCAGGCGTGTGATGGTTGCATCAGGTACTGCATCATAAATTGCACGTGTTTGCTCAATAACATGATTTAAGAAAGTAAACGTGCTCTCTAGGGATGGATTGATAAAGTTGTCAGTGTAAAACTGTGGTGTGTAATATTGAGACTGGTCGAGTGGGTCAATTAATCTATATTTAGACGCTTCGATTGGGTCTGTATTTTTGTACTTATTGTAGCGATATTCCATCGCTTTAATTGCTGCGCGGGCATGAGCAGGAAAATCATATTCAATAATAACATCAATATGACGGTCGGCTGCGTATTGCAAAATTTCTTTAAAGTCTTCAACAGTGTAAAAACCCCAGCCCTTACCTAGGTAGTTTTGCTGCGCGATTTCGAACCCTTGAAAACTGGGCGGGGTACCTAAATTCGCAGCTGTTTTATCACTTGGTTTATTGTCAATGCCATCACCTTGAGCAAATTCATTGGCTGCGCCCATAAATGTATGCAGCATAGATGTTTCATTGAGGTCATAGCCACGCTTAGCACCAAATTCAGTTAACTCAGGAATACCAGGAATTTCTAATCGCCAGCCTTCGTCGTTGGCGACATTAATCTCAAACTTATTTAGTTTGTAAAAAGCCATTAAATCTAACAGCTTAAACACAGTTTCCTTAGACTGAAAGTTACGAGAAACATCAAGCATCATGCCGCGGTACTCAAATCGAGGAGCGTCTAAAATCGTCGTGGCAGGTAGAATGGTGTTGTCGGATAAGGTGCTTGAGTTTTTTGCGTTTTTATACACCGATGTGGGGATCATCTGGCGTAGTGTTTGTATTGCGTAAAATACACCTTGCTCATCGCTGCCTGTAATTGTAATACCTGTAAATGGATCTACTTCTAGTTTGTAGGCACTTTTATCAGCTTGATTATCTTGATTAGTATCTAAATGTGGATCAAGTTGTAACTTGATATGATTTGGGCCATTTTGAGTTGTTATATTGAGTGCAAATGTGCCACTTAATATGTCGCTTAAAGCAGTTTGTAAAAAAGCCGCTTCTTTATTGAGTGATGCTGGTGCAGAAATCGTTGTAAGTTGACTCATCAATGTTAAAAACTCATTGTCGATTGTAACGACTGAATGAGGTTGTGGAACCAGCTGGTTTTTTAATGGCAATGAGAGAATCGATGCATTATTTTCAGCATATCTTAATGCGGTGGTTTGCACGGGCATCACATCATTTGTGGCCTGTGTCGTTTGTTTAGGATCACTAGGGTCCATAAACACATCAACAAGTACAGCTTGAGGTGTTTGTTCGTTATAGCTGATATGAAAGCCAGAAGGAGAGTCATTTTTCAGCATTTGCCAGTATTGAGCAATGATCTCAATTTCACGCGACTCACCTGGTTGAATAGGCGTAAAACCTGCAATAGGTTTTAAAACAAAGTAATCACCGCTTTTGGCGGCATCTGCATTTTCTAGACTTAGTTTTTGTGCGGCAATATGTTGACGCGCATATTGTCCGTTTGGGTCAGAGTCAGGTAGAACACTGGCTGGTGGTCTTACTGAGCTAAAAAATAACGACCAGCCTGATTCACCTAATGGTTCTAAGCCATTGTTAGTGATTGTTAAACTACCAAGAAAAATATTTTCACCAATCCCGTGATCAATAACTTGCCAACTTAAAGCAAGGTTATCAGGGTGAGGTTGTGCAATGCTAAATTGGCTTGCTGTGAGTAGTGCTAAGCTCGATAGTGTTGTTGTAATTGTGTGCTTCTTTGCAAACATGGTGGCTCCTAAGACATTGTTATTGTATAGATAGAGCTGGTACCGCAAGTTGACTCTAATTTTATAAACGTCTTAAGAAGAAGATTTGGGAATTAAAATTTAAAAAAAGCCCTAAATACTGCTTTTGTATTAGGGCTAAGCACGTTAATGAACTGCAATTTCATCAATATATAAAGGAAGTTTAGGGATCTGAATGTCCTGAGATTTCTTGCTGTTGATAGCGATCACTTTTAAAAAACGTAATGTTGTCGGCTGAAAAGATAACACCGACATAGGGCCCTGTGGTGAGGTTACTTTTGCCAGTGTTGTCCATTGCTGCTTATCATCAGAGCCGAGAATGACTATTTCTGTTGGCGGATGCAATTGACGGTGACGACCACTGTTATAGCCTAATTGCACTTGTTTAACTAAAGTCGGTAATTCAAAATCAATAATGGCCTCAAGATCGGTGTCATAAAAAATAGCGTAATCTTCGACACTATAAAACTGATCAAATGCAAACTGACCATCTTGCAATTTATGCGCTGATTGCTCAGCTGCAGGGTAAGTTAGGGTGATGCTTTTACCCAGTGCTAGGTGAGGGCCAAGTGTAAGGCGTGCATCGCCAATAAGTTGCCCTTGCGATTTCACATAGCTACGAGCACGGACTTGGGTGTTTGATTGAATCGTGATAGGTGCTTGATATTTATTAGAGGCTAAAGTGGGTTCGCTGCCATCAAGCGTATAATAAATAGCGGTACCTTCGATATCAGTGGTTATAGTGACAAGTAGTTTATTGTTTTGCACAGTGCTGCTAATAATCGGTTTATAGCTACTTTTAGCGGTATTAATATGCATTTTTTGATAGCGCTTTAATAAGCGAGGTAAGCGGTTTTGACTATAATCATGCCATGATTTACTTTCTTTGTTTGACCACAAGGTTTCACTCAGCGCACTGAGTCTAGGGAATAGCATGTATTCAGCATGACGCGGTGTTTTTATATACTCAGTCCAGAGTGCGCCTTGAGCACCTATAATGTATTCGCGCTGCTGTGAGGTTAAATGGCTAGGCTCAGGATCGTATTGGTACACATTTTTTAAACTCGATAGTCCATGAATTGCTTTGGGTTCATCAAGGTTACGAGATTGATAGGCATCAAAATAGATATACTGGTATGGGCTCATAATGACTTGATGTCCCATTTTTGCTGCTTGCACGCCTCCTTCGGTTCCTCGCCAAGACATGATGACAGCATCATTTGCAACTCCACCTTCTAAGATTTCATCCCAGCCGATGACTGTTTTATCAAGATCTTGCACTATTTTAGCAACTCGCTTAATAAAGTAGCTTTGTACTTGCTCTGGCGTAGTGAGGTCATGTTGCTGCATTAATTTTTTCACAACGGGGCTTTCTAACCATTGTTTTTTTATTACTTCGTCACCCCCTATGTGGATGTATTTACTAGGGAAAAGTGCAGCTACTTCTTTGTAAACGACAGATAAGAACTCAAACACATCCTCGCGAGGGCATAACACGTCTTCAAAAATACCAAATTGTGCTTGTACGTCGACAGCCTGCTGGTGGCAAGACAGCTCAGGATAAGCAGCCAGTAATGCCGTGCTGTGCCCTGGAATATCTATCTCAGGGATCACCTCGATGTGACGTGCTTTAGCATACTCTATGACTTCTTTGATTTGTGCTTTTGTATAGAAACCTGAAACGCTTTGATTATCAAACAAAGGTTTGTAATCATAAGTATGACCAACAACAGTATGAGGGCGTGTAGCGCCTATTTCTGTAAGCTTAGGGTATGCATCTATGGCTATACGCCAGCCTTGATCATCGGTTAGATGCCATTGAAAAACATTAAACTTATGCATTGCGAGCCAATCAATGTATTGTTTTACAAAGCTCACATCAAAGAAATGGCGGCTGACATCTAAATGCATACCACGATAAGTAAAGCGAGGTTCGTCGAGTATTTCTGCATTGGTAATTAGCCAGCTTCGTTGGTTTATTGGCATACGCGATTCTATTTCAATGGGGAGCAGTTGCCTGAGTGATTGCATTGCCCAAAATAACCCCTTTGTTGTGCTGGCTTTTATTTCAATAAAACCACTTCTTACTATTAATTGATAACCTTCCTCAGCCACTACTGAGTCGGTAATGTTAAAAGCGATGGTGTTTTTCATCGTATTTTTTGCGTGTGATACAGGTAATTCATAGCCAGTTGGTGGGCGTAGAAACTCAGCAAGTTGCAGAGCCACTTGTTTTGCATCTTGGTGGTTATAGCTAATCTGTGTGTTGTGCATTAAGTGAAAGTGATCTTCACCGTATTGACTGCTTGTTGGCTTTGGTGTGATGTTAGCGCTGACATAATAAGGAGCTAATAGCAGAATGAATAACACAAAGCTGCTTTGCAAGTATTGGTAAAAAGCATTTTTAATCATTGTTATTTCCTAAGAAAAGCCCGCATTTGCGGGCTTGGATAAACTAATCAGCACTGGGCAAAGTGCAAATTAGCAAGGGGTAGGTTAAAAATTAAGGGTTAACGAAGCACTAATAGTTCGGCCTAAAATAGGGCGCGCGTAGTAATAGTCGAAACCCGCTTGAACATCGTTAATGGCACGCGGATTACCTTCAGTTAAGCCTAACTCGTCAGTTAAGTTAGTTGCTTTTAAATGAACGGCAGCGCTGTCATTAAAGCGATAATTAACGCCCATATCGACGGTTGTGTAAGCAGGGAGTTCAAACTTATTCTCGCCATCTGAATAACGTTCACCTAAGTGGTGTACGGTTAAATAAACATCACCATCATCAAAATAATAGGTGGGAGTTAAACGTAGCTGAATTTTTGGTGTACGTTTGACTTGCTTGCCTTCCCAATGTTTAAAAGCACCGGTGAAGCCCTCCATTTTAGGATCTTGCAACACACCCGTTAAATCCAGTTGGATGTTTTCGTGTGCTTGCCAAACGGCTTCAAATTCAATACCGTCGGTGACGGTATCGATAGTTTGATTAGCCACTTCACCATTACTACCGGTAAAGTTACGCTCTACTAGGTCATTGAACTTTGTTCTAAATAAAGTTACAGACGCGCCGAGTGTGTCGCCAGAATAACGCCCACCAAACTCACTGAAGGTAAGGTTTACACTGTCATTAAAGTCTGCATCAATTCCGGCATGTATATTTTGTCCGTAGCTCATTAAGCGTGGCATCTCAAACGCATCTGCATAGCGGCCAAACATTGAGACACTATCAGAAAATTTATAGTTGAAGCCAATCGTCCATGCCGTTTCAGTTTCATCGCGGGTTTTTGATAAGTAGTTGTTCGAGGGGGTATCAACATAGTTATTGGCAAGGTTGTTATCAACGTCATTGCCATTGGCATCGAAAGCACCATCCACTGGCACGGCAAACTGGGTTGCTGATGCGGTACTATCCAATTCTAACCACTCAATACGAATGCCCCCGTCAATACGAAGACTATCTGTGGCTTGAAATTGCTCATTGATAAACAGTGAGTGTGATGTGCTTGTACCAAATGCAGTGGCTTGGCCCCAACCAGGTGCATAGCCTGTTGAACCATTGTCGGTTAACTGACCGACCACTTGTTGGTTGTCATCCAAAGCAACAATATCAAGAAGTCGTGCATTATCTTTCACTTCAGTTAAGAACTGTGACTCCCATTTATCAACGGGTAGCGAGTTTGCATCAACGTATGCGAATAGCCAGCCCATAGTGAGCGTGTGGCGATCACCTTCGTAAGTAAAATTGAGTTTATTGACGAATTGCTCGGCATCATATCGTGAATAAAGTGGATAGCTTGTGGTCACTAAACCATTGCCGTTTAAGTTTGTTACATCGTTGAGTATTTCGCCTGTATCAACATATTGATATTTAGCTGCAACAGCGCCGTCAGCTGCAAATTGGTCGAGCATGGAGAGTACATCTTGTTGACCAAGTCTATCGTTGGCATTTACTAAAGTGGAGTTATCGAAATTAAGTAGAATATACATGTCGTTTTCGAAGCTTGAATAACGGCCTGCTGTATTTAACAGCCAACGATCATTTAGTTCCCAATCAAGGTTATAGCCCAAAGTGGTAAACTTAGTATGCTGCCCATCTTTAAGATCTCGCGTTTTGTAGCTACCATCTTCTTGCAGGTAATTTAAAAGGCGTTGGCCATTTCCGATTAAGGTTCCGTGCTGTGGATCCACACCTGCGATCCCTTCTGGATTTTTTTGATCTTGTAGAGGAATAGGTACAAAAAACGTGGTGTGATCATTTAAATGCTTGGCAGAGAGTGTAAGTTGGCCTTTATCAAACTCGCGCACAAGGTTTAATCTCAGTTGTCCGCCGTGATCTGCCGTAAATTCTGTATCCCTTACGCCATCAGAGCGACGATAAAAACCACCGACAGACATTTTCCAGTTTTCACTAATGGGTGTGCCATAGAAAAACTCACTGCGGTATAGGCCATAATCCGCCGTAGTTAGACGAATGGTTGCTTCTTCGACACTATCAGGTTTTCGTGTAATAAAGTTAACCAAGGCTGCAGGTCCATTGGTTGTTAATAGGCCTGATGTACCACCGCGCACAGCTTCCATGTGTTCAATCGTGATGTCTTGGCGTTGATAAAAGTCGACCCACACACCGTCATAAACAACCGGTAAGCCGTCTTCTTCAACACCAATATAACGAAAGCCTTCGCCGCCACGTAAGCCCCTTGGAGCCACATTGTTGTTGGTTTCACCGCCAGAATCTTCGACCCAAAACCCTGGTACAGTTTCGAGCAAATCGGCGGTACCTAGCGGGGCCTCTCTAGCAAGTTGCTCGGCATCGAGTGTGGTAATTGATACGGATGATTCGAGTTTGGTTTGGCCACGGCCACCACTACCGGTCACGACAATTCGCTCAAGATCGAGAAGTTTTTTCTTTTCTGATGCAGGTTTAGTTTCTTGTTCAGAATTTTGAGCTGCTTGTAGGTTTAAGCTCAAGCAGGCACTTCCGATTGCCAATGCTAGTAAATGCTTTTTATAGCGAGGTGTGTGTTTTTTCATTTTATTCCCTTCATTGTTGTTTTTTATAAAGCAGCAAATGGCTGCTTTAAATCTATTAACGAATGAAGGGATATTTTTGGGAATAACTTCTAAGGTAAAATTGAATGTTTAAAAAACTTAATTAAATCAATATTAAAATCAGTTGGTTTTATGGCTGCCTCAAGGTTCTCATGGCAACGACTGTTCGCAAGGTCTATATCATGTACTTCTGTATAGCGAGAATGTTTTGCATTGTAGAACACTTTAACTTGCGGCTTTAATGGGCTTGTCGGGTTACTATGTGTAACCACAGCTAATTTTTGGCTTTCCAATTTAACTAAAGTACCGACAGGATGAATGCCAATACATTGGATAAATTTAGTCACTAAATCACCATCAAAGCTATCAGGGCATCCATCTTTGAGTATTTTGAATGCTTTAATCGGCTCCATACCTGCTTTGTAAACCCGTTCGGCGGTGAGGGCATCATATACATCGACGATTGAAGCCATACGCACATATAAGCTCAATTCATCGGCATGTTTACCAAAAGGATAGCCGCTGCCGTCTAAGCGTTCATGATGGAAAGCTGCAATTTCAACCGCTATTCCGCTTAGCCCAGACTCCTCGAGGATCTCTTTACTAAAACGGGCATGGTTTTGGATCACTTGGTATTCTTCATCTGTTAATTTTCCAGGCTTATTAAGAATGTTATCTGGAATATTAATTTTGCCAATATCATGCAGCAGGGCACCTGTTGCTATCTCTTGAATGATGTCTCTATCAATACCTAAGTGTTTAGCAAAAATACTAATTAAAATAGACACATTGATTGAATGCTCTAGTAGGTAGGCGTCTTTTTCACGCATACGCGTAATGCAGGCTAGGGCATCTTGGTTACGAAACACTGAGTCTATAAAGCCACTTGCTAGTTCCTGAAATGGCGCAACATCAATTTTATTGCCCGCTCGAATATCATCGAAAGCTTTGCTCTGCAATGACTTGGCTTCAGTGTATAAACTGTTGGCTTTTGTCATTTCCGCACTAACACTGTGTGTCGTGTGCCACGGGTTATGTTGCTCAACTTTTTCAGTTGCAGGTGGGGGGCTGGCTTTTTTCTGCACCACTTTGTTTTCTTCGTTTAAAGTGAGTGTTTTGTCAGGATCAATTTCAACTTCTAGAATGCCAGCTTTTATTAGCTTATCTATACTTCCTTGCGTTTTTACCCAGCCTTGGTTTTTGATGCGGATCTTGCCTGTTTGTTTTGTCACGCTTTGCACAAACATGCCGAGTTTAAGTTGATTGATAGGAAGTGTTTTCAAGGACATTACTTCAAGTTGAATACATTAATATAAAATTAGCAGATATTTCGTATCTGAGTAAATAATAATAAAGGTGAGTTTTTAGGTAATAAGTATGTTTTTTGAACTGAAAGCAGAAAATTTTCAACGGTTTAATGTGGTTTAATAAAAAAGCCCCTACAAAAATTGTAGAGGCTTATAAAATTTAACTAAGAAAGTGTTCTTAAAGTTTACTCGTCATCTTCTACAAGCGTCATAAGTGATGTGTTACCACCTGATGCTGTTGTATCGATACTGATTGTTTTCTCAGTAAGTAAACGTTTGATCAGCGTATCATAGTACTCTGAGCTAATAACCGGCAGTATTGCACCTTTGCGTTGTGCTAGCTGCTGGCTGAAGTAGCCTAAACGTGATGAACGAGCTGCAACAACCGCACCTGCAAGGTGAGGGTGCGCTAAGATAGCTTGCAACTGATTAGGCTTAGCAACTTGGAAAACACCTTCAGCAATACCCGTTGAGATAAACTTATCTCTAAACGCAACAGCTTCCTCATAGAACAACTCAGAGGCTACAGTGATTACCGTATTACCCGCAGCAAGTGCTGTGATAATAGAAATTGCCCAGAAGTTAAATGATGTACTCTTATCGGCATAACAAACCACACAACCACGTGGCTCAAGGTGAAGCGTATTAGATTCACCTGTAGGTCCAGGTAATACAGTGTGCTTACGCATGTGCTTTTCAAGGCGGTTAAGCTGCGCACGTGCATCAGCCAATGTTAATGCTAAGTCATCAGCAAGCTCGTCGATGATCTCAACCGTTGCAACTTTTGCTAGTAATTGACGAACAGCAGAAACACGGTCATTTAGTGGTGTCGCACGCCAGATTTTTTCATCGCGTAATGAGTTTTCCATTAACTTAGCAACTTGCTCAGCCGCACCTGAATAGTGGTGAGTGTCTAGCTCATCAGGTGATAGGTTCGTCATTTGTACGTTGTCTGGTGATGCTTTCTCTTTCACAAGACGTTGCAAGTAGTTAGGGCCACCTGCTTTAGGGCCAGTACCTGAAAGGCCACGACCACCAAAAGGTTGAACACCTACGATTGCACCGATCATGTTACGGTTGATGTATACGTTACCTGCACGAGACATTTTTGCTAAGTACTCACAACGCTCTTCAATGCGTGAGTGAACACCCATTGTCAGGCCATAGCCTGTGCCATTGATTTGATCGATAACGCTATCAAGTTCAGTGCCTTTGAAACGAATGATGTGAACACATGGACCAAATACTTCACGTTTAAGCACAGATAAGTCTTTGATTTCGTATAAACGAGGAGCAAAGAAATAAGCGCCATTCTCGTTGTTATCAGGAATAGCACACTCGTAATGAAGTGTTGCATTGCCTTTAAGATACTCAACGTGTTCATTTAAGTTCTTTAACGCTTTTTCATCGATAACAGGACCGATATCGGTTGAAAGTAGCGAAGGGTCACCAACATGAAGCTCTTTTAACGCACCTTTGATCATCTCAATAATGCCATCAGCAACGTCTTCTTGAATAAACAATACACGTAGCGCAGAACAACGTTGGCCAGCACTTTGGAAACCTGAACTGATCACATCATCAACCACTTGCTCAGGAAGCGCTGTTGAGTCAACGATCATACAGTTTTGACCACCTGTTTCTGCAATTAACGGTACTTGGATATCGTTACGTGCAGCCAGTGTTTGTGAGATTAATGTGCCTGTTTCAGTTGAACCTGTAAACATAACCGCTTGAATACGCTCGTCAGGTACAATTGTTTTACCTACTTCGCTACCACGGGCAATAACAGGTTGCACTACGTGCTCAGGTAAGCCGACAGAAAGCATCAGTTCAATCGTACGAAGAGCGATTAAACTTGTTTGCTCAGCTGGTTTTGCAATAACCGTGTTACCAGTCACGATAGCAGCAGCAACTTGACCTAAGAAGATAGCCAGTGGGAAGTTCCATGGGCTGATACATAAGATCACACCACGGGCTTCAAAGCGCTCGTCTTGTGATAATTCTTCTGCACGTGCAGCGTAGTAACGACAGAAGTCAACGGCTTCGCGTACTTCATCAATACCATCTTGTGCAACTTTACCCGCTTCTTTAATACAAATAGCAACTAGCTCATCGTGGTGACGCTCTAAAATGTCAGCAACACGGCGAAGCAGGTTTGCACGTTCTTTTACAGGTGTTTGTGACCATGACTCAAATGCTTTTTCTGCATTTTCTAGAAGTGATGTCATATCTTCTGATGTTTGAAGTTTCACATGACCAATAACTTCTTTGTGGTTTGCCGGGTTTTTCACTGGCAATGAACCTTCAGGTACATCGCTTAATTCAATTCGGTGTTCTTCAAACCATGCATCTAAGTTCTTTTTGAATGGAGTAATAACATTAATATCAGTTAAATCCATCCCTTTTGAGTTTGCACGTTCGTCACCGTACAAATCAATTGGCATATTAATTTGTGTATTGAACTTGTTGCGTAAACCTTGCAAAGTTTCAACTGGATCTGGCAGTAATGACTCAACCGGCTTAGAGGTATCAACAATTGCGTTAACGAATGATGAGTTAGCACCGTTTTCTAATAAACGACGCACTAAGTACGCAAGTAAGTCTTCGTGTTGGCCTACCGGTGCGTATACACGACACTGAATTTTTTCTTGTTCAACAATTTGGTCAAACAAAGACTCACCCATGCCATGCAGACGCTGGAATTCAAATCCATCGTGGTCACCTTTAGCAACTTCTAAAATCGTTGCCGCAGTGTAAGCATTGTGTGTTGCAAATTGCGGGTAAAGTACATCGCGGGCTTCTAGTAGTTTGATAGCACATGCTTTGTAAGATACGTCTGTTGTTGCTTTACGTGTGAACACAGGGAAGTGGTCTAAACCATCTTGCTGAGTGGTTTTGATTTCGGTATCCCAATAAGCACCTTTTACGAGGCGAACCATTAACTTACGGCCCACGCGGCGCGCAAGGTCAGCAACCCATTCAACTACAAAAATAGCGCGCTTTTGGTATGCTTGCACAGCTAAACCAAAGCCATTCCAGTTACCTAGTTCATCATCGCTGAATACGGCTTCGATAATATCTAATGAAATATCTAAACGGTCAGCTTCTTCAGCATCAACAGTGAAGCCGATGTCGTAGCTTTTCGCAGCAAGTGCAAGTTCTTTTAGCTTAGGTACGATTTCTGCCATCACACGTTCGCGATGAGTGAACTCATAACGTGGGTGTATTGCAGAAATTTTCACAGAGATACCTGGGCTTTTGATAGGGCCACGGCCATTTGCTGCTTTACCAATTGCGTGGATAGCAGTCATGTAGCTTTGGAAGTAACGCTCTGCATCTTTCATAGTGCGTGCGCCTTCACCTAGCATATCGTACGAATATACGTAGCCTTTTTGTTCTTTATCAGCAGCTCGCTCAATCGCTTCGTCAATGGTACGACCCATTACGAACTGCTTACCCATGATCTTCATCGCGAAGTTCACAGATTTACGAATAACGGGTTCACCTAGACGGCCAATGGTTTTCTTAAGTACACCAAATTGCTGTTCTTTCGATTTGTCGCTGTAGTTAACCATTTTACCGGTTACTAGTAGGCCCCAAGATGATGCGTTCACAAATAAAGAATCGCTGCTACCTAAATGCGAGCTCCAATCACCTTTTGCTAGTTTGTCACGAATAAGTGAGTCTTGAGTCGCTTTGTCTGGTACACGTAAAAGTGCTTCAGCTAAACACATTAGAACCACACCTTCTTCTGTCGAAAGTGAGAATTCGTTTAACAGTGCGTCAACACCGCTTTGACCATCTTGATCGCGACGGATATTTAAAACCATTTGACGGGCACGTTCCCATGCACGGCTTCGTGCTTTTACGCCTACTTCAGCCAGCGGTAAGATATGATCAATAACCGCATTTTCGTCAATACGGTAGAAATCACGGATTTTTTGTCTTATTGGACACTCAGTTGTCAAATCGCCATTAAATAGCATATGTAACCCTCTGGTATGTGGAGTCTAGAAACGCCAAAAAAGCATTTCTTACCATTGATATAATTCGTGCATTCTAATTAAATTCCAGCAGAATATGCTGGTTAAATTTTTCAATTTACGATAATTTACAGGGCATACCTTGAACTTAGCCGCATAAAATTCTGTTATGACCAGCCCGAATCGATTACGCATGTTAGATCGCATTGATTTAGCAATTTTAGACGCTCTGCAAAAAAATGGCAGAATCTCAAACGTAAACCTCGCAAAACAGGTTAATTTGAGCCCGAGCCCGTGTCTTGATCGTGTTAAACGATTAGAACAAGAGGGCTATATTGAAGGCTACTATGCCAAGCTTAACGAAGCTAAGCTTAATCAAAGCTTATTAGCGCATGTGCAGGTGTCTTTGGTTACTTCTAACACCTCTGTTTTTAAAGTTTTCAGAGAGTATATTTTAAATATTCCTCAGGTCGTTGAATGTGACATGGTTGCAGGAGGATATGACTATCTATTGAAAGTGCGTGTCTCTGATATGGACGAATATCGCCAAGTCTTAGGGGATTTAGTCGATATACCTGGGGTTGGCACACATCATACTTATATGGTGATTGAAAAAATTAAACAGGACACAGGGCTTCGATTCGATATTTAATGTAAGGAAACCTACGTGGTTTCCTTTTTTGTATTTTAAAAAGAGACTTCAGTATAAGAGTAAACAGCGAATGTTGGAGTCTCATAAGCCTTCCCATTACCAGCCTAATTGATATTAATTTTAGCGAGTTTTCTTTTCAGAGTCGCAAGCATTGAATCGACAGAACTATCAGCATGACTGAGTCCTTCCATCAGCGTCATAAAGTAAAGGTCAATAATGATATCTGCATCTGTAGGGGTAGCGTCATTATCATTTATCAAGCGTTTCTTAAAAGCATTTAGTTGTGGTTCAAGTTCATTTTGTTGCCACATAATTTCTTTGAACAACTCTCGACTAAATTCTTTTTTCGCCAAGTAAAAAGCATAGAGAAAGCGAGCGTAGTGGTACATTCTATCTGTGGCTGTTGTACTGGTATCTAAGCTCTCAGCGGCGCTTAGAATGTCTGTCAGTTCATTTTCAAAGCTGTACTTGAGTATCGCAACCTTAGTCGCAAAGTGACTAAATACGGTGCCATTGGCAACATTGGCTGCCTTTGCAATATCTCGCGTACTCGTTTGATGATAACCCTGCTCTGAAAACAACTGCCATGAGGCTGTTAGTATCTGCTGTTTTGTTTGCTCTTTCTTAGTCACTGCACACTCCAATTTTTATGCTATTTAACCAGAAATTTAAAAAATCTCAATCAAGGCTATTGTAAATTGAGCGCGCTCAAGTTTAAAATGAGCGCGCTCAATTGATAAAAGGTTAGCACCATGGACATATTAAAACGCTTTATTGGCTATGTATTATTTTTACCAGGTATTTTCTTTTATAGCTTTATTTTAGGCCCCTTACTTATTGCCGTACTAGTACCAGGGGGGCTGATGTTATTGTTACTTATTTTAGGTTATAAAGGGGGCTTTTTAGTGCTTAAGCGAGAAGTGCTTAATACACTTAAGCAAAAATCTCCCTAAAGCAATGTTGGTAGTAAAAGTGGTTAAGTCTAAAAAAAGAAACCCTGCTAAGCAGGGTTTCTTTTTAATCTAAAATGGGAAGTTTAGAACTAAGCCCAGCCGTCATAGCGTTTACGGCGAGACAACATAATCGTTAAAATAATACCCAACAATAAGCCGATAAATGCAATTGCGCCGCCATATGTAAGTAATTGGCGCTTTTCTTTAGCACTGGCTGCTTGTTTAGCATTACGCTCAGACTCGATAGTATTTTTAAGCTTATCGATTTGTGCTGTCAGGGCTTGGTTTTGTTCGTTAAGAGAGCGGTTTTGCTCTTGTAGCTGTGGTAATTCTATTTCGGCTTGACGTAACTGCTCTTGCATTAATGTCATGTCGTTATTCAGTGCTTGAAACTGTTGATGAATACCAGCGTTTTCAGTGATGAACTTTGCTTCTACCCAACCTTCACGCTCTTTATCATCACGAATTTTAAAGTAGCCATTATCTTCACCTGATAATAATTCTACTTGTGTACCTGCATCCACAGAGCCCAAAATACGGTAGTTTTTGCTTGGACCTGAATGCATAAAGGTGTACAGGTTATCGACTATGTAGGCGGTGTTTTCGTTGTTGCTGCTTGGCGCTTCTTCTGCGTAGCTAATAAAAGAGGTGGCCGCAAGGAGCAACCCAAAAATACACTGTTTTAACATCAATCTACCTTGTTAATGTGATCTTGCCGAGAAGTGGCTAAATTTATAATTTCTTTATGTATAGAGATAGTAGGGATTTCAACTATTAATAGCAAGGCTGATATTGTAATCCGTGTATGAGCTTAATCGTAAAAATCAGGAAAAAATTTGCATTAAGTAGCTGCTTTGTTTATTTTGACCACTTATTTATTTTAAATGTACTCCGCAAAGCGAATGGATACTGAGATAGAACTGAAGTTTTTGGTGTCAGATGCCGTTGTTCCACTGATCCCCGCATTAATTACCCAATTTGCAAAAACCGTTACCAACAAACCGTCACGCAGCCTACAAAATGCCTATTACGACACGCCGAGTCGTGAGTTACGTGCACTTGATATAGGCTTACGTACACGCTGCAGCGATACAGACTGTGAGCAAACTATTAAGTTAGCCGGTGAAGTGGTGGGGGGGTTGCATCAACGCCCTGAATATAACTTGCCTCTTGAGGGTAATCGTCCTGATTTATTGGCCTTTGATGCGTCAATCTGGCCTCACGCAATGCAAGTTAATGCGATAGCCGATAACCTTTACCCTATTTTTAGCACTAACTTTATTCGTCGCACGTGGTTAATTGAAACCGATAGCGGCGCTAAAATCGAAGTGGTGTTAGATAAAGGGGAAATAGCGGCCTCTGGTCAGGTTGAGCTTATTTCTGAGCTTGAAATTGAGTTATTAGAAGGTAGCCGCCAAGAGTTATTTGCTTTAGCTGATAAACTGGTCAGTGAAAGTCATGTGCGCTTAGGACTTTATTCAAAGGCTGCGCGTGGTTACCGCCTTGCTGATAACACGCCTTTGAAAGCGAGTAAATCGATTGGCTTTGTACCGCTAAACAGTGGCGCGACACAAGAACAAGCATTAGTGGCAAGCATTAACTATGCTATTCGTTTTGTACAAAAACATGAAGCGTGTTACTTCATTAAACCAAGCTTAAAAACCTTAAAGCGAGTCACGGATGGTATTCGACTTATCCGTCATGCATTTTGGTTATTTGATGATATTGTCAGTAAAGATGATACGGACTCATTACGAGTAGAGCTAAAATGGCTTTTAAGTGAGCTTGCTTGGGTTGAAAATGCTATACAGCTAAAAACCTATACCTCGAAGCGACATGCCTATTACAAAAAGATTAATAGCGCCCCTGAGCTGACTCAAGTCATCAACGATTTAAAAGAATTACAGCCAAGTATTGAAGATGTACAAGAACTGTTTCACAGCAAGCGATACAATCGTTTGTTGTTGCAACTTACAACATGGCTAATTGAAAAACAGTGGCGTAAATCATGGGGCCAAGCGGAGTTTCAAGCCGCAGAAAAACCGGTTGCTGAAATCGCTAAGCGTTTATTTGCCAAAGACTGGCACGATATGCACGAGCTTATTCCTGAGCAGCAAGTGTTTACAGATAAAGACTATTTATCACTTAGAACTCGCCTTGAAAATTCACTATTAAGTGGTAACTGCTTGGGTGCGCTATTTAATACTGATGATAGAAATGAGTTTCGAATTCCATGGTTAGATATCTCCCACGGTATTTATGAGCTTAGTACACTTGATTATTTAAAACAGCTATGCGCAGGTCAGGATGATCAAGAGCTTGCTAAAATTCAGGCTTGGTTAGATCAGAAATCTGACTTTTTGGTCAGTGCAATGGAGCAAAGCCGTCACGCGTCTTTCAATACTGATCCATATTGGTTGTAAGCCTGTGCCTGTTTGCTTATGGATAGGGTTAGCGATGTTGAGTATATCGGCATTTGCTAACTCAACCGAATGGCAAACTTACAAACAGCAAGATGGCATAAGCGTCACTTACAAAACGCATCAAAACGGTATTATAGAAATAAGCGCCTCGGTGCTGGTAAAAAATGCGAAAGCCCATGACTTTATGGCGTTATTGAGCGATACCGACGATGCGCCTAATTGGCTCGAAAATGTGAAAAGTGTCACCTTAATGGAGCGTTTAAGCCCTTCTGAAACGCTTGTGTACACACACTTTAATTCGCCTTGGCCTGTTTCAGATCGCGATTTGGTTAGCTATTCGTGTTACCACCGTCTGAGTGAGCACAAAACTGAGCTTAAAATTATTAGTCAGCCCCATGCAAAACCGGCAGTAAATGGTGTAGTGCGTATTAAAGATTTAACCGCTTTTTGGCGCTTAACACATCAGCAAAATGACTTACTGGTTAGTCATCAAGCTTATGCAGACCCTGCGGGTTCTATTCCACATTGGTTGAGTAACAAGGTATCATTAAAAAGTGTGTTTAAGACCTTACAGTCACTACGTAAGGAGCTCAGCTATAATAGGTTTACGCGCCTAAACACACCAAGCGTGCCTGGGAAGTGTGCTTCTTGAAGGCATAAATACCTGTTATTAGTCTATTTAGTCGTAGGAAGAAAATGAAAGAGCCAAAAATTCCCTTGGTAAACAAACCAAATGGTATTGGGGTGGGGCGTGTTTTAAAAGCCACCAAATGCTCAATCAAAGGCTTTAAAGCTGCATTTAAAGAAGAATCTGCATTTCGCACTGAAACCTATTTAGGTCTGGTATTATTTCCGTTATCAGTGTTGCTTGCCCAATCATTAAGCCATTGGCTGATGTTATTTATTCCTTACTTATTATTGTTGATAGTTGAGCTACTCAACTCAGCAATAGAGGCGCTGACTGATAGAGTCGGTATTGAGTACCATGTATTGTCGGGGCGAGCTAAAGATATGGCCTCAGCGGCAGTGACGTTGGCATTGATTATTTTGCTACTGGTTTGGGCTGTGGCAATTTATGAAAAGATAATGATGCAGTTTTAAACAAAAAAAGCGCCAGAAGGCGCTTTTTCATCTTATATAACCTATTACAGGCCAGCAGCTGCGCGAAGTGCATCTGCTTTGTCTGTGCGCTCCCAAGGGAACTCTTCACGACCGAAGTGACCGTAAGCCGCTGTCGGTTGATAAATAGGACGCTCAAGGTCAAGCATTTGGATTAAGCCATATGGGCGAAGGTCGAAGTGCTCACGTACTAATTCGATTAGACGCGCTTCTTCTAATTTACCTGTGCCAAATGTCTCGATGCTGATAGATGTTGGCTCTGCAACACCGATAGCGTAAGAAACTTGTAGCTCACACTTGTCAGCAAGGCCAGCAGCAACCACGTTTTTAGCAACGTAACGTGCAGCGTATGCAGCTGAGCGGTCAACTTTTGATGGATCTTTACCAGAGAAAGCACCACCACCGTGACGAGCCATACCACCGTATGTATCAACGATGATTTTACGACCTGTCAGACCACAGTCACCCATTGGGCCACCGATTACGAAACGGCCAGTTGGGTTGATGAAAAACTTAGTCGCGCTTGAGATAAGCTCAGCAGGAAGAACTGGCTTGATGATCGTTTCCATTACCGCTTCAACTAAGTCGTTTTGTGAGATTGAATCACAGTGTTGAGTTGAAAGAACAACAGCATCAATACCAACAGGCTTGCCATTTTCGTATGCAAACGTTACTTGAGATTTTGCATCAGGGCGTAACCAGTTAAGCTCACCGCTTTTACGAACTTCAGCCTGGCGCTGAACTAAACGGTGTGAATACGTGATAGGTGCAGGCATTAACACGTCAGTTTCGTTACATGCATAACCAAACATTAAACCTTGGTCACCAGCACCTTGCTCTTCAGGGCGAGCACGGTCAACACCTTGGTTGATATCTGGAGATTGTTTACCGATTGTGTTTAGGATTGCACACGAGTCAGCATCGAATCCCATGTCTGAGTGTGTGTAACCGATTTCACGTACTGTTTTACGTGTGATTTCTTCGATATCAACCCAAGCGCTAGTAGTGATTTCACCACCCACCATCACCATACCGGTTTTAACGTAAGTCTCACATGCAACACGGGCATGAGAATCTTGCTCTAAAATAGCATCTAGAACCGCGTCAGAGATTTGGTCCGCGATTTTATCCGGATGACCTTCAGAAACTGATTCAGAAGTAAATAAATGTTTTGCCATTGTATTTCTGCTCACAAATATTGCGCTTCACATACGTCGGTAATAGCGCTAAAAAATTAAGGGGCGTATTTTATCTAAAACAAATATGTTTGCATAGTAATTTTACGCCTAGACGTCTATTTAAAATTACTAATAACATTTCGTTCTTAATAAACAGTAATAATAGGTGCATTTAATACGGATTTTTAATTGCACTGTACCCTTACATTAAGTAAGAATGGTGTCTTACACACAACCAGCGCAAATACATAAAGGTAGGAGAATTCATGCCATCACGCAAAGAACTTGCAAATGCTATTCGCGTCTTATCAATGGACGCAGTACAACAGGCCAAATCTGGTCACCCTGGCGCCCCTATGGGCATGGCAGATATCGCAGAAGTACTATGGCGCGATTATCTAAAGCACAACCCAACGAATCCAGAGTGGGCAGACCGCGATCGATTTATTCTTTCAAATGGTCACGGTTCAATGCTGATCTATTCTCTTCTACATTTAAGTGGTTATGATCTGCCGTTAGAAGAAATTAAAAACTTCCGTCAAATGCACTCAAAAACACCAGGCCACCCAGAGTATGGGTATGCACCAGGTATTGAGACCACTACGGGCCCATTAGGTCAAGGGATCACAAATGCGGTTGGTATGGCGATTGCCGAAAAAGCACTTGCTGCACAGTTTAACCGTGAAGGTCACGATATTGTTGACCACTTCACTTATGCGTTTATGGGCGACGGCTGTTTAATGGAAGGTATTTCACACGAAGCTTGTTCATTAGCGGGTACATTAGGCCTAGGTAAACTTGTTGCGTTTTGGGATGACAACGGCATCTCAATTGATGGTGAAGTAGAAGGTTGGTTCAGCGATGACACACCAGCGCGCTTCAAAGCATACGGCTGGCACGTAGTTAGCGATGTAGATGGGCACAATCCTGATGCAATTCGCGCCGCTATCGAAGAAGCGCGTAGCATCACCGATAAACCATCACTTATTTGTTGTAAAACAGTGATTGGCTACGGCTCACCGAATAAATCAGGTAGCCATGACTGCCATGGTGCACCACTCGGTGAAGATGAAATTAAAGCATCTCGTGAGTTCTTAGGTTGGACTGGCGAGGCATTTGAAATCCCTGCTGATATTTACAGCGAGTGGGATGGCAAAGAAAAAGGTAAGCAACTAGAAGCAAGCTGGGACGAAAAGTTTGCCGCTTACGCAAGTGCACACCCTGAACTTGCTGCTGAGTTTAAACGTCGTACCAACGGTGAGCTACCAGCTGATTGGGCTGAAAAGTCACAAGCTTATATCGAAGAGTTACAAGCAAACCCAGCAAACCCAGCAACACGTAAAGCATCACAAAATGCATTAAACGCATTTGGCCCATTATTACCAGAATTCATGGGCGGCTCTGCTGACCTTGCGGGTTCTAACTTAACACTTTGGGATGGCTCAAAAGGCTTAGAAGCAAACGATGCAAGTGGTAACTACATTTTCTACGGTGTACGTGAATTTGGTATGTCGGCAATTATGAACGGTATTGCACTGCACAAAGGCTTTATTCCTTACGGTGCTACATTCTTAATGTTTATGGAATATGCACGTAACGCAGTTCGTATGGCCGCATTGATGAAGCAGCCAAGCATCTTCGTTTATACGCACGATTCAATCGGTCTAGGTGAAGATGGTCCGACGCACCAACCGGTAGAGCAAATTGCTAGCATGCGTTTAACGCCAAACCTAGTTAACTGGCGCCCATGTGACCAAGTTGAGTCTGCGATTGCATGGCAACAAGCGATTGAGCGTAAAGACGGCCCAACATCACTGATTTTCACTCGCCAAGGCCTTGAGCAACAAACGCGTACTGCACAGCAGTTAAGCGACGTGAAAAAAGGTGGTTACGTACTTAGCTGTGACGGTGAGCCAGAGCTTATCCTTATCGCAACTGGTTCTGAAGTACAGCTTGCACAAGATGCTGCAACAGAGCTACGTTCACAAGGTAAGAAAGTACGCGTGGTCTCTATGCCTTCAACTGATTTATTTGATGAGCAAGATGCTGCATATAAAGAAAGCGTACTACCAGCAAGCGTAACACGCCGCGTAGCAATTGAAGCGGGTATTGCAGACTACTGGTACAAATACGTAGGCTTAAATGGCGCAGTAGTTGGTATGACGACATTCGGTGAGTCTGCACCTGCAGGCGAGTTATTCAAGCACTTTGGTTTCACTGTTGAAAACATCGTAAACAAAGCAAACGCTTTGTTCTAAGCTTTAGCCGCTAAATTTAAAAGCCCGCGCTGTAAAACCACAGCGCGGGCTTTTTTATGGCTTTTTACTTGGCCGTAGGCGTGAAATTTATTTCGCGCGAAAAAGCTAGAACTCTTGTTGCGCTCTAATTAATCAAGGGTTAAGTTTATAGAGTTGTTTAATTTTAAACAAATTGAAACTGCGTTTAGAGATTCAAGGTTGAAAGGTGTTATACGCATTTTAATTATTAAGCTTTTATGTTTTTCGTGAGGTATGAGTGGAATCTAAGCTGTTAAAAATCAAGTTGAATCCCAATTCTCGAAGTGATTTAGATACTTTAATCACTTATATGCGTGAAAACATCGAGTTTCCAAAAAGTGAAATGGAGCAAAAAGGCTACTTTTGGGATTCCGTATTTTATGAGAAAAGTGACGAATTTGAATATATCTATATTGTTATCAAATCGAAAGATTTTTCTAAAATAATGATGGATGAAAGTGAATTAATCATATCTCCCTTCAGAGATGTTTATGAAAAGTTTAGAAGCACTTGTTGGGCTCCTGAACCTTATATAGATCTAGAACCAGTATTTTGTTTTAATTCATCATTAACTTTTTCAGGCTAAAAGCCTTTTGTATCAAAATATAACAAGCAATTTAATAGAGTTAAAAGCGTTGGGCTATTGCTTCGCCCTTTTTAGCTCATTAATTGTGAATTGCACTAAGGTCTCTGATGAAACAGTATTCAATTGTTAGAATTAAAAAGTTGAATCGAGAGTTCACATTTAATGAAAGTCACATGGGTAGACGCTCTCCCAGCGTTGGTGATGTTGCTACTATTGTGGATGTTTATGATGGAGCTTTTGACCTTGAGTGTTGCGACAGTGATGGCTGTACAATTTGGTTGGAAATTTTTGATTCAAAAGACGCTGAATTTGAAATTTTAGATGACTTACCTTCCATTAAATTACCCCAAAATGATTTCATAGAGTTATTTGAATTCATGGAAAAGGCTAACGAGTTATTTCATCAATCAACAAAGTATTCTGATCCTGATAAAGTAAAAGAATTTGCTCAGGCTAATTATCCTCTAATTAGAAAGTTTTACTACGAAATTCTGTGGGATAAATTACCAGAAGCAGAAAAAGAACGAAGACTTAATGAGTAGCGTGCATATAGCAAGTTGCTTAATTTTGTATACTTAATTGGCAAAATTAACAGCTGGCTTGGCACTTAGCGCTAGTATAACCTATAGTTGTATTTACTAAATCTACTTTTGGAGAGAAGCCAAAGAAATATATATGATCTTCCCCTAACACTGTAGACATCTTTTATTTAGAAAATGAAGTATGATGAGAGATGTTATGAGTAATAATAAATATCCCCAAGAATTTAAAGATGAAGCTGTTCGCCAAGTGGTTGATAAAGGCTATTCAGTACCTGATGTTGCCAAACGTTTGGGCATTTCCGATAAGTCCCTGTATTACTGGGTCAAGAAAACTAAAGTACCAGCCAAGAAGTCAGCAGAGCAGGAAGAGATCCGCAAGCTAAGAGCTGAGTTAAAACGCGTGACTGAAGAGCGGAATATATTAAAGGAAGCCGCCGCGTTCTTTGCAAGCGAGTCAAGGAAAGATACGCGTTCATAAAATCACGACTCGAAGTTTACCGCGTCAAAGCAATGTGTCAGGCATTAAATGTTCACCGTAGTGGCTTCTATGCTTGGCTCAAACAACCACTATCTAAACGTGAGCAAGATAACCGGAGGCTGCTTGAGCGTATCAAGGCTGGCTATGTTGAGAGTGGTGGTGTTTATGGCAGTCCACGCATTACTCATGAGCTACGCAGGCAAGGTGAAACATGTGGAGAGAATCGTGTTGCCCGTCTAATGAAGCAAGCCAAGCTAAAAGCTAATATCGGTTATAAAAGGCGGTACTTTAAGTCAACCGTGCCCGCATTAATTGCGGATAATCACCTTCAACAACAGTTTGTTGTTAGTGAACCAGATACGGCTTGGGTAGCAGACATTACCTATATCAAAACCTATGAAGGCTGGCTGTACCTTGCCGTCGTACTTGATTTATTCTCGCGAAAAATCATTGGTTGGTCGATGCAACCGAACATGAGTAAAGATATCGTGATCAAAGCACTATTAATGGCTGTTTGGCGCAGAAATCCAAAACATGAAGTAATAGTTCACAGCGACCAAGGCAGCCAATACGCGAGCTGTGATTACCGTGAATTCTTAACCGCAAACAACTTAGTACCGAGTATGAGTCGCCGAGGACATTGCTTAGATAATGCGGTAGCAGAAAGCTTTTTTCACTCACTAAAAACAGAACGCGTGAAGCGAAAAGTGTACGAGACTCGTAATGATGCTAGAGCAGATTTGTTTGATTACATTGAAATGTTCTACAATCGTAAACGATTACATAGCCACCTTGGCCATGTGTCTCCCGAAGAGTATGAAAAACAGTATTTAACTGGAAGCTAGAAGTCTACAAAATTGGGGGAAGATCAA
>NZ_JAOCZL010000025.1:0-207777 GCF_041414825.1 Pseudoalteromonas sp. 68 DY56-GL68
CGTCGCGCTCTATTCGCGAACAGACAGCCCGTGACGCGGGATAAACCGCTGCTACGCGACAAGGCCAAGCCAACACAATGAGAGTGTGGCATTTGCCATATGCAAGCAGGACATTCAAGCCCAGAAAATGTCACGGCGTTTAAATTGAGTGCAACTATCGGGCTATATCACACTGCTCTATTTCTTTCACATCTCCGCGACCATCGCTTAAGTAGCATTGTTCTAACAACGAGCAATAACAGATCTCGGTTTTAATAGTCCTGCGTTGCTTATTCACCTTGTCCCACTGAGTTGTATTGAAACCTGTTTTCTTAAAACCAAAAAGATTAAGTTCAGCGCCTGAGGCTAATAATCGGTTATTACTAACGCCGGTGTATAACCAACCAAATGTTTCAAAGAAATTGATGTCAGTTGACTCTTTTTGCAGCTCATTTAACTGTGCTTCATAAGCATAAATATCAAAGCAGCAGTCTTTTATTAATTTGAATACATTGCTATACGATTTTTCATCATGGAAGAATTTAACGTATTTAATAATGGCTGGGCCTGAGCCTGAATTTTTAATGTAAAAAGTAATTTCTTCAGAATTTTTTTCTTCATTGAAATTCCCCGTCATCACTTCGAGCCATGGCCAGGTTGCGGCTTTTACTTGCCGCTCTGCGGCGTTGGCTTGTAAGTAAGTGGCATAAAAGGAGGCTGCTGAAATTATAATAGCGCACAATGCGAGAAAAAGGTTTAGCCGCTCGTTGGTCAACCAAATTTCGGACTTATTTGTGTTGCTTGGTTGTGCGCACAGATTTGTGGATACTATATCTGAGTCATTATTTGATTTAATGATATCCTGCTTTTGATTGTCCATAGTCTTGTATTTGTTGTTTTTTATAGACTATAAAACATGCAGATTAAATTGCATACAAAAAGAAACAGGGAGTATTTCTCCCTGCTTGAGCTATTAGCTGTTTGAAATAAATACGGTGAGCTTTTCACCAACTTTTAAGCTATCTCTTGAAAGGTTATTCCATTGTTTAAGCTTAGTGATACTGACCTTGTATTGTTTAGCTATCTTCCAAAGGCTGTCGCCAGATTTCACTTTGTATTCGATTTGTTGATCAGCTAGTTGCGGTAATATAAGCTTTTGGCCTATACGAATCGTATTTGTTTTTAAGTTATTGAAAGCTTTGAGTTGGCTAACGGTTACTTTATGGTTCTTTGCGATCACACTTAAGCTATCACCGCGTTTGACTGTGTAATGTTGCCACTGGCTAAAGTCATTACTCTTTTGGTTAGCTAATAGGGTTTGATAATGTGCTTGCTGCTCTTTCGGGACCACAATATGCGGCGCATCAATTACAGCAGGGTAACGGATAACACCATGGTTTAGCTCTTCAAGCTCTTGCCACTTTGCTTTATCTGCCAAGATCACAGCACCTGTCACTGGTAAGGTCGCAATGGCCTGCTCATTTTTAATGGCAGGGAATACCATTTTTTGATGTTTTAATAATTGTGCTGCAGCAAGTAACTTAGGCACGTAGTGTTTAGTTTGTGATGGCAGTTTCAAGCTAAAGAAATCAGTCGATTTACCTTGCTTTTTATTACGAGCAATAGCTTGTAGCACTCGTCCTTCACCAATGTTGTAGGCAGCAATAGCATGATACCAATTACCATCAAAGCGTTTATAAAGGTATTCCATAAAATCGAGGGCTGCACGGGTGCTGTCAATTACATCTTGGCGACCATCATACCAAGGAGTAATTTTTACTTTGAAATATTTAGCAAGAGAGGGTGTTAACTGCCACAAACCTGAAGCATGTTTATGTGAATAGGCACTGGCATCAAAATCACTCTCTATAAGTGGCATCAGGGCGAGTTCTATTGGTAAGTCACGGCTTTCTACTTCTGTAACGATATGATACAAATACGGCGCTGCACGGCGGCTTATTTCTTCCATGTAGTTAGGATGAGTAAGGTACCAAGCTATGCGTTTTTGCACATCTGGGTGACTTGAATCGCTAAATTGCAGTTGAATGCGAATACGCTGCCATACGTCATCAAGTTCACTTGGTTTGAGCGGTGTCACCGCGTCTACTTGTGCTGTTTTAGTGTTTGCAACCACAGTACCTGGATTTGCTTTGATGGTAGGTTTCTTTTTGGGAAGAGACTCAGGGGCAGTCTGACAGCCTGTTACAATGAGAGAAACAACAACAAGGCCTAAAAATCGATTTAAAAACACGTATTAAAATACTCCATTAACTTAGGTGCGGGTAAACTAAAGCGCCTAAGCTTAACATAAGGTGAGTTAAATATGACCATTAGATTAACAGCTCGCTAACTTACTCACCCAATTGAAATTAAAACGAAATACTAACTTGTAACCCAGCGTAGCCATGGTTTTGTGCTTCCCAATAGCGGCTGTCTATTTCTCGGGCTCTAGCATAGATCTCTATTCTGAACGGCTTTGAATCCACTCCCAAGCCAATCCCCACATAACCATCAATATTATTGTGGTCGTCATCAAAGCGGTCGCTGTAATCATGGTCATCTCGGTCGTTGTAAACAGCAAGCTCTATTAAATCTATGCCCACTTCGCCATAGGCAAAAAAGTCACTGAAATAGCCAAATTTTATGCCTGTGTCCAAGGTTAGAAATGTTTCCCGATCACCTTTTTTAGTAAACACTTCAGCTGAGCCTAATGCAGTTGTAAATGCTGCGCCGAAATTGCTGCGGTTAGCTTTAGTCATAAATTCGATGCCTGCCGAGGTGATTGAATCAGTACTATTATGCTCTGATTTAACAAACAAGTTCATATTTGGGCTGTCATAAATGCCAGCAAAGCTTGTAGCAGGAACAAAGGCAAGTGATGCGAATAGCGCCAAGAGGGTAGGTTTCATATTAGTTAATCCATTAAACTTTAATGGGTAGATGATACCAAACAGCGCCTTAGCAAATTGTAAGTAATTGTTCTAACGATGTAAGTTAACCGAACACACAGCGAAAGCAGGCTCCTTGTTGGCGTTTGATATATACCAAATCGCCACCATGATTGAGCATGATCTGGCGCGATAAACTTAAGCCTATTCCTGAGCCTTGTTGCTTGGTAGTAAAAAATGGCACAAAAATCATCTCGATCACATGATCGCTAATGCCAGTTCCATTGTCGCTGACCTCTAAATACAGTTGCTGATTAGCATTTTGCGCAATGTTTACCTCAATGCACTTTGCTGACTCTGGATTATTTAACTGCTTTAGTACATCAAGGGCATTTTTAAGTAGGTTTATTATTACTTGTTCAACTTGGCCTCTATCTATCATTACTAACTGCTGGCTTTGCACCGATAAATTCAACGTAATATTAAGTTGCTTAGCCTGTTGTGAGTGTAGAGCGACAACTTGCTTGGCAAGATCTGCCAGAATATGTGGTTGTAAGTGTGGGGCGGGTAAGCTACTAACCTTTTTAAATTGCGCTATAAACTCCCCTAAATGTTCGGTTCGCGATGCCAGTGTTGTTAAGGCAAGTTGCAGGTCTTGTTTATCTTCCTGATCATCAAAACAAAGCTCATTTGGCAGCAGCGCCGTACAAGTTTGTGCTAGTGAAGAGAGTGGCGTAATCGAATTAGCAATTTCATGGGTTAGTACTTTGGTAAGGCGTTTATAAGCTTGTTGCTCTTTTAATTGCAGCTGATCATGGATAGATTGCAAACTGATCACTTTACGAACTTTACCTTGGATTTCGGCAATACTGATCTGCACAGATAACGTATCGTGCTGCTCACCATTTTGCCATGGCACGGTATTACGGCTACTTTGTTTAGCGCCTTGGACAAGGTTTGCTATTACACCTAAATCATCGATGTGCTTTACAGCTTGTCCAAGTAAACGACTGACTGCTGGATTGCTTTCAATAATACTGCCTTGTTCATCACACACTAATACCGCTAAATCGATATGAATTAATAACGCTTGTAAGAACTGGGCTTGTTGTTCTGCATTAAAACGCGCAGCCTGAATTTGTTGTTTAACCTGCTCAAATTGCTGCTGCATAGGATGTTTATCGCCAAAGCCTAATGTGCTGTCTCCATTTGCTAAAGCGCGAATCACCCTATCTGCACGCCTTGTTTGGCGTTTAAATAAATTAAAAATTTGCGTGGCACATGTCACATTTAAAATAACTAAAAGTACCGAAATTGCTGAAAACCCGCTTTGGTCTATTTGCCAAAACAAAGCAATTGATAAACCTATTAATGCAGCTAATAGGCTGGCTAAGCTAATAAAGTTTCGCATCAATTAAAGTCCGTATTTTTCTAAACGACGATACATGGCTCCGCGTGTTAGGCCGAGCGCTTTAGCTGCGTGACTCACGTTCCCTTGAAAATGCTTTAAAGCTGCACGAACGGTTCTCTGCTCGATGATTTCAAGATCAAAAGTGTCGTAGTCTGTGGCGCTTGTAGGGAGCTCATTTGTGCTAAAAGTGGTACTGGGTGAGCTTATCACTGAGCTTATATCGAGCTCTGAGCCTTCAGAGAGGATGACTGCTCGCTCAATTGCATGGGCAAGTTCACGGACATTGCCTGGCCAATGATACTGACTTAAACGTGTCATATCAGATGCCGCAATCGATAACTCACGTTTGTATTTATGTGCAAAATGCTGCAAGTAGTAGTTACACAGTAATGGAATGTCTTCAATGCGCTCACGTAGAGCTGGCAAACGGATCTCTACGGTATTAACACGGTACAGTAAGTCTTGTCTAAATTTACCTTCAGTAACTGCTTGTTCGAGGTTTTCATTGGTTGCACAGATCAAACGAATATCAATATCGATGACTTTAGACCCACCAACCGGTGTTATTTGCCTGTTTTGTAGTGCCGCAAGCAGTTTAACTTGTTGGTTAAGCGGTAAGTTACCTAGTTCATCTAAAAATAAACTACCACCATGGGCAAGTTCGAATCGGCCAATGCGATCTTCTTTCGCGCCAGTAAACGCGCCTTTCTTATGGCCAAATAGTTCGCTTTCAAACAGGCTTTCGGCCAGTGAGCCCATGTCTAGGCTTATGAAAGGCTGGTTTTGGCGCTGGCTAGCATTGTGGATTGCATGTGCTGTGAGTTCTTTACCTGTGCCACTTTCGCCACTAATCAATATGTTGGCATCCGTGTTGGCTGCTTTGTCGATAACCGAAAAAACCTGCTGCATTGCATCGCTTTGGCCTAAAAACTCAAATGGTTGATTGCCGATGGATTGCTGCAAGGCTTGCTTTTGTTTTGTGAGCTTACCAACTTGCTGCTTGTCTTTAGCGTGTGAAAATGCCGCCGCTACAGCACCGAGTAATTGCTCATTCTGCCAAGGCTTGGCAATAAAGTCAGAGGCACCGGCTTTAATTGCTTCTACAGCTAGCTGAATATCGCTATAGGCCGTCATAAGCAGTACCGCAATGTTAGCGTCTTGGCTCATTATTTTTTTTAGCCAGTAGAACCCTTCTTTGCCACTAATTGAGTCTTGCGTGAAGTTCATATCGAGTAACACAACATCTATGGCCTGATCCGCCTCATGCTGTGCGTTAATGATACCTTCGATATCAAAGGGATTATCTGTGGTTTTTACAACCTGATAATGTTGTTTTAGAAGTAATCGTGCGGCGATAAGTACGTCGGGGTTATCATCGACGATAAGAATTGATCCTGCTTGTTTCATAGCTGTTTATTATTATTCCTTTTTAAGAACACTAAGACTAATTGAAAAGAGGAACAGTGTCCATTTATGGACGATATATGATTTTTGAAGTGTTCTATAAGCGGACACTTGATTATATTCATCTTTATTATTTTTTATATAAGTCATTGTAATTTAATGAAAATAAAAATTGGCACAAGAGTTGTTTTATCTATAGGTAATTAGCACCTAGATAACTTAAAGGCGTCAACATGGATAAGAAAATTACACGCTCAAATAAAAAAGCATTTTTTAAAAAATCAGTAATTGCAGCGGCATGTTTAGCTGTTGCGGCAGCAGCTTATGGTTTCACACAAACTGAGCAAACAGGTCGTAGTCAGCAAGTAACCGCGACAAGCTTAACGATTAGCACAGTACAACAAGGTGAATTTGTTGATGCTTTAAGTCTTCGTGGTCAGGTTATGCCTCGTACTACTATTTACCTCGACACCATTGCCGGAGGCCAAGTAGAAGAGCGACTTGTTGAGCAAGGTGAGTTTGTTAAAAAAGGCCAACCCCTTGTACGTTTAAGCAATACCAATTTGCAGCTTGATGTAATGAGCCGTGAAGCACAGGTGACTGAGCAGCTGAACTTTTTACGTAACACGCAAATGAATATGGAAACCAGCCGTTTAAACTTACGCCGTGATTTGCTTGAAATCGATCTTAAAATCACACATTTATCGCGTCGCTTAAAACAGACTCAGCCGCTAGTGAAAACCGGTGTGTTAGCACAAGAGCAATTATCTGAAATTAAAGAAGATTTAGCGTATTACAAAGCGCGTAAAGAACTAACCCTTGAGCGTCAAAAGCAAGAAAACAGCATTCGTGAAGTTCAGGTAGCTCAGTTAAAAGACAGTGCCGACATGCTAGAGAAAAACTTGCAGTTTGCGCGTAAGAACCTTGAAAACTTACTCGTAACAGCACCTGCCGATGGTTATTTAAGTGAGCTTGATGTTGAAATTGGTGAATCAAAAGGCCGTGGTGCTCGCCTAGGGCAAATTGATATTCCTAATGAATACAAGCTAGTTGTGCGATTAGATGAGTTTTACCTAAGCCAAGTTCAAACTGGTATGCCAGTGCTTATTGAACATGAGCAAGGCGAAATTGCGGCGACGGTTAGCAAAATTGATAGTCGTGTTCAGCAATCACAGTTTCAGGTTGAGGTCGAATTACCCAATGGCACGAATAACATAAAACGTGGGCAAAGCCTTGATGTGCAACTGATGCTAGGTGATAGCAAAGGCACTGCTTTGTTACTTGAACGCGGCGCATTTTTTACCAGTTCGGGTGGTAATTGGGTTTATGTCATGGAAAAAGATGGCAATCGTGCAGTACGAAAAGACATTCGTCTTGGCAAAAAGAATCAAAACTATTATGAAGTGTTAAGTGGCCTAAGCGCCGGAGATCGCGTGATCACCTCTAGCTACAGCAACTTTGATAAAGCACAACAACTACAATTTTAAGGATAATAACAATGATTAAATTAACTAACTTATCACGCGTATTCCGTACTCAAGATGTTGAAACAACAGCGCTTAATAACATTAACTTACATGTAAACGAAGGCGAGTTTCTTGCCATTATGGGGCCATCTGGTTGTGGTAAATCAACATTACTCTCTATTTTAGGTATGTTGGATTCGCCATCTGCAGGCAGTTTTGAATTTTTAGGTGAAGACATCGCAGGGTTTGGTGAAAAACAATTAGCAACACTTAGAAAAGCGTCAATTGGTTTTGTTTTCCAAAGCTTTAACTTAATTGATGAATTAACAGTATTTGAAAACGTTGAGCTGCCATTACAGTATCAAAATATCTCAAAAAGTGAACGTAAACAGCGAGTAGACGCAATCTTAAAACGTGTTGCAATCGACCATAGAGCAGATCACTTACCGCAGCAGCTATCGGGTGGTCAGCAGCAACGTGTAGCAGTAGCCAGAGCTCTCGTGATTAATCCAAAACTTATCTTAGCGGATGAGCCTACGGGTAACCTTGATTCAAAAAATGGTGATGAAGTCATGGCGATGCTACGTGAGCTAAATCGCGAAGGTACCACGGTAATTGTGGTTACCCACTCAGAAAAAGAAGGCAATTATGCTGACCGTTTAGTGCGCTTACTTGATGGCCAAGTAATGGTTGATAAAGCTAACCGTGTTCAACAAACAGCAGAGGTGGCATAACATGATTTTAAGTTATTTGATCACCGCGCTGCGTGCGTTTAAAAACCAAAAACAGCACTTTATTTTAAATGTTCTGGGTTTAAGTGTGGGCTTAGCTGCGGCAATTCTAGTTGCTTTGTTTGCAAAAAATGAGCTTTCTTACGATAGCCAACAGCCTCATGCTGAGCGTGTTTATCGCGTTGGCCAAGACTTCTCAAAACTCGGTTTATCTGTGGTGCCTATTTTTAATTATGTGCAGTCAAAGCAGGCTGAAGATTACAGCCAAGTTGAAGAAGTGTTCGGATTAACGATGGTCGAGCTGACCCGTGAAGCCATGGTGGATGTGAGTTACCGCAATCAAGGCTATAAGTTAAATGCCTTATATGGTGCTACAGCAAATATTGAAAATTTCATTGCTCTGAAAACGCTGGCGGGTGATTTAACAACAGCAATGAGTACACCAGATAGCCTCGCTTTAAGTGAGTCAGAAGCTCTGCGTATTTTTGGTCGCACCGATGTGATTGGTGAAACACTAACGCATGAACAAGGACAGTACACAGTGCGTGCCGTGTTTGCAGATTTAGCAGACAACACTCACTTTGCCTTTAAAAACCTTGTTTATGTTAAGCATGATCCAAACGAAATAGATATCAACAGTAGTTATGTTTATATGCGTGTAGCAGAGGGCACCGATACAGATGCATTAGCTAAAACCTTAACAGAGCGCTTTTTTAGCAATTCGATGCTGGAGCAAGTTAGTTTAGAGCTACATCCATTACTTGATTTGCACCTAACGGCTAAATCACCGTTTGAGATGAAAGCGGGTGGTGCTAAACAAGTGGTGATGATTTGTGTTGGTTTAAGTGTGTTACTTATTCTTATTGCAGGTTTTAACTTTATCAATATGACCGTCGCTCAATCGACTAAACGTGCAAAAGAAGTGGGTGTGCGTAAAGCGCTTGGCGCAAGTAAAGGCCAATTAGTAACGCAGTTTTTATCTGAATCTGTGCTGGTATCAATGCTTTCAATGGTGATTGCATGTGCTTTAGTGGAACTATTTTTACCAAGCTTTAACCAACTAGTAGACCGCGAATTGGTCGTGAATTATGCCTCTGAATTTGGCATTGCCATTATTGTGGTCGCAATTGCTGTGGGCATATTAGCTGGGCTTTATCCTGCATTCTTTATTTCGTCATTCAGTGCAAAACGCGTTTTAAGTGGAGATTTACAACGTGGTAATACTGCAATATGGGTTCGTAAGAGCTTACTAACCTTACAGGCTTCACTAGCAATAGGTTTAATCATTGCCTCTATTACCTTGTTAAAGCAATTAACTTACTTACAAAGCTTACCTTTAGGCTATGAAACAACACAAAGATTGGTTATTTCAGAGCTACCTGTAGGCGAAGTATTCACAAAAGAAAAAAATGCCTTAGTTAACCGTATTAGTGCAATTCAAGGCGTACAGCAAACAACAGTTATTGATACCCGTTTAACCGTTTCAATCAATAATACACTTATGCCAACGTGGCCAAATGGTGAAGCGTCTGGCAGCTTAACGCCTGTTGTAGGCGCAAGCTACGATGTTGTAAAAACGCTAGGATTAAAACTCGTTGCTGGTCGTGACTTTAGTCGTGAGTTTGCTGGTGATTGGGCAAGCCGTGAAAATGGAGTAACAAGTACGGGCACCATTGTGACTGAATCTGTCGCAAGGCAAGCGGGTTACACTAACATGAGTGACATTATTGGTAAGGTCATTAAAGACTCAGGTCGCGGCATAGATATGCGTGTTGTGGGTGTGGTGGAAGATGTAAAAGTAGGTAATGTAAAAGATGCCAACTCAAATATTATGTTCTTATGTGGCTTTAACTTTTTATCACCAGTATCAGAATTAATTTTAACCATTGATCAGCAAAACTTACCATATATTAAAGCTCAGCTCGCTGAAATATTAGCAAGCTCAGCCAATATCTATGAGCCAAAAATTAACTTACTCGCAGACAACTACAAAACTCTGTTAAAAGGTGATGAGCGAATTTCGAATGTCGTTTTAATCTTTACCGCTCTTGCCGTGTTCTTAACTTGTTTAGGCACCTTTGGTTTGGCTTCGTTTGCAACAGTGCGTCGTCAAAAAGAAGTGGCTGTTCGAAAAGTGCTAGGTGCATCACGCATCAGTATCGTTAATATCATTGCTAAAGAGTTCTTATTGCTGGTGGGCGTGAGTGTTGCTATTGCGTATCCAGTGACTTACTTGTTAGTTGGCGACTGGTTAGCAAACTTTAATGACCGCATTGAACAAGCTGTATGGGTGTATTTAGTTGCCGCCGCCGCGGTGGCCGCGATTACCTGGGTTACCGTTGCAAGTTTAGCCTTTAAGGCCGCAAGCACCAGACCATCGCTTATTTTACGATATGAATAACAGTTAACTAACTCCCAACGATAAGCCCAGCAATACAGCTGGGCTTTTTTAGTTTTAAATGAGTCGCCGTAAATGACAACCTACAGTAGGGCGTGCTTTAGCGCGTTAATATAGGCTTAAAGATCTTTTATCTTCACCGCAGGGTTACCTGCTACTAAGGTATTTGCTGCGACATCTTTGGTAACTATTGCCCCTGCGCCAATCACGGCATTATCAGCAACTTTAATACCTGCAAGTATAATAGCACCTGCACCAATCCATACATTGTTACCAATGTTAATCGGCGCTGCAAAATTAGCTTTTGCTAAACGCTCGGTTGGGTTTACTGCATGCGATACCGCGAGTATTTGCACATTTGGGCCTAATAAGCAGTCATCGCCTATCGTAATTTGTGCATCAGATAACGGCGCATCGAGCATGGTACAGTTAATGTTTATGAAGGTGCGATCACCTATTTTAATACCACTGCCATAATCACAATGAAAACCCGCTTCAATAACAACCTGTTCACCACACTGAGCAAACGTATCTTTTAATCGTTTTAAATTGCCTTTACTTGGGCTTTTGGCAAATAAACGACAAATTTCATGGGTGTTTTTTCGTTGTTCTATAAGTGACTTTTCTAGGCTGTTAAATGAAATGCTCATCGTTTATTCAGGTAACCCAATATGTGCATGACCACTTTTATAGTCAATAGTGATTAAAAAATGTTTGAGAACATCGTAGCCTATCAAGCCCTGTACTTTTTTTCCTCTTATATGTGTACCCGTTGTTTTATATTGAGATTCAAGATTCGCAGATTCTCCTTTAGCGGGGATACTCACCAGTACATTTTCCATTTCAAAAGGACCAAATTTTAGCCAAGGGATACGAAAGCTTTCAGTCATACCACTTGTATTCACGCCTGTGCTTATTCCCGATTCGCGCTCTATCTCATCAAGCCACCCCATGCTTTGAGCGACACTTCGTTTAACAACCATACCACCATTGTTACCCGTGTCGAGCACCAACCATATTGATTTTTCATTACTTAACATCACTTCTACAATAGGCATACCTGAGCCTCTTTGTTTTAGCATTTTAATGTTTTCGGTGTCATTTAAATTGACTGAGTCATGGGTAATAAGACGCATTTTTTGATTTGGGTAATCCAGTTGTATAACAAATTGGCGAAAGAAGCCGGCACCAAATAGGAGTGCATTATCATGAAAGCCAAGGTTGATTTCTACCGCATCATCAACTTCAGTGTCCATACCAAAAAAATTAATAGGCACATTGTGGTAAGTTGTTTTATTTTCAGTGCCATATACGCCTTTAATTCGCGTTTTGCCTCCCTTATCGAGATCAAGCTTATTTTTGTTAATAAAGTGAGGATTAATGCCATTCACTTGTGCGCCCGTATCCAATAAAATTTTACTCGGTATACCAGATACCGTTGCAGGCACTTTGATGTGACCATTTTCTAAGTGAAAATCGAGCCAAGGCGTGACCGCTGCGTGGTTAAAAAAACTTAAAACAGTTAAGCACAGTGTAATAAGTAACTTCATTATTAATCCTTTAATTTATTGTTTTTTATAACTTAAGCTATTTATAGTGAAGTAATTCAGATACCCATGCAAGCCCAAAGTTGGCTCAGTTACGGCTAGCCTTGTGTAGCAATGATGACAAGTGAAATGGTATAGGGACTTTGAGTGTAAATAATATAAGAATAATGCATTTTATGCTCTATAGTGGTTACTAAAGAGCATATGGTATTACGTCATAATTGTGCTCGGGATGATTTTAACCACTTATTAAGCCAAGCTGATTGCTCTTTAAGTAAATATGTTAAGTTTTCTTTCGCTCTATAAGAGTGGCCTTCATAGGGGAGCATAATGAGCTGGGTTGTTTTTTTATTCGCAATTAGCGCTTGATACATTCTTGTTGATTGTAGGGGGTAAGTCCCTGAATTTTGATCATTTTCACCGTGAATAAGTAGCAATGGCGCATCAATTTTATCTGCGAACATGATTGGTGATAAGTCAATATAGGTCTCTTTTGCTTGCCATAGAGTACGCTTTTCACCTTGAAAACCAAAAGGCGTTAATGTTCTGTTATAAGCACCGCTTCGAGCAATACCAGCTTTAAAAAAGTCAGTATGTGCGAGCAAGTTTGCTACGGTAAATGCGCCATATGAATGACCCATGACAGCTAAAGAGTCTATATCAATTAACCCTGTACCTTTGAGTGCATTGATAGCTGCTTGTGCATTAAGATTTATTTGATTGATAAAGTCATCATTGGGTTCTTGACCGTCAAATGCAGTGATTGGCATGGATGGTGACTCAAAAACTGCGATGCCGTCATGAAGAAAAACCAAAGGGCTTAATGGATCAAATTGCCTAAATATATTTGTTTTTACAGTATTTTGTTGGCTTAGTTTTTTATTATTAAATTCATCCGGGTAGATCCATAGGACTGCAGGTATTTTGCCTTGTGCTTTATCGTAGTTACTCGGTAAATGTAGCGTACCACTTAAATTTAACCCATCACTTCTTTTATAATTTATAAATGTAGGAGGCTTGTCAAAATATTGCTTATTTTTGTTCGTTAATAAGGGGATTCGCTCATTCATATCAGTGCTTGAAATTGCAAAATATTGAGGAGCTGTTTGTACATTTTGTGTTTGTATAATAAGCGTATTATTTGCCACTCTTAAAGGGAGTTCAATGCTTTCTTTACTGCTAATAAAGTACTCTTTTCGTGTGTTATTGGTTTTGTTTAGTGTATTTATAGTGGGCCTGATGCCCTCTTCGCTAAGGCCATTAGATAAAAAGAAAAGATTTGAATCATCTTCTACAAGCACTTCATACCCCTCAGGTAGTCTCAGGGTTTGCGGATCGCCAAAGTCATTAAATTTATCTCTATAGTCTCGTTGTTCAATTAAGACACTTGCTGAGGTACTTGCACTAATTAAAGAAGCTTTTGCTTGTTTGCTAGCATAAAGCCACTCTTGAGCGACTCCGGCACCTGATTTCCCCCATATAATATTATGTACTCTCCACTTAGCCTGATGGATGAGTTGTTTGTTTTGATTGAACGGGCTGGCAAGTTTATATGTATTGTCATGATATTTTTTATCTACTGACATATCACCATTATCAATTGCTTCGGTCCAAGTGAGAGTTGAGCCTTCAGAGGGAAGCCATTTTACTAATCTTGCACCATTAGGGACGCTATCTTTGGCTTTCTTTAAGTTAACCTTGTTATTTAAAGAGGGTAAGACATTTAGCTGGTGGTGGGTTTTTAAGTTAGTAATTTGATAGTCTCTGCCCCACTTTTTGTATGGTAAAAAGGAGGAGAGCTCTTTGGGTAGAGTTGACGACAACACATACTCTCCGTCAGGAGACAAAGAGAAATCATCAAATAGCATGTTATCAGTTAGAGAGGTCACATTACCTTTTAAATCGATTTTAACTAAGCTTGAAAGTGCTAGAGTTTTAAATTGCTCTTTAAGTTTGTTATTTTTTAGAAGGCTTTGATATGTTCGCCCTTGCTCTACTTGTCGCTCAGATGAGAGAGAGTTTGGCTGTTTTAATTCGTTAATGGGTGAGTGTACTTTAGTATTTCTTTTTTTAACGATTAGTGCTGTGCTATCAGGTAGCCATCTGAGGTGTCTGCCACCTAATGTCGCTGACAAATTGGCCTGAGAAAGGCGTTTGAAAACCTGAGCTTCAACGTCATACACCCATAAATTAATTGTGTTGTCATTTTGAATTAAATAAGCAATTTTTTTAACGTCAGGAGACCAGTTATAGTCGATAATGACGCCGTTATCAGGGGTTAGGTCTATGCTTGTTCTATTGCTGATATCAAAAAGTGTTGTATGGCTATATAAAGGTGTGTCAAATCGGCTATATAGATTGCTATAAAAATCCAAGCCCGCTAATTGCACGCGTGCTTGTGATACATAGTGAATCGATGGATAGCGTATCTGATGTAAAAATAGAGCCTGTTTCCCATTAGGTGATAGTGATACATTCTCTTGTGTTGTGGAATCTATATAACTTTCCCATTGGGGTTTATTCTCATCTGTGTTTGCGTGTATCGCGAAAGATAAGAGCAATACTATAAATATAAGAAATCTATTCATTGCGTAATGCCTTTATTGGATCTTGTCTTAGTGTTTTATTGATCGGAAAAAAGCTCGTGATAAGCGCCATAACTAACAGCCCAAGCCAGATAGATAATGTTAACCACCAGTTTATAGTTAAGGTGACGTTGGGTAGTGAAAAGCAATAACCAATAATTAAAAATGCTAATGAAAAAGCGAGCACCAAGCTCATCGTTATGGGTTGCATAAGCTCAAGTAAACTTTCTTTTAATAATCTTAGGTTATCTGCGCCCATTGAGAGCTTAACGCCCAAGCTATATCTGCGTACTTTAATTAAGTAGTTAACAATGCCATTGATGCCTATACAGACCATGAGTAATGATGTTGATGCAAGTACAATAGCGAGCCAAGCTGCGTTTAAATGACGCTGTCGTTGGTCATCAAATTGAGTTGTTAATGACGCTAATGAATGTATATCTAAGCGTTTATCAATCCCGTAGATCAGTTGCTGAATTTGCGATATTGATGCGGAATCTTTCATTGTTAGAAGGTAGGTATATTGACTCCAGCCGGGGTAATCTTTGGGTGTGAACACTTCAAAGTTTTCACTTTCAGGCCTTCCTGGTACGTAGGTATTACTGACTACACCTACGATAGAATAAAACGTTTTGCTGTCAAAGCTGACTTTACTATTTAGTACGTTCTGTGTGTTTTTATCCAACATATCCGCAAGGCGTTGGTTAACAATAATGGACGGGTTTTTAAGTTTTTCATCACCTTTGCTAAAGCCCTTGCCAGTTACTTTAAGATCTAATTCTGCAAAATAATTGTTGGAAACTAAGCTATTACGCGCTTGGGCAATATACTGGTCAGCTTCATCATATATTTGGTTAACGTTAACCGTATCGGGTAAGCGCTGTTCTGATGATAGTGCTAAACTGCTCACATTATCGAGGTTTAATAGCTGTTGGGTGATGGCTTTATGAAGGTTAATTCGTTCACTCGGCTTATCGATATTACTGTAATTTATTGTAAGTGAGTATTTACCTTGAGTGTTTATGCCATTATCTCTGAGTGCTTCAGAGAGTGTTACTAACACGACGTGACTTGCTGCGGTTAATACTAAAAATGAGAACAAAATCTGTAAGCCAACTAACAAGTGGCTGGTCGCTGCGCTCATTTGTTTTCCAGTACCTTTACCGCTACTTTGTAAGCTACTCATTAAGTTTTTCTCTTTTACGACACTTAATTCTATAAATGAATAGAGTGCAGCAATAGTAACAATCAAAAATACTGAAAAGAGGAGTGTATTTATACTTAACGAAAGAGTATCTAGTCGTTGTATAGAATTTTCGGCTAAGTTTTGAATAACGATAAACCCTATTTGGGTAAGTGTTAATGCCAGTATGACTGCAATGCTAATCAGTAGTAAGTTGTGCTTTAGTGTTTCAACAATGAGCTGTTTTGTACTTGCTCCAAATGCAAAGCTTATAGCAATCGGTTTTATACGAGTAATTGCTTTTGCAAGTTGCATACTAGAGAGGTTGATAAGTGCAATGATCAATAACAAACAAACACCTAAAAGAAGCATGAGTACTATTTTTCCGCTATCACCTTTTAGTGCGTCACTAAATGTCGTGATACGTGCGTTAACAGTAAAATCTTTCAGAATATTAGGAGCATGGAGCTGAGCGCCTTTCAATGATAGGTCTGATAACTGTTGTGTGATTGCAGATTCTGATGCTGTATCTTTTAATCTAACAACACTTTTGTATGCACCCATAAACCCATTTGCTGTTTTGGGATCAAATACCTCATCGACATCAATAGGTAACCATATCGCATCGTTTATATTTTTGTAGTGGGGCAGAACAAGATCATCTGGAGCTACACCAACAATAGTGAATCGACGTTGATTTAACTGTATTTTTTGACCAATGATATCATCTTGACCTTGGAAAAGTTTTTGCCATGCCCTATAGCCTAAAACGACAGACATGTGCTTACTGCCAAGCGCCTCGGTCTTATTAAATAATCTGCCAAGTTCAGGTTTTACACCAAGCAGGTCAAACAAGTTATTAGATGCAAGAATAACGTCTACAGCGGGTCTAGTTGGCCTGTCTAATAATTTATAACTGGTCCACTTATGGTAGGTAGCCATGTCAGTAAAGAGCGTATTTTCACTCTCTATATAACTTATTACTTTTGAATTACTAGCAGGGCCTGAGTAGCTTTTTGAGTTTACGGTGCCTTCCAGTAAATATAAATTATCACTTTGTTGATAAGGCAAGGGGGAGAAAAAGACTAAATCCACTAAGCTAAATGCACTTAGTACCATGCAAAGAGTAAGCGCTAATGTAAATACGGTTGTTAAATAGTACTGTTTAGCACGTTTGAAGGTATTGTAGGCTACTTTTAACATGGCTGAGCAACTCGATTTGCCTCTATTGGCGTATTGATATCATCATTTTCAGCTATTACAGAGCCATCTTTTAATTGAATATTACGAGATGCCATGTTGGCATAACGCGGGTCATGGGTGACTAAAACGATTGTTGTGCCTTGCTGATTAAGGTCTTTGATCAATGCCATGATGGCATCACCGCTTTTAGAATCTAAGTTACCTGTTGGCTCATCGACAAGCATAATTCCTGAATCACCAGCTAAAGCGCGAGCAATGGAAACGCGTTGCTGTTGACCCCCTGATATTTGGTTAGGGTATAAATCAGCTTTATCTGCAAGGCCTACTTTTTCTAAGCAATCTAAAGCACGTGCATGGCGCGTTGAAAGCGAATCCCCTCTGTATTTTAAAGGCAGTGCTACATTTTCTAAGACGGTCATTTCATCTATCAGATTAAAAGATTGAAATACAAAGCCGATTCTATTTCCACGAACTTTAGAGCGTTGCGTTGAGTCCATATCAGAAACCAGTAAGCCGTCGATGTAATATTCACCACTTTGTGGGGTGTCGAGTAATCCCATAATATTCAGCAGTGTTGATTTTCCGCACCCTGATGGGCCTGAAATAGAAATAAATTCGCCATCATAAACAGTGAAGCTAATTCCTTTTAAAATTTGACTAACTTGATCGCCATTGGTAAAGGATTTAGTTAAGTTATTAACCCTTAAAATTTCAGTGTTCATACTTCTAGCTCTCTATTTTTATAACTTTTGTTTCAGCAGGAATATCTAAGGTGGAAATAATAACTTGCTCACCAGGCTCTAAGCCTGATAACACCTGAATTAACTGTCCTGATGTTTTGCCATATTGCACATCAACTCTAACAGCCTTGTTATCACTCGTTAGCTTGAATAGTGAACCATAACCACCTTCTTTAGCATCACTGGGTTGCTTTATGTAATTCATATCTTTTTGCACGTCGGCGTAGATGGTTGCATCAACCTGTTGCATCGGTTTCATGCTGCCGTGCTCAATTGCTTCAAGTTCAATATCAATCTGTACAGCACCATCATTGATAACAGGGTCAACACGAACGACTCGTCCATGCACTTGCTCATTGAGTGTTGTAATGTCGGCTTTCATGCCCATTTGAATTAAGTGCGCTTGAATTTGCGGAACTTTTATTTCCCCAACTAATGGCGAGAGGCTGCCAATGAGCGCAAGCTCAGAGCCTGCTGTTACACTTTGCCCTAAACTGAGAGGAAGACGCTGGATGACCCCTTTCATTCCTGCTTTTACAGATAATTGCTCTACCATAAGTTTTGCGACGTTGAACTCATCTTCTGCTTGAGAAATAAGATCATCTTGAATCGAAAGTGCTTCTTTTTGCATTTCAGTGAGTTTGTCTAATTTTGATTCTTCGAGGCTGATGCGTTTGAGTAACTGCTTCGCTTCCAATTCATTTTTTTTAGCACTAATCCCAGAGACAATTCCTGATTTAGCTAAAGAGCGTTCGGCTTCTACTTGGAGCATGGCAATTTCTGCTTGTGCTTTTAACTCAGAGATACTTGATTCATTGTTTAACAGCTCTCGTTGTTGCACTAACAAAGTTTGACGTTTCTGTGTCTTTGCATTTTTGAGCTTCGCTAAAGCTAAGCGCAGCTTACTCTCAAGCTCAGGGTTGTTTAATGTCAGAATCACTGTATCAGGCTCTACAACAGCCCCTGCTTTTAGCTTTATTTCGTCGACAACCGCATTGCTAGTGGCTGTGAGTAGTCTTTTATTAATTGATTGTAGTGAGCCATAACCTTCAACCTTAATAGAAAAGTCACCTCGTTCTACTTTTGCCATCGTTACAGACTCAAGCGAGATTACTTCTGCATTATCTGCAAACCCTAACCGCCAACCAGATAAAAGCATAATGGCTGACAAACCAATTAACCCCTGATAAACAAGTTTAGATGTGAGTTTCATTATTTTTTCCTTTGCTTTATGAGCAATCTTTAGTTAGATCACCTCTGACAGGGCTTGACCATTAATTAACTTTTCTAAGTCTATTACTCTGTCTGCTGCTTTTATCGTTTCTTGCCTGTGGGCGACACTAATTCTGGTTATTCTTTTTGATTTTAAATGCTGATTCACTTGTAATTCTGTAGCAGCATCTAAGTGACTCGTTGCTTCATCTAAAAATAAAACAATAGGTTGGCTGTAAAGGGCCCTAGCTAAAAGTAAGCGTTGCTTTTGACCGCCAGACAATGAACTGCCTAAGTCGCCCACCTGTGTATGCAGCCCCATTGGCATGGCTTGAATCTCTTGCCAAATTGCTGCGCCTTTTGCAGCTTCAATCACTTGATTGATATCTGGCTTGGGTTCAAAAAAGGAGATATTTTCAATTAAAGAGCCATTCAGTAATTGATCATTTTGCATAACCGTGGCGCACATAGATCGAAAGTTTCGCATCCCTAGCATATTGATTGAGTGGCCATCTAATAGATAATCACCTTGCTCGGCTTTAATTAGGCCAGTCATTAGCTTAAGTAAGGTTGATTTGCCTAATCCTGAGCGGCCAATAATAGCGACAGACTCTCCAGCATTTATTTCAAAGTTGATACCTCTAAATAACCAAGGAGATGAAGGAGAATATCTAAAATGTAAATCACGTACTTCGATATGTCCCTTAGTTTGCTCTTTTGCAACGACCAATGAATTACTCTCTTGTTCTTGGCTTTGCATGACGATATCTGACATTCTTCGAAGGTAAGTGGATGCCAACTTAAATCGAAATATATGGTCAACTAAGGTTTGAGTGCTGCTTGAAAATTGTTGACGATAGGCTAAAAAGGCAATGAACATACCAATCGTAAATGCATTGTTTATGATTAATGTCGCACCAAAAAATATAACGGTTAAATACTCTACTTTACTTATTAATTCTTGGCTTATTTCAGCCGAAATAGATATTTTCTCTCGCTTAATATTTTCATTGGTTGTATCGGCAAATAAGTTAAGCCACGATGATAATCGTGTACTTTCTTTGACGTAGCACTTTATGGGCATTATCGCTCGAATTGTTTCGAGAAAGTGGCTATTTTCTTTTGCTTGTTTCGCTAAAACTTGTTCTAAGTGTTTATTTTCTTTTTTTGTTAAGTAAAGCCTTACCATTAACGTGATAGATAAAAATATAAGTGATATCAAGGCAAGGGTAGGTGAATAGGTATACATTATGATTAAAGTCGTAATACCAAGAAGGCCTTCGACAATCGCGGCAATAAAGCCTCGGCTAATCATACGCTGAACTTCATTAAAGGCCTCGAATCTTGATTTGATATCTCCAACATGGCGAGACTCAAAGAATGATAGAGGTAAATGTAGTAAGTGGCGTTGTATATTAGCCTTTACCTGAAAACCTAAGTTCTTATCTAGGTATAATATTGCCGCTGAGCGAATAATATTACTAAACGTAGTTAATAGTGTGATTGCTAAAAATGCAGCCAGTAGCCAGACCAACACACCGCTATCTGAAAGTGGAATACCATGGTCAATGACGATTCTTATATAGTATGGGGATATGAGTAAAAAGCATTGCAATATCAATGCAATAACGAAAATTTTAAACAGCGATGAGCCTAACCCATCAATATTACCTATAAACGTTCTAAGTGGCATTTTTACTCTTTCATCTGCAACCGTAAATGTCGATGAAGGAGTTAACTCTATTGCAATACCAGTGAAAGCTTCAGAAACTTGTTTCCAATCAAGTTTAACTTTCCCTTTGGCAGGATCATGAATAACGATCCCCGTTCTACTGACCGACGCTAAGGTTACAAAATGATTAAAGTTCCAATGAAGGATTGCTGGCCCTTTTAGTTTTGATAGCTGTCCAAGCTCTAGTTTTAGTACACGCCCAGACAAGCCAATATCATCAGCTATTTTTAAAATATGTTTAACGGTAATGCCTTGTGTTCCTACCGGATAGCGCTGTCGCATGGCAAGCATATTAACTTTGTAGCCATGATAAAATGCGATCATTGCAAGGCAAGTAATCCCACATTCAGCTACTTCACTTTGTAAAAAAGTAGGCAATTTAGATGATTTGAAGTCTATATAATCGGTGAGTCGCATTTAGTTTTCACTATTTAATTAAATTTATAATCTTTTCATCTTGCTTGTTAAGTACTATTTTTATTTCAGCGTTAGGTGATAATTTTTGTATATCATTTTCTTTAATTTTCAAATGAACTTTTTGTTCTTTTTCACTTGATATTCCATTAATAACCATAGTGACTGTCGCTGTTATTTTTTCATCGTTAATATGTAGAGTTGCTTTATCATTTACATTTAAATTAATTTTCTTGGTGTTTGATACCCAAAAAGATAATTCACCATCGGCTGGTGGTGTCAAAAGATAACCAAGAGGCTTGTATGGCTGAGTTATATTTTTATCAATTTTAGAGTGAAAGAAAAAACCGTCACTGGGAGAGCGGATAACATCACTTTCTAAATTGCTTTTATTATTTAGTTTAGAGATAGAGATCAAAGCCTGGTCTTTTCTTACATGCCCACCATTTTTAGATAAGTAACTTTTTATAATGGCAACTTCACTATAAATTAGTGGTGTATAATTTTCAGCAGATATCTTAATCGCAAGACTCTTACTTGATGGGATCGAGATTATTTTTATTAAAAGAAAGAAAGCGATAAATATGAAGATAAGAAATAATATAGAGTTATTTATCACTTTAGGTTGCTTTATAAGCGACTTGCCAATATCACTTGATTTATATTGGTTCCTAAGAGCTTCCTTTCTAAACATATTAACAATAGACATGATTTAGCTAACTTTCTTTATTGGAATGTCACCAACAACAGTGTTGCTGTTCATATAACTAAGCGGGCATCCCATTTGCCAGCTATCAAGAGTCGTAAAGCCTTTTATCCAGGTGCTAAATTTTTCATTATTTAAAGTGAGAGTGCCGTCAGGGTTAATCTTGCCAATATTGTTTCTGTCATCATCTAAAGCTACGGTACACTTATTGATATTACCATTTGCTCTAATTCCTAAAGAATTTGGCTTTCCGGCATAACAGATGTAATGGCCCCGATCATTAGTTTCCTTACTATTATCTAAATAACGTTCTGTTAGTTCTCGAGCTAACTGTTTGGCTGATTTTTTTGATATTAGGCGGTTTATTTTTTCTTGATTATCACCCCCTAAGTTAGATATTTCTTTAAAAAGCAACTGAAACCTACTGTCTTCTTTTAGCTCTTCATCATAGCGTTCACAAAAGGCTAAAACACTTTCATGGTTTAAGTCTGTAACATGTATTCTGAGAGTTATATGAAAATCAAGATCTGTTGCAGATGCTGCTAATAAGCGACCCCATATTTTATCAAAACTGCCTCTTCCGTTACGTGTTAATCGAGTTGTGTCGTGTGACTCTTTGTCACCGTCAATAGAGATTTGAAAGCTATTTTGTTTTAGCTCCACAAGTTTTGTGAGTGTTTTTATATCGAGAAGAGAACCATTTGTAGTCAGATTTCCCGACACTTTACAGCCATTTTCTTTTGCTAATGATTGTGCGTATTCAGCAATTTCAAATAGAATATCTTTTGCTAATAAAGGCTCCCCACCAAACCAACTAAATGATAGGCTCTTCAACTTAGGTATTTTATTTTTGATAAGAATTTTAGTAGCATCGACTAACCAACGAGGCATTTTTCCAATTTCAAAATCTTCATAGCAATACACGCATCGAAAATTGCACTGCTCTGTTGGAAAGATTATTAGCTGGAATTTTTCATTGCTGAGGCTATTTACTAATTGTTGTTTAGAAAAGCCTTTAATTTTTCCTGTTGAAGAGATCATTTTTTCTCCTTTAGTTGTAAATTAACCCAGATCACTTTAAAGAGGGTGATCTGGGTTAGTGTGTTAGTTATAGTTCTTTAAATTCAGAGCCACAGCTAATGTTTGCACAACCTACATTAGTCTCTTCATCCTCTTCTTCTGGAGAGAAACCACCAGCTACAACGCCAGCTAACTCTTCACTTAGCTCAACTTCACCTAACTCATTAAGTTTGATTTCTTCGTTTTTGATATTTTCAAATTTCTTGCTCATTTTATTTCCTTAAATTTATTTTATTAGCCCTTAATGGGTTTTATAATTATGGATGCTATTTTTATTTTTTTAACTGTTAAATCTACTAGGGTTAATTATTTTATTCATTCTTTTTGTTATTTCTTTTAAGTTTTCTTTGTTTCCTCCTTCCTCAGTGAAGGGGAGGTTTAATTCATGTGAAATGTGTTTTTTCAGTATGAAATATTCTGTTTTTTCATTTATTTCTAAAATTTCTGTCTTTATATCTTTGGATGGATGGTTTTTATATATGTCTAGAACTGTCATGCCATAATTGAATTCATCATTTATTTTTTTATAACTTTTCAAAGTGTTTTTTACGAGTGATGAACTATGTGACTCTTTACTTTCTGCGATAACATATGAGGAAAAGTTCAGGTCTGATAGTGAATCTAGCTTTGTTTTCTTTAAGCAAGCTATCAGGTGATTTAACACAGTTTTAGATTTGCTTTCATTTCCTGATTTTTTAAATAACTCGTAAAGCCGGTAGCTGTATATCCCATTTTTTATACACTTGTATTTTCTTATTTGCTTAAAGCAAATATCCAAAGCTTCATCAAATTCATTTAAGTAAATTAGTGATATTATTTTTGATTCAATATATATGTCATTATTACTATATTTTTCAGGTATTAAGTCTTGGAGTGAGAACACCGCATTGAAATTAGAATCTGCAGTATAGCTTTTTAAGCATTCATCTAACGTAGCAAGGTAGAGTGCCTCCCAGCGCTCGCCAATATCCGACTTTGAAACTTTTATTCCACCTAAATGAACTTTGTCACTGTTATAAATTGGAGATATGTTGTTTAACAGGGAATCGAACTCTGATTTTCTTTTCGTCAATTTATAGAGCCTGAGCAAGTTGATTGTAGGATCTATAAGGTTTATGAGATTTTGGTTATCTCTGTCATTTCTATATAATTCACTCCACAGGTCGATCGCTTTCTTTAAAAACAGCTCACTTTCATTAGTTTTTCCTTGGTAAGCTAGCACTAATGGGTATGCATTGATTAGCCTTCGCAGTGTTCCATTAAACTTTATCTCTTGACCTGCTACATCCCTATCAAAAGCAATGCACATGTTTTCACACCATTGCTCAATATTATATAAAGCTGCTAAATCCCGTTTTTCGGTTAAACGTTTTAAGTGAGGTTTGTAGCTTGTCGAAAAATTTTCTGGCATTAGCTAATGCCCTCGGAATCTGAGAAGGAGGTGCGTTGTTCCTGATTATCACTTACATGACAATAGACCTCTTCAGGATCGATATAACCACCGACGAGTGCATCAAGTAATTCGAGGTTGGTAATTTCAATAAAACCATCATTTGTTCTTCGAGCTGCTACCGAGTGTTTTTCTGATTTCATATTGTTTCTCATTTAACTTGCCTTATTAGTTTTTCGGACTTGAAGATAAACCTAAAATAAGCCAGCTGATTTGCAATGATTTAACGCTGATATATCTGTAACCAAGTTGTGACTTTCTTATAAATCAATGGGTTATGATTGTGTGGTAATTCTAATTACAGTGCGGTACTATAGTTGTTGTTAAGGAAGTGTTAAGTTTGTGAGTGACTAAACAGTATGTTTTTTAAGATTGGTGAGTATTATTTAGATACGCAAGAGATGTCTCTTCGCATAAATGAGCAATCAATTTTATTAGAACCAAAAGTCTTTGCCGTCTTAGTGTATTTTATTGAGCATAATGATCGTTATATTTCGATGGAAGAGCTCCATGAAAACCTATGGCAAGGTCGATGTGTCTCAGATGCTGCTGTTAGGCGAATTATAAGTAAAATACGTATTGTTTTGAACGATGACCACAAAGAACCTACTTACCTTCAATCTCTTCCAAAGCGCGGCTATAAATTAATTTGTCCAGTATCTCAAATTGCAGAAACATCTACACCTGAGGAAACTGAAAAGCCAATAGATGTAAAGAATAATGACGCAAAAAAAAATAGGCGTTTTTTATTCATTGTAATTGCCACCCTCTTTTTGTTTTCATTGACCTACTTCATCTATAAAAATACTGATAAAGAAGTACATGTCGTTACAAAAGTGATTGATTCTGTTATTTCGGACAAAAGGGCGTTAGCTGTTTCAAATGATGGCAAATATATAGCATTTACAAGTAAAGTAAGTCATGAGGAAAATGACCACATCTATTTAAAAGATAGAGAAAGCCAAACTGTAAAAATGCTAATTGATGATACGACCCTACCCAGGGGTTTAACTTTTTCCAATGATGCAAAACACTTGTATTATTCTGATAATTTAGATGGTATTGCTTTATTAAAACAGGTTGCGTTAGAAAGTGAAGCACATAAACCAGAGATATTAGTATCCGACTTTTACTTTATCGCCGATGTTTTTGCGGATAAAAATGAAGATGGCCTAATTTACTTTTCTGGGCAAAAAAGCCAGCAAAGTGCAATGCTTATCTATAAGTATAACTCTAAAAATAATTTGCTAGAGGAAGTTACATCCGTTGCTCAAAAAGGTGCACATGACAGCCAAGCCGATATTTCTCCAGATTCTAGCAAAGTTGTCGTACTTCGAGTTTTTTTAGATAGTAAACGTAACTCTATTCGGGTACTCGATTTAAAAATTGGTAACACACTTTTCCAGCATGACCAAAATGTTGTCATCTATGATGTTCAATGGCTAGATAATGAGCACATCATTTTAGTCGATGATAAAAAATTAACTAAATTGAACATTAAAACAGGTGATTTAGAGATCATAACTAATTCAGAAACAGGCTTGATTGCTGCCAAAGTTTTAAGTTCTAGTTCTCTATTGGCGATTAGAGATAATGTGTTAACCAATACGCTGATAGAGAAGAAACTACCATTAAGTGATTTTAAAAATGTTGAGTTAATCCAAGAGAAACAAGCAAAGCAAGGTTACATTAAAGCTTACCAGCCCGTTGATAATAAAATCTGGATGGTTATAAAAGAGAACGGAGTAAACTCTTTGACTTTTTATGAAAAAACAAAGGCTGATAAAAAAGTGACTTTAATGAGTACTGAAAAGCCACTTAAGTTAATCAGTACCTCAACATCTGGGCAATATGTATTACTGAAGCTTCAAGAGCGCATAACGATTCTTAATACACTTGATAATAGCCTTACCTACCTCTCTAAAGCTGATGAGTTGATTGGCGATATTACTTTTTCACTAGACGAAAAGTCTATTCTATATACGCGTAAGAGCAATGGTGAATGGCAAGCTTTTAAGCATATGATTAAAGAGAAAACAAAGGAAAAAATCTTTAAAGGTTACCGCTTTATTCGTCCATTCAATGAAGGGTATGTTTTAGGTGATGACAACGGAAGGTTATCACGCTTTGAAACGTTAAAAGAATCGATGATCCCAATGCCCATAAGTGTGTCTACTGAGCATAATACAAACTGGACGATTATAGAGAGCACATTACTATGGAGTGATCATAACTTGATAAACACCACCTTCTATGAAATGGACTTATACGATGTTGATGCCTCTAGCTTAAAGTCAAAAACGTTTGACTTTAACGTGATTAGGCCTAGTTTTTATGTAGATAAAATGAATAACTTGATTGTAGTTGAAAGCTTAGGTAATAAATATAGCGATATAATTTTATTTGAAATTCAATGAGTTAAATGTTTTTCTTTAAAGTTATAAAAAAGTCACCACATAATTATTGATAAAATAGCCCTCTTAGCCCAAATTTAATGTGAACAAAATAACTACAACATAAGTTAGGGGCTATACCACTATGAAAAACACTTTTAAAAAAACATTCATCTATGTGACTACCTTTATATTATTAACAGTAGCTAATACCGGTGAACTGTATATAAATGATACTATTAAAATTAATACTGACGAGTCATCAGTGAAAAGCATTTGTATTCTCGCTCCAGATCTATGTAAAGAATAATCTTATAAGAGAGCGTTTTTTATGGTAAATATAAATGAACTTCATTCTAGAATTGAGTGTATAAATTCAATAGATAGCTTTAATAAATTTTTTACAGATATAAAAAATACTTATAGTTATACGCAGGTAGGATTTATTACTTTTGATTTCTCTGACTTATTTAGATTTGATACTAATTACTTTGGAGAATTTGAGCACTCTTTTTTAGATGAGGTTCACTCCTGTAAAAAATTAATTCATTATTGTCTTAATGAAACAAAAGCGCTGATGCTTAGTGAAATAAATGGCAATTATGATTCAGTATTAATTGTTCCTACAGGTTTACATAAGAATAAATTTGCTTGTTTGGTACTTGAGTTGCCTAATTTAAGTACTGAACCGCACAAAGCAAAAATGCTAGGAGACTATTGGCGAATCTTTTTAATCGAAATGTTTGAAGCCTACCGACGTTCAACGCGTACAGAAGCAGTAAAAATTACACGGCGAGAAAAAGAGTGTATTAAATGGGCATCAATAGGCAAAACATCCTGGGAAATTAGTCAAATACTTAATATCAGTCAAAGAACGGTTGATTTTCATTTGTCTAACTGCATAAAAAAAACGAGTAGTACTAATCGACAGCAAGCTATCGTGAAGTGTATCTTAAACGGAGAATTGCTTGCCTAACACCAGCAAGAGCCACCTTTTATGGTGGCTTATTTGTACCTAGTGTGAATTTAATAGAATGATAAGTTTTCTCCCTCACTTTAATTTAAAACATTCACTTGCCATTTATATTGTTTCGTTTAAAATTTCAAAACTTTCGAAACGAAACTTATGTGATCATATAAATGACAAAACGAAACACTCAACAACGTCGCCATACAATTTTAAGTCAAGTTAATGAGTACGGTGAGGTAGCTGTAGAGGCGCTGGCTGAGCAGTTTCAAACTTCAGAAGTAACGATTCGTAAAGACCTCACGGCACTTGAGAAAAGTGGCTTATTACTGCGCCGTTACGGTGGTGCCATTGCATTGCCGCAAGAAATCGTTGCAAATAGCAACGAGAAAAGCGACTCGCTTCGCAAAATGGCAATCGCACAGGCGGCTGCAAAGCTTATTAAAGACCATAACCGCATCATTATTGATAGCGGCCGCACTACAGCAGCGATGATCCCTGAACTTGCCAATAAGCGTGGTTTAGTGGTGATGACCAATGCTATTAATGTCGCTAACCGACTGCTTTCATTAGAAAATGAGCCAACACTTTTGATGACCGGTGGGACTTGGGATCCGCATTCAGAATCGTTTCAGGGCCAAGTTGCAGAGAATGTTCTACGCTCTTACGACTTTGACCAACTCTTTATTGGTGCCGATGGCATTGATATTGATAGAGGTACTACAACCTTCAATGAATTAGTAGGGCTTAGCCAAGTGATGGCTGAAGCTGCCCGTGAAGTGGTAGTGCTGGTTGAATCAGAAAAAATTGGCCGAAAAATACCGAATTTAGAACTGCCTTGGCAGCGTGTTACCACTGTTATAACAGACAACCACCTAAGCGTAGATAAGCGCGAGGCGATAACAGCGTGTGGTGTACAGCTGATCTGTGCAGAAATTGAATAACCCGTAATAAGACCGACAACACCTTATTACGCATCATTTATGACAACACATACCGCCCAAAGTTAAACACTTTGGCATGTGCAAAAGGAGAGATTATGTGTGGAATCGTAGGGGCTGTTGCAGAACGCCCAGTAAATAAAATTCTTGTAGAAGGCTTAAAGCGTCTTGAATACCGTGGCTATGACTCAGCAGGTGTAGCCCTCGTTGAAGGCAATGTATTAAATACAGTAAAAGCTGTAGGTAAAGTTGCTAATTTAGAATCAGCCCTTAATGCTGCAAATGTAAAAGGCACGACAGGTATCGCACATACGCGCTGGGCAACACATGGCGGTGTAACTGAAGCGAATGCACATCCGCATATTTCGAATAGCGAAATTGCACTCGTTCATAATGGTATTATTGAAAACCATGCTAGCCTGCGTGATGCGCTAAAAGGTGATGGTTATGAGTTTTTATCAGAAACTGATACTGAAGTAATGGTGCACCTTATCCACCAACTTCGTCAGCAACACACTTCTTTATTGGCAGCAGTACAAGCGGCTGTTAAGCAGTTTGAAGGCGCATTTGGTACCGTTGTTTTTGATAAAGCGAACGACAACGAAATCATTGTAGCGCGCTCAGGTAGCCCATTGGTTATTGGTTTAGGTCTTGGCGAAAACTTTATTGCATCTGACCAACTTGCTCTATTACCTGTTACTCGTAGCTTTATTTACCTTGAAGAAGGTGATGTTGCTCGTATTACCCGTGACAGTGTGGAAATATTTGATGCAAACGGCGAGGTAGTCGAGCGCGAAGTGATTGAATCAAACATCACGCAAGATGCATCAGGTAAAGGCGAATATCGTCACTACATGCTGAAAGAAATTTACGAACAGCCTCTTGCTGTACGTAACACACTTGATGGCCGCCTTCACAATGATACTGTGGCAATTGATGCCTTTGGTGACAGTGCTCAGCAAATCTTTAAAGACGTAAAGCACGTACAAATTATTGCCTGTGGTACTTCATATCACTCGGGTATGGTTGCGCGTTACTGGCTTGAGCAGTTTGCAGGCGTGAGCTGTAACGTAGAGATTGCCTCTGAGTTTCGTTACCGTGAATCATTTGTACATGAAAACAGCTTACTTGTGACCATTTCACAGTCTGGTGAAACAGCCGATACACTTGCTGCACTGCGTCTTGCAAAACAGCAAGGTTATATGGCGTCAATGACCATTTGTAACGTACCTGGTTCATCACTGGTGCGTGAATCTGACTTAGCCTTTATGACTAAAGCAGGTGCTGAAATTGGTGTTGCATCTACTAAAGCTTTCACCACACAACTTGTTGGTTTATTAATGCTAACTGCATCTATTGCGCAAGAAAAAGGCTTAGATCAAAGTGCGATTGTCAATGCAATTAAAACACTGCCTAACAAGTTAGAAGAAGCATTACTGCTTGCAGAAGGCATTGAAGATTTAGCTGAAGAGTTTGCTGATAAACACCACTCACTATTCTTAGGTCGTGGCTCACAATACCCAATCGCGATGGAAGGTGCACTTAAGCTGAAAGAAATTTCATACATTCACGCTGAAGCATACGCGGCGGGTGAGCTTAAACATGGTCCTTTAGCGTTGATTGATGCTGACATGCCAATCATTGTTGTAGCGCCAAACAATGAACTACTTGAAAAGCTTAAATCAAACGTAGAAGAAGTACGTGCCCGCGGCGGTATTATTTATGTATTTGCAGATAAAGACTCACACTTTGAATCTGATGAAACAATGCGTGTAATTAACGTAAACCATGTGGATGACGTGATTGCCCCAGTTGTATATACAATCCCATTGCAGCTACTTTCATACTACGTTGCGGTTATTAAAGGCACCGACGTAGATCAACCTCGAAACCTAGCAAAATCGGTAACGGTTGAATAAGTTTAGAGTTTTATATTTATTAAGGCGCAATATGCGCCTTTTTTTGTACTTGTAATTCTGTTAGCTTAAAAAATTACCAACATCTCTTAAGGATAAGTCGTGCGACTATTTAAGTTACTCTGTATTAGTGGTTTTTTACTCTGTACTAGTTATGTAATGGCTCAACCAGCCGCAGGTGAGGCGGTTACAAATTACAGCCAACATACGCATACTATCGAATCAAGTAATCTTAGTGAGCAACGCACTGTCGTTGTGCAATTACCAAAAAGCTATCAGGCCCATCCTAATAAGAAATACCCTGTTATCTATCGTTTAGATGGGGCTGGCAATGTGCCATTGATTAATGCTGTGCTTGAGCGCTTACAACAAAATGATCAGGCGCCAGAGGTGATTGTAGTTGCAATTGAAAGCACTAATCGACTTAGAGACTTTTATCCCACAGTGAACAAAGAACCACAAGGGCCTGTTGGTGAAGGCGGTGGTGCAGCAAAGTTTTTAGCTTTCGTAGAGCAAGAACTGATGCCTTTGGTTAATAAGCAGTATCGCACTCATGATTATAGAATTATCGCAGGAGCTTCCGCGGCTGGTGTATTTGCTCTTTACGCAATGCAGGCTAACCCCGAGCTATTTCAAGCACATATTGCTTATAGTCCTGCGGTATGGTGGAACTATGGCGCCCCGGCTAAGAGCTTAAAAGCCTTTGTCACTAAAGCCAACAGTATCAACAGCTATGTATATATGAATATCGGCGAAGAAGCTGGCATTATGCGCGAAAGATACGATGATATGCAGCAAACGATGCAAAATAGTAAGGTGCAAAATCTGCGCTTTAAGAGTGACGCCTTTGCAGGCGTTTCGCATAACCTAACCTCAGCTGCAGGGGCATTTAATGCGTACCATGGCTTATTTTTATCTAAACATATGCCTTTGAGTGCGCTGGGCGATGATGTTTCATCGATTGATGCCTATTATCATGGTTTATCTCAGCAATGGGGTGAGCAAATAGCGCCACCAGACCGTGCTGTTAGGTTACTTGGTTACAGCTTAACGGATAACCAGCAATTTGAGCGGGCGATTGAGGTGTTTAAGTACAATATCAAAAACTACCCTAAATCAGCGTATGCCCTGTCAGCTTTGTCATATGGCTATGAAATGCAAGGTAATACTCGCCAAGCATTATTCCAAATTGAGGCTGCAATAGCGGTTGCCGATGACGCTTACCCTTACCTTAATTACTTAAAAGAGACAAAAACGAGGTTGCAAGGGCTGCTATAATCAATAAGCTCGCTCCCCTAAGTCATAAGCAAAGTAACCATATACAGCTAAGATCATCGTAATCGTAAAGGAGTAATGCATCACTCGAGCGAGTACAAGGTCAATAGGGCGTGCGTGGCGAAGTATTGCTTCGTCGTTAACGATGGTTGCTTTGGCAGGCTTTTGACGACGAATTACTTTGCCATACATGGTCACTCTTATGCCTATTCCTTTATCCCAAAGAGGCTCGTGTATTCCTTCGTCACGCATTTTTTTCTCAATATGCTTCATCGAAATGCGAGTGAAGCATAGAGTTGAGATTAAAAAAGCAATAAATGATGGTCCAGCTAAAATCCAGAAAATATTTTCAGGTATAGTAAACATTTAAAAGTAACCTTGTTTAGTAAGCGCCTTCCCCTAAATCATACGCAAAATAACCATAGGCAATTATTAGCATCAAACCTAAAAATGATACATGCATTACTCGAGCTAAAATTAAATCAATAGGTCTGGCGTGCCGTAAAATTGCTTCATCATTAACAACAGTAGCTTTTACAGGTTTTTGTCGCCTAATAACTTTTCCATACATAGTCACCCTTATACCTATACCTTTATCCCAAAGTGGCTCATGTATTCCTTCCTCGCGCATTTTTTTCTCAATGTGCTTCATTGAAATACGAGTGAAGCACAGGGTTGAAACCAAGAATGCTATCACGACCGGGAGTGAAATTATAAAAAAAGTGAACTCGGGTATTATATACATATTAAAACCTGTCAAAACTTGAACTTAAATCATACACAGCGCCAGATATAAGTTGTTCTAAAGAATCACCCATATAACAGGGCCATGGCAATAGCAATGCAGACACTGTGGCCCACCTATAAAAGCCCCTGTTCTACAACTGCACGGCGTTGTAATGAGTGTATGTAAGTTAATTAAGGCAGTAAGAGTTATAACTTAGCCTTTATTTCCAACACATTAAGCGATTTGCTGTTTTCTCATTGCTTCGAGTTTGGCGTACATATGTTCTGTAAAAAAGCCGTGCATTAAAAATCGTTGCCCTAAATTCCACGGGCCTACGAGGTAATGCGGGTATTTATTATATGCGTACTCGGTTAATGAGCTATCGTTGATTATTTTTCCTATTCTAATTGCGATGCTGTGATCTAGGTTGAATCCATTAATGGCATCGCGATATTCATCACGTTTTAATAATAAGCAAAACAAGCACATAAATAAGGCATGTGCGGTTTCAAAATCAATGACTTGTGTGGCTTTTTTTTCGATGAAAAAATCTTTCATATTAATTGGTTGCCAACTTTTCCAATTATATCGATTGGATTTATTAATGTGTGTTTGAGCATTGCCGAGTTGTGCGAAGGACTCAAACAATTCTTGGTCGTGATCAACAAAGCTATTGTGTAGCATGTCGTCTATTGTTTTAGGGTATAGATTCACTCTATAACTGTGATCTGTGTTTTCTGAAAGGAAATTTAAAATATTTGATTCTGTGGCAAAGTGCCTAAGAATAAGCATATTCGCCTCTGGCGAAACAAAGTACTTACAAAACCAGCAAATGGTTTTTTGTAAAAATGTATGCGCACTAAATTGTGGTAATGGCAGCCTTTTTAAAAACCAAATCAGATGCAATAAAATAGCAAATACAAACTGCAAAATGGGCCTTAGTGTCCAGCGAAAGCGATTTTCTAAATCTTTGTGCCAAAGTGTTAATGCTTGTTGCTCAATAGGCAGAGAGTCATCATTTTTTAGTGCCCTTAGGTAGGCGCTTTGGTTATTGCTCATTATCAATCTCCTCTAGTTGCAAGCAATACAAACGCCCTACAACCTTAGCTGTTTTAACTATGGTGGCCACTTTTTCGTTTGAGGATGCGACGCGATCAATGAGTTGATAAAGTTCTTTTAGGTGCTCAACATCATTTTTGCCATGATATTCTAAAAAACGAGTGATGTTTGCTGTGGGTTGTAAGTGCTCTTTAATCAGCTTGGCCCACTTGAGTGACATTTTGTTTCCTAACCCTTCAATGATCCACATAGCACCAATGAGCGCAACAGGGTTGGGTTTACTGGCGCTGTACATTAGGTAACCATGCAGTGCCTCTGAGCCTAAATTTCTGTCGGCTGTTTGTATATCATCAAGGTTGCCACCGGCTGCTAGGTAGTCTTTCTCGATCATCAAATAGTCGCGGTGTTCTTCGTGGGCATGATGGATAACGCTAGAGCGAACATCACTGTAATCACGGTCAAAACTGGATGCGCTGCGGCTTATCCACCTTGAACCTTCAATCACTTGTTGACGCATATTGAGTAGTAAATGACGGTAATCTTGTTGGCTTAATTTACCCGTTTCTAATCGTTTTACTATTGGCACTTTTGACAGATTGCGATCAAAATCAAGCCATACTTGTAGTAACTGTTGTAGGCATTTCTTACCAAGCTCAGTTTGAATGTAATGTTCCATGTTATTTCTCTATTGTTAGCAGCATATATGCGCAGTTAAATCGGCCTGACTCAGGAACCATACACAGAATCGTGTCGCCTGAGTTTAAAGTATGCGTTTTTATAAACTCATCCAGCATGATAAATAATGAAGCGCAGCCGGTATTTCCTCTGTCATAGAGATTTGTGTACCATTTTTCTTCAGGAATAAAAGTGCCAGCTTGTTCTAGCATTTCAAAAATTTTGCCTTTGAAATAGTGTGATGAAAAATGGCAAAGTACATGATCGATTTTATCAACGTCGACATCACCTGCATTTATGAGTTTTAAAAATCCATTAACACCAACGGTAACGATATTATCTAATAGCCTAACATCTTGCCTGAGCAATAATGCGCCAGCTTTTTCTGCTGCAGCGTAGGTTGGGTAGTCTTGCCAGGTTTTTATATCCTCATTTTTACTTTTGCCTAATGACATGCAGGTATCGTATACGTCAGCGTGAGAAAAGCTTTTTATCCATTCGATTTTTAAACTTGTGGTGTTAGGTCTAGGGATATTTTCGAGCAGTAGGGCGCCGGCCCCGTCTGAGAGCATCCAGCGCAAAAACTCGGCATTAAAATCTACGGCATTATCTGTAATTACTTCATAGCGCGAGTGTTTGAATAGTCGAGAGGCAAGCTCGCTTGCTACCACTAATGCGTTATCGCTTAATTCTGCTTTGATATTAGCGAATGCGTATTTGAGCGCCATCATACTACTTGAGCAAATACCATGGCTGGTGTTTATTTCTACTTCAGGAATATTAAGCTCGGCTTGTAACATGCTACTAAACCCAGGTAAAACCATATCACCTTGACTGGTTGCAGTACTTAACAGCTTGATTTTACTGCGCGGTAGAAAACTGTTTTCAATGCAGCTTATAGCTGCCTTCTTAGCTAGGTCACAGTTGCTTTCAACTGTTTGCTGCTTTGTGTTTATGGCGTAGTGGCGTGTTTTTATACCATTCGACTTTAAAATTTTATTTTTTAAGCGGCTGGGTTTGTTATTTATTAAGCCCAGTACAGCTTCGATTTCGTCATTATCGATTGGGTTTCCTGGCAAGTAGCGACCAGTACTATTTATATATACGTTCACGCTTTTCTTCCTTTAAAGTAAGCATAAATACAGCGAAGGTTTTCTTCCATGTAGGGAAACACACATACAATAGCCATAAATGTTAAATAAGCAGGTAGGTAGCTAGATGTGCCATATGGGTTTTCAAGTAATGTAAATGTCATTTCTCCATTGAGATCTAAGGTAATTAATTTTAAAAAATGATCCCAATTGATGACAATAATGCTGGTTAGCATATACAGGGGCAAGGATCCTAAATAGGTGTGGGCGTGCATTTCCCAAATAGAGATTTCTCTTATGGGGGATGCATAGGCAACATCCATATGGGCAACGAGCTCGTGCAAAACCCAAGTTATGATACAAATAAGTAAAATGAGTGCATTGACATCAAATATAAGGCAGAGCACGATGGGTAGCCCCATCTGAATTCCCATGACGGAATGCATTAATGTTTCTTTAATGCCTGTAGTGTGTTCTATCTTAGTTGCGCGGTGACAGCACCAATCAACAAATCCAGCTATTCCCCACAGCGGTAAGAAAAAGTACAGCAATGCATTTATTAGTAGTAAAGAGGTATCCATTCTCGTTTGTTCCTTTTTTACCATGCATAGTAGGGGGTTATGATTTTTTAGTCAAAGCGTACTTTTCATAATACAGCTCATGGCAAATTATAATTTGTTATTATGGCCTATTAATAAAGGGCTAGAAACTGAGGGATAGATAGGGTCGCTGTGCAGTGTTTAATACCCCGCATTGCTGCGGGGTTTTTTGCTTTTTTACAGAGTTAAAAATTAAAAGTCAGTCGGTGCGGGTGGCACGGTGAGTGGCTTTTTCGGGTTGTCTTTTAGCTCTTTTAACAGCTCTTCTACGGCACGTTCAATCGACGGATCTTTACCTTGATAGATAAGCTCTGGGCGGTCAACAACCTTGATATCTGGGGTGACACCTTCGTTTTCGATGATCCAGTTACCATCGTTATCTAAAATGCGGAATGTTGCCGCGATAACTTGGCCGCCGTCGACAAGGCTTGGGTTACCTGAAATACCAATTAAACCACCCCAAGTGCGGGTACCAATAAGCTTACCTAACCCCGCCTGACGAAAGTAGTAAGGAATAGCGTCACCGCCTGAACTTGAGTAACCATTGATCAGCATGGCTTTTGGACCATCATGAGCAAATTGTGGTGTTTTCGTTGGCTCAACACCGCGGCGCTTCCAATAGTTAAGCGGTTTACGGGCAAGCCACGTGATCATGTGCTCAGGAATAAAGCCGCCGCCATTGTATCGGTCATCAATAATCATGGCGTCTTTGGTAGTTTGCGGCATGTAGTTTTTGAACATGGCGCGGTTACCCTCAAACGCTGTATTGGGTAAGTGAACATAACCAATACGGCCATTTGATAGCTTATCAACATAGGCTGCACGAGAGTTAACCCAGTCTAAATAACGCAAACCCTGTTCGCTCGCTACAGGCTTAACGGTAACTTGCCATGCACCTTTGCTGCGCGGTTTACTATTAAGCATAAGCTCTACTTGTTCACCTTGGGTGTTCTCTAGTAATTCGTAGAAGTTAGCTACGTCTTTTACTGAGCGGCCATTTACGGCAATGATGTAGTCGCCGTTATGTGCTTTTATCCCTGTTGTGCCAAGTGGTGAACGGAAGTCTTCATGCCAGTTTTCACCTTGGAAGATTTTCTCAATTTTTACGTATCCTGATGGATCGCTGGCAAGTTTTGCACCCAATAAACCATGCTTTTTACGCTCTGCTTTTGGCATATCACCCGACTGCACATAAATGTGGCCTGAGTTAATTTCACCGGCGATTTCACTGAGAATGTAATCTAAGTCACTACGGTGTGAGATAGCATCAGCCATAGGTTGATACTTAGCTAAAATTGCGTCCCAATCTTGGCCGTGATGGTTTTCATCATAGAACCAATCACGTAATGTACGCCAGCCTTCAACATACATTTGCTGCCATTCAATTTGCGGCTCAATTTTTAAGGTCATTTTACTGAGATCGAGTTTATTCGCCGCTAAGTCTTGTTTGGCTTTTGGCTCAATTAAGCTGTAATCCTTGCCTGCATGAACAAGCAGGTGCTCACCGTTACTCGAAATTGTGTAATTACTGACTCCTTCAGCCACGGTTTCAAGCTCACTATCGTGAGCTGTGCCAATCAGTTGCAAACCGCCATTAGCCAATGTTAGCACACCATCTTTGACTGCGGTTAAGCCACGATAATCACCTGCTGGTGCATTTAAAGCGGTTACACGCTGCATAAAGTCGCTGCTTTGCAGGGTATTTTTCGCTTTCTTATCGTCATCTTTTTGTTTATCACTGACGATCGCTGTTTCGTCACTTTGTAGTGCGATAAGTGGCTTGATACTGTCATTTACGGCAGCGGCATAAATACGGGTTGCACGATTAAACATATAGTCAAACTCGTAGCTACTAAAGGCTAAATTAAAGTCGCGCTCAGAGCTAAAGTACAGGTATTGACCATCAGGAGAAAAAGTTGGATTTTGCTCATTGGTCATTTCATCCGTTAAGCGAGTCACTTTCTTTTTATCAATATTGTAGTGCCACAATGAGGCATAGCGGTTTTCATTGTTTTTCACATACACAATGTCTTCGCTATTTGGCGACCAGGTATATTGGCGGATGCCTTCTTCATCGTAGATGCTGGTATCAATTTTGTGTTGTTTACCCGATTTTGCATCTATCCACCAGAGTGTGTGGTTTTTATCTGCAAATAACAGTTTTGAGCTATCTGGTGACCAAATTGGTGTAAAACGCCAAATAGTGCCGTTGCTGGTTAGTTGCTTGGTGGCATTGTTGTCGCTGCGATCTTTTAAGTAAATTTCGTATTCGCCACTTTCATCGCTCATATAAGCAATATAACGGCCATTTGGCGACCAACTTGCGTCAATTTCGCGACCTTTTGCTGTGTAAGATAAATTACGTGTTGGGCCTTGTTTAACTGGTACGCTAAATAACTCACCGCGGGCAGTAAAGAGTGCACGCTTACCATCATGAGAAATCGACATTGAGTCGATAAAGTCACTGACATTTTTTGTGTACGGCATTGCATACTGACGCACACCAGCAATGTTAATGCTCAGCTTGCTGCTTTTTTGAGTTTTTGGATCAAAGCGATAAAGGTAACCACCATTTTCATAGACAACCGCAGTTGGCCCTGCTGATGGCCACAATACGTCAAAGTCTTTATGGTTGGTTAGCTTCTTAGGCTCAGCGCCTTTTTGGTATTGATACAGGTTAAGGGTGTAATCACGGTCAGATACAAAGTAAATGTTGTCGCCAACCCAAGTAGGTTGCTGATCGGTAGCACGGTTACTGGTCAGTTGCTCTGAGGTATTGTTTTTTAAATCGTAAACCCAGACATCTTGTGCACGACCGCCACGGGTGCGCTTCCAAGTACGAAATTCACGATCAATCGGCGTGTAAACATATTTGCTGCCATCTGGCGAAAGCATCCCGCCACCGGTTTCAGGAATAGCAAGAGGCTGCTCAAGGCCACCGTCAGCAGGCACCATGTATGGACGACCCATACGTTTACCCCACGGTGTGCGGTTAGCACGAAATACCACATTTTTGCCATCCGCTGTCCAATCGAGAACACGATAATCAAAACCGCCGCGTGGTGGCATTGGGCCAACATCGTTGTAGTAAGTCAGTTGCTTTAAGCCAGAGCCATCGCTGTTAATGACATAAATTTGGCGGCTGCCATTGTACTCGGCTGCAAAGGCAATGCGTTTACCATCAGGTGAAAACTTAGGGAAGGTTTCAAAGCCAATATGGTCGGTTAAGCGTTTGCTCTCGCCTGTTTGCGTATTAGCAATGTAAATATCGCCACCGTACACAAAGGTAACGTTTTGGTTATGAATATCAGGAAAGCGCAGTAAACGCGTGTCTTTAGTTTCGTAAGCTGATGCCCAAGGTGCCAGTGTCGCAGCCATGGCCAGTGCCAACGTTGTTAGTTTTTTCATGGGATTACATCCTATTTTGGGAACTGTAACAGCATAACAATTCGCTTAAAAATAGCGATGCAGATGCGATGAAAGCACTGTTACAAAATATGAATAAAAAAGGTTGGCATTTAATGCCAACCTTTAATCGCTATTCGTGAACTTTAAAACCTAATGTTCATGATTATGCTCTTCACTTTGCTCTGCAATACCTAGCCACGTAATTGCGCTTGGTGCGAAGGCTAATTCTAAATCACCTTCAATTTCGAGATCTTCAATGTGCACTTTTAGTACGTGCTGAGCGATAGGATCGGCAACGTAAGCAAACTCACTATTTTGTGATACAGTCATGCTGAAGCTCATGCCCTCTGGCATAGTTGTTACATCTTCTTCAGTAATATCTACTTTACCTGCAAGCTCCCAATGCATGTGGCCGTCGTGCTCATGGGCTTCAAGCACGTTTAAAAAGCCTAAGCTATCAAGTACTAAAAAGTGCGCTCCGCTTCCTGAGAATGAGTAAGAGACGGCACTTGCACCTTCATCAAGTTGCCACTCAAGCACTTCCATTTCAGCTTCGCTTGGGTTAATACTTACAAATACACCTGATGCAATAGCAATGAAGCTTTCACTACCTTCATGGCCGTATAGTGTACCAATGCGTGTATCCCCTAAAGCATCAATGTTGACGATTTTTTCTGCATGGTATTCATCGTCGTGCTGGTGGGCAATTAACACACCGTCGCCACAACCAAACGCTACATAATCATGGTTTTGTGCTGCACCGTGTAAATCGGGGCAGGTTAGTTCAAATGTTTGTTCAAGCTCATATTCACCATCATGAAGGTGGTAAACGCCAACTTGATCAGGCAAAACTTTAGCATTTGAAGTGCTCTCGCTATCATCGCGACGCAAGGTTGCAATTAGGTGCTCGCCACGTGGTTCTGCAACACCATGCATATTAATGTCGTACTGAATGCCTGGAAGTGTGGCGGTTTTGTTTGCAATGTCGTTATCGGTTAATACTTCAACAGAGGCAGCCGTACCTGCATCGGCATTGCCATCATAAAATACAGCCATTTGGCCGTCGTGCTTAACGATGTGAGTTGGGCGGCTACCGGTTGTTAATTCGTAGTCACTAAAAGCTGGACTTTGTTTATAGTCGTGTAGGTGATCGCCATGATCTTCACGCCATAAGCCACTATCAATAAAGCCCAAGTAGTCTTGATTGCGATTTGCAATTACCGCATAGCGATAGCTAGGTGATACATTTAATGAATTTGAATCATGGGTTAGTGTAAACGACTCGAGTAGCGAGTTATCATCTAAGTCAAAAATATTTGCTTCGTTACTGTTCGCAGCTAACACCGCTAAGCGACCCATAGAATCAATAGCATGGTCATCACCGTGATCATGATCATCGCCATGATCATGATCATCGCCATGATCATGATCATCGCCATGATCATGACCGTCGTCAGGTGTTTCAATTGGATCTTTTTCAACAATGTTTGTTTCTGCATCACCACACGCGGTGATCAAGGTGCTACTAATTGCAAGAGCGAGTAGTTTTAGTCTAAATAAGTGTGTCATATTGATTTTCCTTAATTGTAATTTTGTTTAGAAATAGCCGCGAATACCCACTGCAAAACTGCGCCCCGGACGTGGCGCGATATTCTTTAAGAACGAGCTGTGTACGCGTGCTTCTGTGTCCGTTAAGTTTGTGCCTTTTAAATAAAGCGATAGGTCTTGGTTCAATACCGATAAGTCATATGAAATGCTGGCATCAACGAGGGTATAGCCATCTGTTTTGGTTTCTTCTTGCGCTATGCGGTCTTGTTCTTGATAGCGTGTTACGTGAATATTTGCTGTTAGGTTTTCGGTTTGATAGCTAAACTCGGTACCAAAACGCAGTGGAGGAGTGCGCGGTAAATCTCCGCCGTCTTTTAGACGCGCGCGTACATAATCTGAGAATAAATCGACTTTAAATTCGTCGGTTAGCTGCCAAGCAACTTGCGCTTCAAAACCATGTAAAACCACGTCGTCTGTTTTAAATAAATAAACAGGTAGTTCAGATGAATGATCATGCTCATCTTCGTGGTTGTGTTCGTCACCATGGTCGTGATCATGACCACTTTCAGCGTATAGGCCTGTGTTGATCTGGTAATAATAGTTATCTACTTGGTTATAGAAAGCATTGAAGATAAAGCCAATATCGCCCTCGGTTTTACGAAATGTAAGCTCGATATTATTTGCCGTTTCTAAATCGATAGCTTTGTTTGAAAGTTCAAAATGACCATCATGAGTATCGAATAACGCGCCAACTTCATAGGTTCCGGTCCCTATGTGTGGACCGAAAGATAAAAGCTCAGAAGCAGAGGGAGCACGCTCAGAACGCGATACCGATAAACCAAGGTTATAACCCGGAGTAAAATCCCATACCACACCTGTTGATAAGCTGACCGGTGTAAACTCTTGGGCTACATCAAATACACGTGTGTAGTTTGATTCTTCGTGTTCATGATCATGGTCGTGCTCATCGCCGCCTTCATCATGGGTATGGGCGTCGATTTCTGGTAAAAGCACATTGTTAGCATCAATTGTTACTCGCTCAACACGACCACCTAATTGCACTAAAAAATCACCAAAATGCTTTTCTTCCATCATTGCAAAAGCAATACTTTCAGTAATAGAAGGAGGAGTGAAGGCTTCAGAGCCCTGTGCTTCTACATCACTTTTTTTATAATGAAAGCTGATGCCACCATTCCACTCATCAAATTGACTATGCAGAATGTCAACGCGCAACTCATTGGTTTCGTTTTTGAAGGTTGTACCTACTGCACCGTGTTCGATTTCAGCATGTTCGTAGTCTGTGTGGCCTGCACGTAAGTTAATTTTGCTTAGCCATTCACTGTCGATATTGTATTCGCCAAGTAATTGCACTTTGGTTTGGTCAAGATCAGCAAATACGGCTTCTTCTTCGCTGTGTTCCTCTTCGTGGTCATGCTCTTCTTCACCATGAGTATGGCCAGGAATACCGTATTGGCGGTTAAATTGTTCAACCGCAACGCCAATGTAGCCTTGTTCGAATAAGTAGCTGGTACCAAGTGTGAAGCCGTCAGAGTCTTCGTTACTGTTGGCTACGATATCATCATCATTGTGCTCAATATCTTCAATATTTGCAGCGACAGGTACACGGTAGTCATCAGACTCTCGCCAAAAAGCATCAGCATAAAAGGCAAATGAGTCAGTACCAGTAGTGGCATTAAATGAAGCTGTTTTTTGTTCATCAACTGAGTTGTGTTCTAAATTCCATTCACCACGGGTTGTGCTGTCTGTTGGTACGCGGCTATCAACCACGTTGACCACACCACCAATGGCTCCGCTACCATAAAAAAGAGTGGCGGGACCACGTAATACTTCAATTTGTTTTGCGGTTGACGCTTCAGAGGCCACTGAGTGATCAGGACCGACGCGTGATACATCACTTACATCTAAGCCATTTTGTGTGATCAACACACGTGGGCCGCTTAAACCACGGATCACAGGAGTACTGGCAACCTTGGCATGAAAGTTTGTGTTAACGCCTGGTAGCTTTTCAAGGCTATCACCTAGTGTTGATGCTTGTTGGCGTCTTAATTGTTCGCCAGATAACACACTAACAGGAGAAGCTGACTCCATTGCAGACATATGAATCGGCGTTGCTTCAACATCAATCACTTCAATTGGCGAGCGTTTTAAATTAAACGTTGCGCTGTGGTCTTGGTCATTGGCAAGCGTAATATCACGATGTAAGTGAGCATAACCTGGCGCTGAAATATGCAGCTCTTTTAAGCCGTTATTTAAGCCGCTGATTTCAAACTCGCCTTTATCGTTAGTTGTTACTTTTTGATCAGACCCTTCAAGGTCAACAGTGGCATTAGCAATCGCTTTACCTTGGTTATTTAACACAACGCCTTTGATTGATTGCGCCAAGACACTGGCAGGTAATAACGTCGCTATGACGACAGCTATTTTTGAGATGTTATTCATTAGTTACCACTCTTTAGTACGTTATAATGTATCAATTGTGCTTTAAATGTTATAATGTATCAAGTGTGAATCGATGAATGAGTTTCATTCTTTTTTGTAACAGAATGTTGATAGCGGGGTAATGAAGTGGGTGGGGTGATCAAAGCAGCAAAATTAGCAGTGATAGGCTTTATAGTTGGATGCGTTTTTTCAGCTCAAGGGCATCAACACCATCACCATTCACATGGTGAGGGAGTGCTTTTTGTGGTTCATGATCAAGATAAATGGCAGGTTAAGTTTATTTTGCCAGCTGGAGATATTTTTGGTTTTGAACATCAGCCCGAAACAGCCCAGCAAAAGCAGGTCATTAAAAAAACATTAGCCAAATTAGAAAATTCAAAGCAGTTAGTGACATTTAACACCCAGTGCGAGCTTATTGATTCAAACGTTGAAAACCCATTTGAGCATCACACTCATCATTCACATCAAGACTTAGAAGTTGAATACTCGTTTAGCTGTGATGAGCCCATTTCTACAGTCACAGTCACTTTATTTGAGTGGGCTAAAACAATATCTGCTATCGAAGCGCAGTGGATCACAGAGCAAGCACAAGGAATCGAAGAGCTGACGGCAGCTAAACCTTATATTGAGTGGCCGCTATGAATAAGCAGCGATTAACCAGCACACTTAATAAAGCAAAGCAGGTTTGCCTTGAACATGGCAGAAAATTCACGATTCAACGCAAACAGATACTGCAAATATTGTTAACCACAGACGTGCCGCTATCAGCCTATGAACTGGTCAGTTGCTACAAGCTGCGTACAAGCTCGAGTGTCTCTGTTATGTCTGTTTATCGCATCTTGAGCTTTTTAGAGTCGGTAAACCTTGTTCGCAGGCTTAATAGTGCTAACAAATACATCGCTTACGATGCTGGCAGTGAGAGTTTCAACGATGATCTTTCTCTGTTTTTAATTTGCCGTCATTGCCAAAAGGTTGAAACACTTACTGTTTCACAGAGCGATGTTGCAACGCTATTCCCTCATTTTGCTGAGGTGGGTTTTACCTCACAAACAACGCAATTTGAAATGATGGGAGTATGCAATGAGTGCCAAGCAAAAATTGCTTGATGCACTTTTTATCATTCATGTGTTCTATTTTGTAGGGATTATTCAATGAAATTACAATTAATGATGGATAAGTTTGCTATCGGGTTATCAGCTATGTGTGCTATTCACTGCTTAGCTGTGCCTGTGTTACTCGTGTTATTACCGAGCACTGCTGTGCTTGGTTTAGGTAACGAGCAGTTTCACTTTTGGATGCTTGTCGCGGTACTTCCTAGTAGCTTACTTGCATTAGTTCTGGGTTGCAAAAAGCATAAAAAGTATCGGTTTTTTATGTTTGGTGTGGTTGGTCTCTTACTGCTTGTGATAGCCGTTTATTTTGGTGCAGGAAGACTAGGAGAAGTTGGTGAAACGGCTTTAACAATATTAGGATCAAGTTTTATTATTTTAGGTCACTGGCTTAACTTTCGCTCATGCAAAACAATAGACGGTAAACATCAATCATGCCAGCAGACTGTTTGAGTAAGAGGTGATACCGGCCACATATCTTTTGACCGGTATTGGTTTCGCTTATTTGTAGAAAACTTCTACAGTACCTTTTACTTTTAATAGTAAAGGTTGGCCGCGGCGATCAAGCGCTTTTGGAGAAGCGATTTTGATCCAGCCTTCGCTGATATTATATTCTTCAACGTCAAAACGCTCTTTGCCGTTAAGTTTTACACCAATTTCATGCTCGAATACTTCTTCTACGTAGAACTTGCTACGAGGGTTAATCGATAATTGATTTGGTAATTCTGGTTTATTTGTATCTGTCATGATTGCAATACTGTATTGAATAAATTGTGCGCCATTGTAGGCAATCCCAAGCATGGGCTCAAGTAAGAACAGTGCAAATTTGTTTTGTGCCGAGGTTTGAACCTACGATAGTGCTGTTATTAAGTGCACTTTAATTCGCAGCACTCTTTCAATAATCAATACTTTTGCGGTAGCTACACTAAAATAAGTAGTTAGAAAATAGAAATTAGTGATTTGTTATACTATATCAAATATGCTTATTGTGTTATTTTATAACAAATCATTTTAATTAATATTTTTAGCTAATCAACTTATGAAGTATTCAACTCTATTTCTTGCCTTAGCAGCGACGTCTGCTGCAACTACACACGCTTCTAACAGCGATATCGAAACAATCACCATTGAGCACAAGCAAGCCTTTCGTGGTGATATACCAACAAAAGATTTACCGCAGTCGATCACCACATTAAGTAAAGACATGATGATTGATAATGGTATTACCAAGTTTCGTGATGCGCTGGACTTTTCTGCCAGCATTAGCCGAAAAAATAATGGTGGGGCGCTGTGGGACAGCTACTCAATTCGTGGTTTGTCGGGTAATGAGAATATGCCATCAGGCTACTTAATCAATGGCTTTAGTGGTGGTAAAGGATTTGCAGGCCCTCGTGATGTTTCAAACATTGAATATATTGAAGTATTAAAAGGGCCTGGCTCTGCGTTGTATGGTCGCTCAGAGCCGGGTGGTACCGTAAACATTATTACTAAAAAGCCACAGTTTTATCAGCAAGGGCAACTTCAAGCCGAGTTGGGTAGCGATGACCACAAACGTATTCAAGGCGATTACACCAATGGCCTGACTGATGATTTAGCGTTTCGCATAAATGGTGCTTGGCAAGACAGCGATAGCTTCAGAGATCATGTGCATCACGATAAATTTGTGATCACCCCATCACTTTATTATCAAGTTAATGACAAATCATCGCTGACGTATGAATTTGAATATGTTGACCAACAGCAAATGTATGACCGTGGCATTGTGGTGTTAAATGATGACTTTGATACCGTGCCAGAGTCGCGTTTCTTAGGTAACCCAAATGATGCACCAACCAAGGTACATTCTCGCGGTCATCAAATTAACTATAACTACGATTTTAATCGTCAGTGGTCATTGCTGGCAGGGGCTAACTATCGTGCTGCAACGCTAACAGGGCAGTCTTCAGATGCTGAGTTATCACCTTCTCGTCAGTCATTGTTTGATGATGGCAGAACCTTAACTCGCCAACACCGATACCGTGATTATGAGTCTGAAGATATCTCGGTGCGTTTCGAATTAAGTGGTCATTTTGATATCGCGGGTATTACTAATCACGTACTCATAGGTGCTGATGCGTATGATTATGAGCTACGTACGGGGTTATACCGTTACCGTGGTGGTTATGGCACTTATACAATTGATATCCATGAGCCTGATTACAGCACTGGTGAAGGTCCAGAGGTGGCTATGCAATACGAAAATAACGAAGAGCAAAAAGCTTTCGGTATCTATTTGCAAGATCAGCTCGACCTAACCGATAACTTAAAAGTCATGCTAGGTCTACGCTTTGATGAAATTGAGCAAGACATTTTCGAAACTAAGTCGGCTATAGCTTCAAATAGTAAAGAGAACCGCATTAGCCCTCGTTTTGGGGTTGTATATACAATTAATAACGACATTAACGTTTACACAAGCTACTCAGAAGGGTTCTTACCACTAAGTGGTACCGATGCTGAGGGTAAGCCATTCGGTTTTGAAGAAAGCGACTCGTTTGAGGTGGGAGTTAAATTTAGCTATGCCAATATCAGCGGTACCCTTGCTTACTTTGATGCGAGTAAGAGCAATATGCTGGTGGCGGACCCTGTAAATGTCGGTTATTCAACGCCTGTAGGTAAAGCAAATAGTACAGGTTTTGAGTTAGACCTAACAGGCTCATTGGGCGATAACACTGAGTACAACCTATCTTATGCTTATGTTGACGCTGAGACAGCAACAGACAGTTTAAATGTTGATTGGTTAGTGCCAATTCCTAAAGGCAGCCCTCTTGTGAACGTACCAAAGAATAATCTTTCGATTGGTTTAAATCATGACCTAAGTGTATTTGCACAAGATATAAAGATTGGTGGTCATTATCAATATGTGTCTGGCCGTTTAGGTGACCCTGCTGATTTAAGCTTCCGTTTGCCGAGTTATCAAACGGTAGGCTTGTTTGCCAAATGGCGAGCAACAGAACGCACAACGGTATCACTGAATGTTGATAATGTGTTTGATGAAAAGTACATTGCAAGCTCATACAATGCCTTATGGGCCTACCCAGGTGCGCCTACGCAATTTAAACTGGGTGTGAGCTATGACTTCTGAGCAAGTTAAAAGCCGTATTCACAGTATCGACATCATGCGTGGTGTCGTTATTCTATTGATGTTACTTGATCATGTGCGAGAGCGGTTTTTCTTGCACATGCAGGTAGCCGATCCTATGGTAGTTGATACCACGTCACCAGGACTTTTTTGGAGTCGTTTTGCCGCACATTTTTGTGCGCCAACTTTTATCTTTTTAACCGGTTTATCGGCGTGGCTTTATAGTCACCCAGCAAGTGGTGTAGCGCGCTCAGCGCAAAGCTTCTTGGTTAAGCGAGGGCTGTTTTTAATCGCCTTAGAAGTGACCCTCATTTGTTTTTCGTGGATGGGTTACTACCACACTATTTGGTTGCAAGTGATGTGGGCGATTGGTCTATGCATGCTGGTCTTAGCGTTATTGATAAAACTGCCGCGTAATGTGTTATTAGTACTTGGTTTAGCTATTGTGTTTGGTCATAACTTACTTACCCCAATCAGTTTTACGCCTGATGAGTTTGGTTATTCGCTGTGGACGATTTTGCATGATCGAGGCTATCTATCACAAGGTGGCTTAATCGATATAAAAATTAGCTACCCAGTGCTGCCTTGGATTGGTGTGATTTTACTGGGTTATTGCGCAGGGCCACTATATGCACATACGCAAAAAGCGCAGTCTCGTAAACGAGCACTGCTGCTGTTAGCAGTATTATGTGTAGGCTTATTTGCTGTGCTGCGTGGCTTTAATATCTATGGTGAAACCCTACCTTGGCAAACCTTTAGCACCGCAACACAAACCATGATGTCGGTATTCAATGTCACTAAATATCCGCCGTCACTGAGCTTTTTGCTTATCACTTTAGCAGGTATGTTTGTTGGTTTATGGGTATTTGAAAGACCACTTAATCGCATCACCAATGCACTCCGTGTGTATGGCTCTGTACCTATGTTCTTTTATATTTTACACCTCTATGTATTGCTAGTGATGTATCAAATAGGTATTCAGGTGTGGGGGGCAAACCAAGGGCAATATTTAGGTGTTAATGATATATCAGGTATTTGGCTTATCACTATCGTATTAGCCGTTGGGCTTTATTGGCCAACTAAGAAGTTTAGTGAATATAAGCGTAAGGCTAACAAACCTTGGCTTAAATATTTATAAACTCATCAATGCCGACATGCCTATGCATGTTGGCATTTCTTAGGAACTGTTGATTGAAATTGTTTAAAGTTAAAATTACAAAAGTTATCAAAAGGTAAAATATTAGTTAAATTAATATTAAATTCGTATTTTTAATACTTCTTCACTACTGTATGTTATTTGTACCACTTTTGGTAGAAAAATAAGGATAGTAAAATGAAAAAAGTATTAACATCAATAGGATTACTCGCCGCTAGTGTTTTTTCGGTTCATGCAAGCGCAGATACAATGGAATGTTATGTCGATACGCAAGCATATGATCAATATACGCCAAATCGTTGTTTTGCAATGGTATTTGGTCAAACATATGCAACAGCAGTGTTTCGTGTAGTAGGAGATGGTTCAACGATTGATAGTGTTATTTGGTCTAATGATGCATCATCGTGTGGAACATCAGGTACGTCTTGTTCATACCAAATCCGAGCATTTCGACCAAGTAAAGCGGAAGCGACAATTCTGTATGCAGATGGCCGCTGGAGCAAAGTGTCAGCGACAGCTTCTTTTGAAGATGGTCGTTAAAACTTAAAGCTTACGGATCGATTCAATAGGCTGGCTTGTACCAGCCTATTTAGTATTCACTTATACAATAAAGCGTTTATTAAGTTGCCTTATCAGTCACTTTTTGCGATATTATTTATATTATAATATTAACAGGAAGCTAAAAGATGACTCTGCCTAGTTCTCAATCTGCAAATGCTATTCGCATACTTGCTGTCGATGCCGTTCAACAAGCTAACTCTGGCCACCCAGGTGCGCCTATGGGTATGGCTGATATTGCAGCTGTATTGTGGCAAAACTTTCACCGCCATAACCCATTAAATCCTGACTGGTCTAACCGTGACCGCTTTGTGTTATCAAATGGCCATGGTTCAATGCTTCAATATGCATTGTTACACCTAAGCGGTTATGACGTAAGCATCGAAGATATTAAGCAATTCCGTCAGCTTCACTCTAAAACACCGGGTCACCCAGAATATGGTTACACACCGGGTGTTGAAACAACGACAGGCCCATTAGGTTCTGGTATTGCTAACGCAGTTGGTATGGCCATCGCTGAAAAAACCTTAGCCGCGCAATTCAATAAGCCACAATTTGATATTGTTGATCACTTTACTTACTGCTTTATGGGTGATGGTTGCCTAATGGAAGGTATCTCGCACGAAGCATGTTCGCTGGCAGGTACATTAGGTCTTGGTAAGCTAATCGCATTTTGGGATGACAATGGCATCTCTATTGATGGTGAAGTAGAAGGCTGGTTCACCGACGATACGCCTGCACGTTTTGAATCTTACGGTTGGCAAGTTATTCGTGATGTTGATGGTCACGATATGAATGCAATTGCCAGTGCAATCGAAGCGGCACAAAGCAACACGACGCAACCAACACTCATCTGTTGTAAAACAGTGATTGGTTTTGGCTCGCCAAATAAATCAGGTAGCCACGACTGTCACGGTGCACCACTGGGTCACGACGAAATCGCCGCTGTACGTGAGCAGCTAAACTGGCCACACCCAGCATTTGAAGTTCCACAAGAGGTTTATAACGAGTGGAATACCCAAGCAAAAGGCCAAGAGCTTGAAGGTGCATGGCAGCAAAAGTTTGCAGCTTATAGCAAAGCACATCCTGAACTTGCAAAAGAATATACACGTCGTGTTCTTGAAAAAGCATTACCAGCTAACTTCGCTGAATTAGCTGATGAGTACATTGCTAAATGCCAAGCCGACATGCAAAACATTGCGACACGTAAAGCATCACAAAATGCGATCACTTTCTTTGCTAACCAGCTTCCTGAACTAATGGGTGGCTCTGCCGACCTTGCTGGTTCTAACTTAACCTTATGGCCAGAAGCAAAAGGTTTACAAGATGCTGCTGATGGTAACTACGTGTTCTATGGCGTACGTGAGTTTGGTATGAGCGCAATCATGAATGGTATTGCATTACATGGTGGTTTCATTCCATTTGGCGCAACCTTCTTAATGTTTATGGAATACGCACGTAATGCTGTACGTATGGCAGCATTAATGAAAGCACAGAGCATTTTTGTGTATACCCATGACTCAATCGGTCAAGGTGAAGATGGCCCAACTCACCAACCAATCGAGCAAATCGCTAACCTTCGCATGACACCAAACATGACTGCATGGCGTCCGTGTGATGAAACTGAAACAGCAGTAGCTTGGCGCCAAGCGTTATTAAAAGAAACCGGTCCAAGTTCACTGATCTTCAGCCGTCAGGGTACCAAAGCAATGGCACGTCATGCACAGCAAGTTGCTGACATTGCTAAAGGGGGTTATGTACTTGTTGATAGCGAACAAGCTGCAGAGCTTATTCTTATTGCAACGGGTTCTGAGGTAGAACTAGCTGTGAATGCTGCTGCTGAGCTAAAAGCACAAGGCAAGCAAGTTCGCGTGGTATCTATGCCATCAACGAATCAGTTTGATAGCCAAGATAAAGCATATCGTCAAAGCGTGCTACCAGCGGGTACACCTAAGATTGCTGTTGAAGCTGCACACCGTGACTTCTGGTTCAAGTATGTTGGCCAAGATGGTGATGTACTAGGCATGGACACATTTGGTGAGTCAGCGCCAGGCGCAGTATTGCTTGAGCACTTTGGTTTCACAGTGGCAAACCTAGTTGCAAAAGCAAACGCATTACTTGCTGAATAATGTGAATGGTAAAAAATTATCGTAATCGCAACACGATAAGCCTGCCTTTGTGATGATGTGCAGGCAATAAAAAAGCCCGCAAACTTTGGTTTGCGGGCTTTTTGCTGCTTAAACAATCGGTTTAAACTAATTCGCTTAAGATTGACTCTAGTTTTTCTTGGTCAATTGCGAACTGACGAATACCTTGGCTTAGCTTTTCAGTAGCCATGGCATCTTCATTCATTTCCCAGCGGAAAGCTTGCTCAGTCATTGCAACTGGCGCTTCTGCTTTTTCTGTTGCTGGTAATAGTTTTTGAGTTAATGGTGCGTCAGTTGCAGCTAGTTCAGCAAGTAACTTAGGGCTGATAGTTAAACGGTCACAACCTGCTAATTCTTGGATTTCACCGATGTTACGGAAGCTTGCGCCCATTACAATCGTTTCGTAGCCGTGCTTTTTGAAGTAGTTGTAGATATGCGTTACTGACTTAACGCCCGGATCGTTAGCACCGTCGAAATCAGCGCTTACATCTTGTGCTTTGTACCAGTCAAGAATACGACCAACGAATGGTGAAATTAGGTAAGCACCTACTTCGGCACAAGCGCGTGCTTGAGCAAATGCAAATACCAGCGTTAGGTTACAACGGATACCTTGCGCTTCAAGTACCTTGGCTGCTTGAATACCTTCCCATGTTGAAGCAATTTTGATTAACACGCGTGATGTGTCGATACCTTGCTCTTTATATAAAGCAACAAGCTCAAGTGCTTTATCAACAGTTGCTTGAGTATCAAATGATAAACGCGCATCAACTTCTGTTGAAACTAAACCTGGCACTTGCTCCATTAATTTAGAGCCAATTAATACTGCTAGCTTATCAGCTGCTTTTGTTACAACTTCAGCTGTGTCACTGCTTTGTGCTTTTGCCCATGATACGGCTTCGGCAGCAAGTGGGCGATATTTCTCAATTTGAATCGCGTTTAAGATTAGTGAGGGGTTTGTTGTTGCATCTTGCGGTTTATATTCGTTGATTGCTTCAAAATCACCTGTGTCAGCAACAACGGTTGTTACTGCTTTAAGTTGTTCTAATTGACTAGACATAGTTATCCCATTCTTATCATACAAAAGTTAATGTAGTGGCTTTAACCTATTATTTGTGCTGAAAAAACAATCTAATCTACCAGAGAAACTGCGCAATAAATCGCCCGCCAGCAGCAAATAATCCTGTTAATAATATTTTTATAATACCTTTACAATCTGGTATTGTTGATATTATCATACAAATAAAGATAATGACTAACAATGTTAGTAAGCAATTAGTGAAAGGTAATTATGTCTCGTTATACGTTGGGATTAGACTACGGGTCGGACTCGGTAAGAGCATTACTCGTTGATGTTGCGACTGGTGAAGAACTTGCCAGCCATTTAGTAAACTACCCGCGCTGGGCACAAGGTTTATATTGTGACCCAAGTAAGGATCAGTTTCGTCAGCATCCACAAGACTATATTGATAGCCTTGTAGAAGTAGTAAATGGTCTTTGGTCACAAGTTCCAGCAGGTACTGCAGACAAAGTAGTGGGTATGAGCTTTGATACGACAGGCTCAACACCTGTAGCAATTAATAGCCAAGGTACACCACTGGCATTAACTGAAGAATTTGCAGAAAACCCAAATGCAATGTTCATTTTGTGGAAAGACCATACGTCTATTAAAGAAGCAAATGAAATCACTGAAGCTGCAACTAACAATGATGTGAACTACCTTTCACACATGGGCGGTATCTACTCTTCTGAGTGGTACTGGGCCAAAGCATTACATATTTTCCGCGTTGATAGCAGTGTTAAAGCAGCCACTTATTCATGGGTTGAGCACTGCGATTGGATGACCGCGCTAATGTGCGGCACAACACACCCTGAAGCATTAAAGCTAGGTCGTTGTGCAACGGGCCACAAACAAATGTGGAACGAGCAGTGGGGCGGTTTCCCACCAAACAGTTTCTTCAGCAATATCGATCCACTATTAGATGGTGTTGTTGATACGTTAAATGCAACCACAGAGCCAAGCGACCAAGTTGCTGGCAACTTAACTGCAGAGTGGGCCGAGAAGCTAGGTTTACCACAAGGTATCGTGATTGGTTACGGTGCATTTGACTGTCACATGGGCGCAGTAGCAGCCAATGTTCGTCCTGGCGTTCTAACTAAAGTAATGGGTACTTCAACGTGTGACATCACAGTAACGTCTAAAGAACAACTAGGTGATACTTGCGTTAAAGGTATTTGTGGTCAAGTTGATGGCTCAGTAATCCCTGGGTTAATTGGCTTAGAAGCCGGTCAATCTGCATTCGGTGACTTATACGCATGGTTCAAAAACCTAGTACTTTGGCCAACTCGCCAACTTACAAATCTATCTGACGCTGAACAAACGTTAGTTAACAAGCTAGAAGATTCAATCTTAGTTGATCTATCAAAAGCAGCGGCAGCACTGCCTGTAACAAGCAACGATGTAACTGCGCTTGATTGGGTAAATGGTCGTCGTACGCCAGATGCTGACCAAAGCGTTGCCATGGCATTAACAGGCTTAAAGATGGGCACTGATGCACCTAAGTTCTTCAAAGCACTTGTTGAAGCAACTGCCTTTGGCGCACGTGCTATCACTGAACGTTTCCGTAGCGAAGGCGTACCAATCGAGTCAGTGGTTGTTATCGGCGGTATCTCTAAAAAATCAGACTACGTAATGCAAACCTGTGCTGATGTTTGGAATTGCCCAATCGACGTTTTAGAAAGTGAGCAAAGCTGTGCATTGGGTGCGGCAATTATGGCTGCGGTTGCTGCGGGTGAGCACGCAACAGTGGCAGATGCTCAAAAAGTTATGGCGTCGTCTGTATGTCATCAGTATTTACCAAACCCTGAGCGCGTTGCTGTGTATGACGAGCTTTATGCCAACTACCAAGCACTTGCAAGCTATGTAAACGGAGACAAAGCATGAGTTTTACAGAACTAAAACGTGAAGTCTATGAAGCGAACATGGAGCTGCAACGTCGTGGCTTAGTAATTTATACCTTTGGTAACGTATCGCAAATCGACCGCGACAAAGGCGTGATTGCGATTAAACCAAGTGGTGTTTCGTACGACCAAATGAAGGCCGACGACATGGTGATCGTCGACCTTGAAAACAACATTGTTGAAGGGTCTATGCGTCCGTCTTCTGACACTAAAACGCATGTTCATTTATATCGCCACTTCGATGCAATTGGCGGTGTAACACACACGCATTCGACCTATGCAACTGCATGGGCGCAAGCAAAACAAAGCATTCCTTGCCTTGGCACAACTCACGCTGACTATGTACACGGTGACATCACCTGTACTCGTGAACTAACCGATGAGCAAGTGAATGGCGATTATGAATTAGAAACCGGTATTCAAATTACTGATGCGTATCAAGACCGCGATCCGAAAGCTGCACCTATGGTGATTGTTGCGGGTCATGCGCCTTTCACGTGGGGTAAAGATGCCGCTCAGTCTGTATACCATGCCGCACTACTCGAAGAGATTGCACGCATGGCGTATTTAACACGCACTTTAGATCCACACGCAGTTGAACTTAAAAAAGCAGTGATGGATAAACATTATCTACGTAAGCACGGTAAAAACGCGTATTACGGTCAGAGCAAATAGCAAGAATTTAGAGGATTATTAACATGACGACGATGACGAAAGAAGTCTGGTTTGTTACCGGCTCACAACATCTTTATGGTCCTAAGGTGTTAGAAACGGTTGCCAAAGACAGCGAAGCAATTGTAGCGGGCTTAAACAGCGAAGCGAACCTACCAGTAAACTTGGTATGTAAGCCTACCGTTAAGTCACCTGAAGAAATTCACGCTGTTTGCCAAGCGGCAAATACGGATCCTAACTGTGTTGGTTTAGTTTTATGGATGCACACTTTCTCACCTGCGAAAATGTGGATTGCTGGCCTAAGCGAATTACGTAAGCCTTGGTTACACCTTCATACTCAGTTCAATGCAGCCCTTCCTTGGTCTGATATCAACATGAACTACATGAATACGCACCAAAGTGCACACGGTGACCGTGAGTTCGGTTTCATCGGTACTGTAATGCGTAAAGAGCGTAAAGTTGTTGCAGGTCACTGGCAACGTGCTGACGTACAACAGCAGTTAGATGACTGGTGTCGTGCGGCAAAAGGTTGGGCAGAAAGCCAAACACTTAAAGTTGCGCGTTTTGGCGACAACATGCGTCAAGTTGCGGTTACTGAAGGTAACAAAGTTTCAGCGCAAATTACCTTTGGTTATGAAGTACATGCGTTTGGTGTCGCTGAGCTTGTAAAAGTGGTTGATACTATCACTGAAGAAGAAGTTGATGCACAGTTAGAGCTTTATAAGCAAGACTACGTAATTGCTGACGAAACTCTACAAGACGATTACGCAGTGAAAATGCTACGCAACGAAGCACGTTTAGAGCTTGGTATGGAGCGTTTCTTAGAGAAAGGCGGCTTTAAAGCATTCACTAACTGTTTTGAAGACTTATCAGGTCTTTCTGGTCTTCCAGGTCTTGCTACACAGCGCCTAATGTCGAAAGGCTATGGTTACGGTGGTGAGGGTGACTGGAAAACAGCTGCTATGGTTCGCATCATGAAAGTAATGGGTGAAGGCCGTGACGGTGGTTGTTCATTCATGGAAGATTACACTTACAACATGGGTGAGACTGACCAAGTACTTGGCGCGCACATGTTAGAAGTGTGTCCTTCAATTGCAGCACAAAAACCACGCCTTGAAGTTCACCAACACACTATCGGTGTGAAATGTGATGTAGGTCGTTTATTGTTTACTGCAAAACCGGGTGCTGCAATCAACGTATCACCAATTGATATGGGTAACCGTTTCCGTATTCTTATTAACGAAGTAGACACAGTGGCTCCGCCAGCTGATTTACCTCACTTACCAGTTGCTTCAGCGCTTTGGGAACCAAAACCAAATCTATCTGTAGCATCGGCTGCATGGATCCACGCCGGTGGTGCACACCATACTGCATACAGCCAAGCAGTAACAACCGATATGATTATCGATTTTGCTGAAATGGCTGGCGTTGAAACGATGATCATCGATAACGATACGACGATCCGTAGTTTCAAAACAGAGCTTCGTCATAACGCAGCTTACTACATGCTAAAACGTGGCCTGTAAGAATTAGTACTTTATGTACTAGAACGTGCTGTGTGTGAGCACGTTCACCCCAAATTTTGTTGTCGATTAAGCCAGTGATGAGCCTCGCTCTTCGCTGGCTTATGCTATTGTGAAGCGAAACATTTTAGGAGTAGATATGATCGATTTAAGCGCCTACCAAGGCATTATTTTTGATATGGATGGCACCTTAATTGACTCAATGGGCAGTCACTTACAGGCATGGCAAAAAGCTTGCGAAGCCTATGGCTACCCATTCGATTACGACTACATGTACAGCTTAGGTGGCATTCCGACCGTTAAAACAATTGAAATGCTTAACGAAAAATTTGGTTTAGATCATGACCCTCTGGCTGTGGCAAAAGATAAACATCAGTTTTGGGTTGATTTACAGCATCATCCACTGGTGATTGACGAAACCGTCGCAGTACTTGAAAAGTACCATGGTGTATTGCCTATGGGCGTTGGCACGGGGGCTGACCGCGAGCATGCAATTGATCATCTAACTGATACCAATTTAATAAATAAAATTGGTGCGTTAGTCACTGCAAGTGATGTAAGTAAAGGCAAGCCAAACCCAGAAACATTCTTAAAAGTGGCAGAGCAATTAGGTGTTGAGCCAAGCCAATGTGTGGTATTTGAAGACACGCAAATTGGTTATCAAGCTGCCAAAAGTGCGGGGATGGATTGCATCATGGTGAAAAACGGAAAAATCCAACTTTAGCGATTAAAGTTGCAATGACACCCTTATTTGTATTATAAAACTATAAATACAATTACAAAAAGGTTATTCATATGTCATTGCAATGTGTTTTCCAAGGTTTAAAAACAACTCATCAAACAGCCAGTTCGAACACGAAAAAGTCGCGCGGGCTTTATGCATTGTTGGTGACATGCGGGATTGCCCTTACACCAGCTTGTGCTCATCAAGGAGATAACATGACTACTTCCCCTTCAGCATCAATGACGGCCTATGGCGTACTGGCTGATCAAACGCCGGTTAATCAAGTAACGTTGACTAACAGCAATGGTATTAGCGTTGATGTGATCAACTACGGCGGCATTATCACGCGTATTGAAACACCGGATGCCAAAGGCGAAATGGGTAATATTGTACTGGGTTTAGATAATCTAGAAGCGTACACAAAAGCGACAACTTACTACGGTGCAATCATCGGTCGTTTTGGTAACCGTATCGCAAACGGTAAATTCATGTTAAATGGCACTGAATATCAATTAGCGACTAACGATGGTGACAACCACTTACATGGTGGTGTGCAAGGTTTCGATAAGAAAGTATGGAACATGACACCGTTCACGACGCAAAACAGCGCCGGTGTTACCCTAAGTTTAGTGAGCCCTGATGGTGACCAAGGTTACCCAGGTGAAGTAACCACAGAAGTGACTTACACGCTAACGAACAACAACACGCTAGATATGCAGTTTATTGCTACAACAAGCAAGCCTACCATCATCAATATGACGCAACACAGCTACTTCAACCTAGCGGGTAAAGGCGACATTCTTGATCACCAAATGCAAATTAACGCAAAAGCAATTACCCCTGTGGATGGCGGCTTGATCCCAACTGGTGAGTTGATGGATGTGGCTGGCACACCGTTTGACTTCCGTACTGCTAAAGCAATCGGTCAAGATATCAAAGCAAGCAACGAACAACTGAAACTTGGTAAAGGTTATGACCATAACTTTGTGCTTAAAGATACGCCAAGCAATGAACTTATTGAAGCAGCGACGGTTTATGAAGCAAATTCTGGCCGTACGTTAACTGTTTACACAGAAGAGCCTGCAGTACAGTTTTATTCAGGTAACTTCTTAGACGGTAGTACTGTGCAAGCGTCTGGCTTAGTGCATAACATGAGAAGTGGTTTTTGTTTAGAGCCACAGCATTTCCCTGATGCACCAAATCAGCCGACGTTCCCAAGCACAACATTACTACCAGGTGACGTGTATTCAACACGCATCGTGTACGAATTTGGTACAAAATAAAGGAACACAATCGTGAAAACAACAAAGCTTAAAAGCGCAATGCAAAAGGCCGGTTTAGCTAGCCTATTTGCCTTGTCGTTTGGCGCTCTGACGGGCTGTCAGACTACAGCTGAAGACAACACAGCTAAGAAAACTGACGTGGCAGCCACAGAAAAAGCGCCAATCCAAGATAATGGTATTTTTACCAACCCACTTTTTCCTAATGGTGCCGATCCATGGCTTGAGTACTGGGATGGTAACTATTACCTAACCACAACAACATGGACATCTGAGTTAGTGATGCGTAAATCACCAACACTCGCTGGCCTTGCTGATGCAACACCTGTCAATGTTTGGTCTGATTCAACCCCTGAGCGTTGTTGTAACTTCTGGGCGTTTGAGTTCCATCGCCTAAAAGGACCAAACGGCTACCGTTGGTACATGATGTACACAGCTGGTACTGATGGCACTTTAGATAACCAACACTTAAATGTATTAGAAAGTGCCGGTGACGATCCTATGGGTCCATACGAATACAAGGGCGCATTAATGCCTAACGTATGGAACATCGACGGTAACTACTTAACATACAAAGACAAGCTCTATGTGATCTACTCACAATGGCAAGGCGATCAGCAATTAAACATTATTGCTGAAATGGAAGATCCGTGGACACTGAAAGAGAACTCACCGCATACAGTGATCACGCGTCCTGAGCTAGATTGGGAAATCAGTGGCCGTAAAGTAACTGAAGGCGCTGAAATTTTACAGCACAATGGTCGTACGTTTATGACGTACTCAGCGAGCTTCTGTAATACCCCAGATTACAAACTAGGTATGCTTGAGCTTGTTGGTGACGATCCGCTTAAAGCGAGCAGCTGGAAAAAATACGACAAACCTGTATTTGAGCGTACAGAAGAAGTGTTTGGCCCTGGTCATAACGGCTTTTTCACGTCGCCAGACGGTACAGAAGACTGGTTAGTTTACCACGGTAATGATTCGGTAGAGCACGGTTGTAGTGCGACTCGTTCATTACGTGCGCAAAAATTTACTTGGAATGACGATGGCACGCCAAGCTTTGGTAAACCATTAACACCAGGCGTTGAAGTAGCACCGCCATCAGGTGAGTACGGCCCTCTTGTCACGCGAGTGCAAGGTCAACGTTATCAATTAGTGAATGCAACAAGCGGCTTATGTTTAGACATTGCAGCTGATCCGCAAGATGCACGTGCAGTTCAACGTCAGTGTGCAAGCACCAATGGTCAATGGGTTATTGATGCAACAACAGATGGTTTTGTTCGTTTAGCTAACCGTGAAGACAGCAAGTTCTTAGAGCTTGAAAGCTGTAATGACGCAAATAACGCCAAAGTACAATCTGCAGCATGGCGTAATAACTTCTGCCAGCAATGGAAAGTAGCACCAAGCACAGATGGTAATGTATCTATTACTAACCGTTACACAGGCAAGCCATTAGCGGTTGCTGGTTGTTCTGCCGCACAAAACCAAGCGGTTTTACAGCAAAGCGACGCAACAGCGTGTGGTGACTGGCAATTACGCCCAATGGGCAGTGTTGTTGTATTAAGTCAACAAAGTGGTAAAGCACTTAGCGTGGCAGATACAGTTAAAGCAGGTACTAATGTTGAGCAACAAGCTTATACGCATAAAGATGCACAGCAATGGTTCTTCACACCAACAGATACAGGCTATGTAAGCCTTAAACAAAGTGCTGACAGCGAGTTCTGTGCTGCGGTAGCTGATAATGCCTTAGTACCAGGTGCCAACGTAGAAATGGCTTCCTGTGCAGCGAAAACAGCACAGTGGCGCATTGCTCCAGTAGAAGGTGGTGGTGTTATGCTTATCAACCGCTACACAAAACAAGCACTTGGTTTAAGTAACTGTGGTTTAGCGGAAAACACTAACTTTGCACAACAACCTGATTTAGGTAACAAGTGCCAAGTGTTCCATCTGCGTGAACCAAATTAAGTTATAAGTAATAAATCGACTCAACCAAAGCCACTTCATTTATGAGTGGCTTTTTTTGCGCTCATTTTCACACCAGCGCACTAATTAATACCCCTGGATCGCTGATACCGGCCTCTTTCATTGCATCTGCGATAGCTTGGCTTAGTGACATAACTTGGTTTTGTAACTCCATGACTATTTCAAGTTGTATTTCGATTTGTGTTTTAACTGCATCATCTTGTTGGTTTTCTGAGGCTTGTAGTTTTGCAAGTTGCTCTTTTGCTTGCTCAAGTTGTTCTTTTAAAAGTTCTAACTGGGCGAGCATTTTTTGAATTGCAGCTGGCAGTTCACTCTTTTTTTCTTGCGCTTTTGTTTCTGCTGTTTGTTGTCCAGAAAGAGTTGCTCTCTCAGCAATAGAGAAACGATAGTCGGATGTCGTATCGTCTTTTGCCGTCGATTTTTGGTTATCTATGTTCAGGGCATGCGCTAACGAGTTAATATTCATCGCGGTTAAGTATAAGTGAAGGATAAATTAGTATCGGCAATGGGTACTATTTCTTTAGCTTTTATTTAATGTAGCACTGGAGCTGTTACCTCGATACCGACAAACTGGTATCGAGGTTTTGATTAATCTGCTTTAAAGAAACTAATTTGCCGTTTGAGCCCTTCGGCAAGGGTTTTTAAGTCGTCAGCAGAGCTTATTGTGCCTTGGGTACGAGATTCACTGTCTTTTGCAAGTTGACTTATTTGATGAAGGTTTTGTGTTATCTCTTGTGCAACCGTGCTTTGCTGATCGGTTGCTTCAGCAATGTTACTTGAGGAGCGGGTTAATTCCCCAATACTGATGGTAATAGACTCTAATTGCTCTCCTGTTTTTTTGCCTTCTTCTGAAGACTTAAGCCCTAGCTGCTGGCTTTGTTTCATCTTTTCTGCCGCCATGGTAACTTGGCTTTGTAGTTGCTCGATAGTTTGGCTTATTTCGACAATCGATTTTTGTGTGCGCTGAGCTAAAGTTCTGACCTCATCGGCAACAACTGCGAAGCCTCGTCCTTGTTCACCTGCTCTGGCCGCTTCAATTGCTGCATTTAGCGCTAATAAATTAGTTTGCTCAGCAATGGCATTAATAACTTCAGTCACTTTACTTATTTCATTGCTAGCATCATTCACTTTTTCTACCGCATCATGACTGTTATTAAGTTGCTGACTAAGCAGCATTAAATCATTGATGACTTGCGTTAATTGGCTTTGTCCTGATTGGGCATCTTTATCAACTTGAAGTGTCTGGTTCGCGCCTTCAGTGGCATTATGTGCAACATCTTTTATCGAGCACGACATTTGCTCTATTGCCGTTGCAATCTGTGCGGTTTGTGCCATCATTTCATGGGCTTCTTGACCATTTTGTTGTGCTAAGTGGTGAGCCGCAGATGCTTGTGTTTCAAGTTGTACTATTGATGTTTGTAAAGCCAGTATTAGCTTTTTAAGCTCCACAGACATTTTACTCACACTTGCCGTAATCGTTACAACTTCATTATCACTAGGCTGGTTAGTGGCTTCAATATACTGCAATAAGTCACCTTTACCCAGAGCATCAACTGTTTTGGTTAGTTTTTTTAGTGGTGCGAGCGTCTTTACTAGCCCCCAAAATAATAGAAGGGTAATCATGATTATGCCGGCGAGAGATGCCAGTGCATTTACACGCATTAATTGCCAGCTTTCGTCATTTAGCTCATGTGCTTTTACGCGAGCGAGTAGTGTCCAGTTCCAGCCTTTTACCTTTTTAGCAAGTGCAAACATCGTTTCACCTTGTTGGCTGGTATAATAGACATGTTCGTTTGAGTTGGTTTGCTCAATCGGCAATCCTTGCAAGGTTTGTTTTGTTAACTGTTCTCCTGATTGACTATGCGGACCTACAATAATTGTGTTATTGGCATTATTGAATAGTAACAGCTTTCCTGATTCTTCTATTGTTAGACTTGCAACAGACTCTCTGAGGGCATTAAGAGAGTCGTTTATATTAAAGCCAATATAAAGTATACCTATGACTCGGTTAGTACTATTTTTAATGGGCTTATAAACGGTCATGTATTCATTCCCGAAGAGTTTAGCGTACCCTTCATATTCTTCTCCCGCAATGAGCTTTTCGTAACCCGGGTGCTTGTTTCCTAGGTAAGTACCTACAGCGCGTTCGCCATTGTCTTTTTTTAATGATGTGGCAATACGGAAAAAATCATCACCATCTCTTACAAAAACTGTTGCATTGCCTTTTGTCAGATCTGCATAACGGTCGACCGTATTCATATTGTTATTAATTAATTCGCCGTTATGCGCTAATGACGGAACCTGATATTGACCGACTTGTGTTTTTTGTTCACTTAACGTAATTGAACCAGAGTACATATCGCTAAATACATTTGCATTTCGCCGTGCAATGGCAAGTAAGCTGTTATATTGAAGTTCGAGCAGAGATGATATTTGGTTAAGGTTAGCCTTGATCGTATGTTCACTTTTATTAGTTAAAATTGTTTTAGCACTGAAATAAGATGAGGCACCAACGATGGAGAATACACATAAGGATAATATAAATGCGAGTGCACCAATTTGTTTTGCTATAGGCCAGTTCCGAAAGTTCATAGTACGCCCTTTAAATAGTAGCATTGTGTATAAGTTAGTTATTAACCCATAAAATGCCAATGTATTGGTAATCTACTTATCGGCAGATCTACTTAATAATGAATGATTATTTTGTTTTAGGTAAGAAAAAAGCCGAGTTTTCACTCGGCCTTTCCTGACAACACATAAGTAAGGTGAGACAGCTCACCTTATCCGTTACTCTTCTTGTGCAGAAGCTGCGTCAAAGAGTGCTTTTATTTCTTCAGCACTGATTGCACCGTTGAAAATTTTCAGTTCATCAATAGCCCCGTTGTAGGGGGTGTCCCAGTAGTTAACACCGAGTGCAAACTCGTTGGTTTCACCAGGGACTGTAAATACACGTGGAAAACCATTTGTTTCTAGTTGCAGTTCACCATTCACGTACATTTTTAAAGCATTACCATTCGTACCATCGACTGTGAATGCAACATGTGTCCATTCTCTAAGAGGAATGCGACTATCTAACTCAGCATTATCGAAGAATGCGCCGTTATTTGCCCATAAGCGGGTAAGTGCAGTTCCAGACATTGATGGAACATAACTTAGCCATGAATTTGCACTTGCTCCTGCAAAGAATGCTGTCGTGTAATCAGTGAAGGTTTCTGGTTTAAGCCACATAGATACAGAGTAGTCATTGGTGGTAATTAGATTATCTGGTAAACGAACCCCCGAACCGTCAAGAAATACGGCTTGGCCTATAATGCCATCTACATAAGTAACATTGCCGCCAGTATTATTAATTAAACCACCAGTTGGTTTGCCAGCTGCGTAGGCATCATTTAGCGCACTTAAGTCACCTTCAAAGCTGTATTCAGCTGGTGCAAGTGATTTTAAGGTTACATCGAATGACTTGGTATCAGTGAAGTCTTTATATCGAATAGTGGCCGTTAATGTCACAACTTGGTCGCCAGCTGTCGCACTTGGCTGAGTGACAATAGCTGTGCCATTGACAGGTTTTAAATACTGTTCGTTGTTGGATGTCCAGCTAATACCTGATACAAACGGACCAACGCGAGGTAATTCAAAGCTTTCTCGTACTGCAGATAAGTCACCTAAATCAAGGGCATTTGTGATAAAGCCTTCAAACTGAGTTGAATCAGTTAAGTTGTTAATCGCTGCGCCGTTAATGTCTAAGCTATTGAGTGCGTAGTCATACACAATAAACTCATCAATTTGACCTTGGAACGGTAAGTCCCAGCCATAGTTTACACCTAGCGCAAAGTTGCCCGTTTGTGTACTAAAAAAGTCAGGGCGCGGCATGCTACCTGCAAGCTCACCATCACGGTATAGTGTTGCTGTACCATTTGCATAGGTAATGGCGATATGGTTCCAATCCATCATTGCTGGTGTTGCTGAGATTATTTGATTCCAGTTATCTGTGCCGTCTTCTTCTTGATAACGGCTCCATAGCATGGGTGTTGAGGTAAAGTGTGTATTACCCGGAATTAGACTCATCCAGCGAGCATCCGATGTTGCCGCAAAAAACGTTGGTGAGAAGTCAGTTAAAACCGTTGGTTTTAGCCAGTATGAAATGGTGTACTCATCGCCAGTGACAAGATCATCAGGTAAACGAACACCCGTTGCACCATCGAAGTTAAAGGCTTTACCTGTTTGGCCTTGTGCATATGTGGCTGTACCTACGCCAACATTGAGCATGTTGTTATCAGTTACATGGGCATCCTCAAGGTTGTTTAAGCCGTCGCTGAGTGAATCTTCGAATGCGTAGTGTGCAATCGCGTTTTTAAATTCTGGGCGGGCTTCAAGGTTTACATTGAAAGTTTTGGTTGTACTTTCGCCGTTGAGCGAAATATTCGCAGTTAAAGTAACTGCTTTATCGCCGCGATCTGGCGTTGGAATAAATACCGAACCCTCGCTGGTGATGTAGTATTCATCGCTACTCTCCCAGTTAATTGCTGCACCGTCTTTACCTTTTGTCGGTAATGAGTAGCCTTCGTCTGCAATCGATAATTCAGTTTTAATATCAAGCGCTTCTTGAACAGTATCAAGCACATTTGCAGTATCTGTGATTTCATCACGTTTACTTGCCCAAATGGTTGCACCTTCGCTTGATGTTGCCGATACAGTAACGGCCATTGCTTTAGTTGCATCATCCCATTGCCATTTAGCCACACCAAAGTAAGTACCAGAATCTAACTCAAGTTTAATATTTGAGTCATCAATCATGTACCAGATACCTGGATCATCACCGGTAACAGAATGATCTTCGTTAAGCGCAATATGCGTTGAACGAATAGCGTCGGTGTTAACCTCATTACCGTGGTTGATAAACTTGTAATAACCGTAAAGTTCATCTGCCACAACCATGTTGTCGCCTTCAAGCGGCACATAGCGTTGTGGTGAAGCCATTGGCCAACCTAATGAGTTAATAAACATTTCATGTACGCGAACTTGGTGCGCTTCTGAAATGGTTGGGAACTCAGTCGATGTTTGCGGGAAACGTGTATGCGTTACTAAAATATGACGACCTGTCGTCTCATCGTAGTAAGCTGAGTTATGACCAGGTGATTGGTAGCCCCATGCTGGTGCTGTTTCGCCAAGTTCTTGCGTGTACTCAAAGCCACCCATTAGTTTTTCGCCCACTTCCAGTCCGCCCATTGCAGCAATGTCGTTACCTGCGTTATCTAGGTATGGACCATCAGGTGTTTTTGAGCGAGCGACACGGATGTTGTAACCATCGTTTAGCGCAAAACCAGCTACTGAGTAGAATAAGTAGTAGTATTCACTTTCGGGGCTGTACATCACAAATGCACCTTCCATTGCTCGGAAGTCACCGCCTACTAGTTTTTTACCATAGCCTTGACCTGCTTCTGGCATACCGGTCTCTTCATTCATTGCTAGCACGAAAATACCGCCAGAGTAAGAGCCATAAACCATCCAAAGTTTGCCATCAGCATCATAGAATGCCGCTGGATCAATAGCATTCGGATCAACGGCACCATTCCATGTCGTTTGGCCGTTATCAAGTGGATAAGCTGTAAATTCAGCATCAGAGCGATAACCGCTACGTAAGAAAATACCTTTGTTTTTATAAGGGCCTTCAATACTGTCAGCTTCGGCTAAGCCAAGGTAAGAGCGGTTCCAGCACACTTCATCAACAACATCCGGTGTATCAGGGTTATCTTGTGCGCAGTGGTTATAGTAAAACCAAAATTTGCCATTTGGCGCTTTGATTACATCTGCTGCCCAGTTACCTGTGAAGCCATCTGTCCACTCAATACCTTCGGCAATTTCAGTGGTGTAGTTGAAATCAAATAGTGGACTCTCATTAACTGCTGCATTAGATGAAAGGCTTGAAATCATTTCCCAGTTCAAGAGATCTGTAGATTTAGCAGCTGCAAGGTGAGAGCCAAAAATATAATAGGTGTCGTCAACTTTAACGACTGAAGGATCGTGCACACTTACATTAGCCACCATGACGCTACCAGATTCAGTGTATTGAACACTGCTGCTTACACTTGGTTTTGCGCTTTGTGGCTCGGCAACCGCAGGGGATGAGTCAAGCTTAGTACCCTCTTCTTTACCACAACCTGTAACAGCCAAAGAGCAAGCTATGAGCATGGCTAATTTATTTAATTTCATTTTATGTGTCCTCTTGAAACTGGGATTATTTTTATTCGATTGTTGTCAATAAAATTGCCGCGTGCCTATATCAAACTAATAAGAACGTAGTATTGTAATTTTATAGTACGATTTGAAATGTGCAAATACTTTTGCAAAGGTAATTAAGATGTAAACGCAGGGTTTCATGTTTTACAATGTTTACAGGCGTATTTTTAATTTTTTTGAGAGGCTGATTTTGATGTTTTATGAGCTATATTTAGTTTTTTAAATTTAATATTAAGCTAAAAGAAGGCGAGGAATGTGTTTATTTGTATTACATTTAAACAATAAAAAAAGGCTCCTAAAGAGCCCTTTTTTGAAATTATTTGTCTTGTTTACTGAGGCCTTCAGTGGTCATAATAATGCGCTTTAGCGTGCCATCTTCATTGTAGTAAAGTGGCTCAATAGCGACCGAACGACGAAAACGTCCGCCACTTGGTTTGCCATCAATCGGTGGCACTGCACCAGTATGATAAATAAAGTAGTCTTTACCTTTGTATTCGATGATTGATTGGTGATTTGTTTCGCTGTTACCCGCTATTTCATTCAAGATTCCTTTATACTCCCAAGGTCCGTGAATACTTTTACTCATGGCATAACAGATCTTCTCAGGGAACTCACATGCGTACGAAACATAGTAGTTATCGTTTTTCTTATGAACCCATAACGCTTCGGTAAAGTTAGGCAAGTCTAGCGTTTTAATTTCACCATCAAGAGACAGTAAGTCGTCGCTTAGCTTAACGTATTTTGGCATTAAGTTACCAAAGAACATGTAAGTATCGCCGTTTTCCTCTGTATAAATAGCAGGGTCGATGTCGTCCCAATCATTTGGCGTATGTTTGGTCATGTCATCGGTCACAAGCGCATGGCCAATGGCATCTTTAAATGGACCTGTTGGTGATTTAGAGGTTGCAACACCAATTGCAAAACCGGGTTTTGTATCATTGTGGCGCACTGTGGTAAAGAAATAGAAAGTGCCATCACGCTCAATCATGTGTGAAGCCCATGCTTCGCCTTTAGCCCATTTAAAGTCAGTGGCTTTCATAATTGGGCCGTGTTTTTTCCAATTCACCATATCAGTAGAAGAAAAAGCCAGCCAGTCATGCATTTCAAAAAAGACATCATTATTAGGGGCTTCATCATGACCTGTATAAAGGTATACAGTGTCGTTGTGTACAAGTGCGGCAGGATCGGCAGTAAATACATCAGTAAATAATGGGTTCTGTGCAACGGCTAAACTGCTTGAGAAAAGTAAAGGCAGTGCTAAAGCTTTGAGTTTCTTCATGAGTGTCCTCTTTGACTAATAATTGTTGTTCGAGCTATTGCTTTGTCCACACTAAAATCTAACCTAAACGGCCCAAGTCATACGCACTGTACGTTAAATTATACTGGGTAACTGATTGTTTACATCGCAACAATTCAGCTAAGTGCAGCAAAAAGCAAGTTGATATTGTATTATTGTATTTCAATAATAGTAGCATCAAAATTTGCTGGGTAAATAACTTGTTAGCTCTTTTTGTTGCTTCTTATAAATTAAAATTGAATTGAGGTAATGTGTCTTTTATCTATATCTTAATGATTATTATGACCTTTATGTAGCTTTTTATATTGGCGAACAGTCTTTCATATATTTGTAACGTGCTATAATTAAAGCGTTTTTGTAAACATAGCGACACTTATTTTAATTTGTCATTTTGAGTTGACTGTCAAATAGTCATACAATATGATTAAAGTTCAGGCAGCAAAGTATTAACATAAAAACGTAGATTCACTCGCGCACCGTTTTGACAACACACGATGCACAACACAGTGATCTCGCTTCGGTAACTGAATGGGGAAAGTTCAGCGGACCGATATAACTATAATTTGGAGAACACCGCTTATGTTTAAAAGAACACACATAGCCAGTGCTGTAGTTATGGCATTTACTTGTCAATTTGCTTTTGCTCAAGAAGAAGCACCAAGCACTCCTGAGAATAGCGCTGATGAAATGGAAGTGATTCAGGTATCTGGTATTCGCGGCAGTTTAAACAAAGCGCTAGATGAAAAACGTGCAAGCGTTCAGATAGTCGATGCTATTGTTGCTGAAGATATTGGTAAGTTTCCTGATAATAACGTAGTTGAAGCATTACAACGTGTAACAGGTGTACAAACAACTGGCCGTGGTGCGGGTGAAGTGAGTCAAGTTTCAATTCGTGGCTTAACCGATGTAAATACAACCGTTAATGGCCGTGCTATTTTTACAGGGGCGGGCCGTGACGTATCACTACAAGACATTCCTGCGAGCCTTTTATCAGGCGTCACTGTTTATAAAACGCGTTCAGCAGATCAGATTGAACGTGGTATTGCTGGGGCTATTGACATTAAAACGCACCGTCCTTTTAACTTTGAAGGCGAAAAAGTCGTTTTAGCAGCGCGTGCAATTTATTCTGATCAGCCTGATGAAGTTGATCCAAATATTAGTGCTTTATTATCTAACCGTTGGGAAATCGACGGTGTGGGCGAGGTTGGAGCACTCGTTAATATCTCTTATGCAGAGACTCATTATCGCGACGACACAATGACGGCGGGTGCTGCATTTCCATTTTTTACTGACAAACCTCAATTCAATTACTCACCCTATTCACGCGTACCAAATGAGTTTTGGCCACAAGGTACAGAGTCTGGTCTTCCTACTGCTTCAGGATCGACATTAGATGTTAATGGAGAACCGACCGAATACCTATTAGCACGTGATGCAATATTTGGTACTTCATTCACAGGCCTTCGTAAGCGACCAGCGGCTTCAGTGTCTTTGCAATGGGCACCAGTCGATACACTTGAAATTACTGCAGAAGGCTTTTATACCGGTTACGAAAATGAGTCACAAAATGCGATGTGGTTCTCAAACACCTTTGAAAATGGCAATGGTAATATTGATACGCCAATTGTTTTCGATGGCACTAATGTGATTAAAGAGAAGCAGGCAATTGGCGCAGGTGGCTTCCAAAGTGGTGACTTCTCATACGGTAAGACAGACAGTTACTTATATGCACTTGGTGCCCAGTGGCAAGCAAGTGATTATTTAACAATTAATACTGAAGTTGTTTACCAAGACAGTGAATACGAAACAGATTTCTTCGCAATGCGCTTTGACCGCGTAGCGACGGGTCTTGATGTTGATTTTAATGATAAAGATGGTGTACCTGGTATTTCATTTTGGGACGATCCAAACACTGCGGTGAATGAAGCTGATATGGCTGCAATTGCTAACTGGAATGCAGGTACTGTTTACGATAACGGCGGCGGTAATGCTGGTGATGCGCTGACTTTTACCTTTGATGCAGAATACCTAATTGGTGGCACATATTTCGATAAAGTTAAATTTGGTGGTCGTTACGAAAAACGTACAGCACAAGAGTACACTCGTGCTCAAGATGCCATTATTCGAGATGAAAACGGAATAGCTATTATTACTTCTGTTGAGAGTTTAATTGAGCAAATTGCAGCAGCAGGTGGAGCTGGCAATGGTTCAGGCATTGTATTCCAAGTTGATGACTACTTTGATGGTCGTGCTGATGTGTTTGACAGCTTCGTCACAGCTGATGGCGGTTACATGCTAGATAATGGTAGTGCTGTTCGTAGTGTATATGGCATGGAAGCAGAAGACGTATACAAAACATTTGATATCGAAGAAAACTCATACGCACTTTATGCTACGACTAACTTTTTCATTACAGAAGATATCAGCGGTGAATTCGGGCTACGTTATGTCAGCTATGAGCAAGATATGGATTTTGTTGCTGAAGTCGGTGGGATGAACTCAAATGTATTCGAAGAAAGTTCAGCAAACGCAGATACCGATGCCTTATTACCAAGCTTGGTACTTAACTGGAATATCACAGATGATTTAGTGGGTCGTGTGGCGTACACCGAAACCCTTCGTATGCCTAATTTCGCTGATTTAAATGCATTACAGTACTGGTTTGATCCACTTACTGAAGGGGCGACATATGGCACTGGTAACGGTGGTAACCCAGATCTTAAACCAACAGAATCAAAGAACTACGATGTATCACTTGAATGGTACTTTGCAGATACAAGCTCGCTTTATGCCGCTTATTTTAAGCGTGAAATTGAAGGTTTGGTTGTTGCGGGTCGTAAGCAGGTTGTACGCGAAGGTGATGATGGCGTAACACGTCCATACGTATTAAGTGCACCCGTTAATGCTTCTAATGGTGAGCTGTCTGGTTTAGAAGTTGGTTTAGTTTACTTCCCTGAAGCGTTACCTGAATACTTAAATGGCTTAGGTGTGCAAGCTAGTTTCACCATGCTTGATTCATCACAAGATACACCTGAATTCAATCAGCTAGGTGAAATTTCAGGCTATGTTGATTCACAAATGGCCGGTGTTTCTGACGAGTCTTACAGTATCGTGGGTATCTACGAGCGTGATGCGTTCGATATGCGTTTATCTTATGTATGGCGTTCAGAGTTTTACACCGGTAATGAAGCTGCAATCTTTGCTAATCCTTTACAGTTCTGGAATCGTCCAGAGCAAAGCTTAGATTTTCAATTTAGCTACAATGTGAATGAAGATTTTGTTGTGACCTTTGATGCAACAAATATTCTTGATGATGTATATCAAAGCCATTACGGTGAAAATAATGACACGTTATTTAACTTTGGTAATGGTATTTACTCACGCACATTTGCATTGGGTGCACGTTATTCTTTCTAATTCTTAATTAGACCCAAAAGCCCCAGCTCTGCTGGGGTTTTTTATTCGTAAAGCGAGTATTTGCTATCGGTCGAAAAGAGTTGCGATTTAATTAGTATGATAATACTATTAATTAAATTAGCATTAAATTTACAAAAATAACGAACGCAATGGCCAAGCTGTGTACTATCTAAGGCTGTAAATTTATTTTATACGCAGTGTTGAAGGCTTGTCATCATTGCTCGAAATAGTGAGCGTGGCTCATTATTGACCATTTAGGGTGTTGTTGTATGGAATCTCAAAAATTATCCGTTGTAGAAAAGGTCGGCTTTGGTGCCGGTGACATGGCAGTGAATGTCATGGTAGCAGCGTTATTTTATTTTATGTCTTTCTTTTACACCGATATTTACGGACTTGATCCGGTTGATATGGGTGTGTTGTTTTTAGTGGCGCGTTTTGTTGATGCCTTTACCGATCCTTTAATGGGAGTGATCACCGATAAAGTGAAAACGCGTTGGGGTCAGTTCCGTCACTGGTTCTTATTTTTATCTGTGCCCTATGGTCTGTCGGTGATTTTACTCTTTACTACGCCTGATTTTGACTACAACATGAAACTAGCTTGGGCCTATGCGACTTACCTTTTCGCAACCTTAATGTTTACCGGTGTCGCTATTCCTTATATTTCTTACATTGGTGTCTTAACCGCCGATCCAAAAGAGCGTTTGTCAGCCAACGGCTACCGTATGTTTTTCGCTAAGATTGCCAATGTAGTGATTGTATTTTCAGTGCCGCTGCTTGCATCATATTGGGGAGATGGCAGCTTGTCGTATGGTTATAAACTGGCAATGGCGTTGGTATCGGCATGTGCCGTTGCACTGTTCTTATTTTGTTTTTTTACAACGCGCGAACGTATTACTCACGAGCCGCAAAAAGAAAGTGTGCTTACGCAATTAAAAGTGCTACTTAAAAACGATCAATGGTTACTACTGTGTGCGGCATGTGTACTTGGTACGCTTGGTTATGCTATTCGCGGCAGTGTTGCTATGTATTACGCAACCTATTATTTAGGCGTGCCTGATTTAGCAGGTGCCTTTACTAGTGCGGGTATTGCAGCATCTATTGTCTCTATGGTAGCAAGCACCTGGATCACCCAGCGCTACTGTAAAATGAAGTTATTCCGTCAATCACAAATTGCTGTGCTATTCATCTCATTGCTAATGTATTTTGTGGTGCAGCCAGGTGATGTAATGATGGCGTTTGTGCTGTATATCATCTTGTCATTTGTGGTTGATTTACACGCGCCAGTGTTCTGGTCTGCCATTGCTGAAGCCGTTGATTACGGTGAAATTAAAGACGGCGTTCGTGCATCGGGCCTATCGTTTGGTGGTATTTCATTCTGCCAAAAAGCCGGGGGCGGTTTAGCGGGCTTAGCGGGTGGTTTATTACTGGCATTTTTTGAGTACAAGCCTAACGTTGAGCAAACTGAATTTACCCTTATGGGCTTAGCACTGATGCTAACTATCATTCCTGGTGTATTTCATGCACTGCTTGGCTTGATCTTAAAAAAATACAAAATTACCGATGAGTACTATACGGATATGGTTATTCATAAGCGCCTACCACACTAACCATCCTTTAAGCGCACACACTTAAAAAGTGTGTGCGCTTTGCTCTTTAAAATAACAATTCGCTGGGAGACAACAGTATGAACACATTCAAAGTTAGCTATTTAGCAAGCGTTTGCGCTGCAATATTAACTGTGAGCGGTTGCAGTGAGCTGCCAACAGACAGTAAACAAGCGGTTTCTGTAGAGCATGCTGAACATACCAGCGAACAACATTTATTTGCCCTAAACCAAGTCAGTTTAAGTGCCAGCCCGTTTTTACATGCGCAGCAAATTAATGTGCGTTATTTATTAGCACTTCATCCTGATCAGCTACTTGCTCCTTACCTGCGTGAAGCCGGTCTTGAACCAAAAGCGCCTAACTATGGTAACTGGGAAAGCACAGGCCTTGATGGCCATATTGGTGGTCACTATCTTTCAGCCCTGAGCCTTGCATGGGCAGCCACGGGTGACGAAGAATTAAAGCAGCGTTTAGATTACATGCTAAGCGAGCTGGATCGCGCTCAACAAGCCACAGGTGGTTACTTAGGCGGTATCCCAAATGGCGATGAAATGTGGCAGCAGATCGAAAAGGGTGAAATCAAAGCTGATTTATTCAGCTTAAACGACCGCTGGGTGCCGCTTTATAACATCGATAAAATCTTTCATGGCTTGCGCGATGCATACGACGTAGCCGGCAGTGATAAAGCAAAACAAATGTTATTTAAGTTAGGCGAATGGTTCTTAGCGACCACTACTAAGCTAACTGATGAGCAAGTTCAACAAATGCTGTACTCAGAGCATGGTGGCTTAAATGATGTGTTTGCTGATATGTACTTTATTAGTGACGATGAGCGTTACTTAAAACTAGCTCGCCAGTTCTCTCATAACATCATTATTGAACCCTTATTACACAAAGAAGATAAGTTAACGGGCCTGCATGCCAATACGCAAATTCCAAAAATTATTGGTATGTTGAAAGTGGCTAATGCCAGCGATGATAAAGCATGGCAGCAAGGTGCTGACTTTTTCTGGAAAACAGTCAGCCAAGAGCGCTCAGTATCAATTGGCGGTAACTCAGTGCGTGAACATTTTCACGATAAAAGTGACTTCACGCCAATGGTTGAAGATGTTGAAGGCCCAGAAACCTGCAACACTTACAACATGATGAAACTTAGTAAGTTATTGTTCTTAAAAACCGGTGATACGCGTTATTTAGACTATTATGAGCGCGCCACATATAACCATATTTTATCGTCACAACACCCAGAGCATGGTGGTCTTGTTTACTTTACCTCGATGCGCCCTGGGCATTACCGAATGTATTCATCAGTGCAAGATTCAATGTGGTGTTGCGTAGGCTCAGGTATTGAAAATCACAGCAAATATGGTGAGTTGATTTATAGCAATACCGGTAAAGAGTTATGGGTGAACTTATTTATTCCGAGCACGTTAAATTGGCAACAACAGGGTTTACAGATCACCCAAGACAGCCAATTCCCAGATGATAACAAGGTCTCACTGACCGTGGATCGTTTGTCTGAAGGGCAAAGCACCGAGTCAGTAATTCATATTCGTAAGCCGTCTTGGCAGCAGGGTGAGCTGAGCTTTACTTTAAATGGAAAAGCTGTAAGCGCAACCGAAAAAGACGGTTATTACAGCATCAGCCATGCTTGGCAAAGCGGTGACAAACTTGCCTTTGAACTTAGCCCTAAGCTTTATACTGAGCAGCTACCTGATGGTCAGCATTATTATTCGGTGATGTACGGACCTGTTGTCATGGCTACCAAAGTACACGCTTTTGCAAATGAAAAGCTTAACTTTGTTGCCGATAATAGCCGTATGGGCCACATTGCCGCAGGGCCGACTTGTCCGCCAGAAGCTCTGCCAATTATGCTGAGTGAGCCAGAAAAGTTTATTGCCGATCTCACTCGTAAGCCAGGCCAAGAGCTCGCATTTATCGCCGATAAAAATGTGGCGATTGCTAAACAAGGTATCGATAACACCAAAAGCACAGAGTTAATTCCGTTCTTTCGCTTACACGATAGTCGTTATCAAGTGTATTGGCCGCAGCAAAGCGAAGCTGAGTTCACGCAATTTGTTGCCGATGCAAAAGCGGCTGAGCAAGCGAAAGAACAGCTTCGTTTATTAACCGTTGATCAAATTACGCCGGGTGAGCAACAACCTGAAGTTGAACACGATTTTAAAGGTGAAGGAACCCGTGCAGGTGTCAATAATGGCTACCATTGGCGCGATGCAACAGGTTGGTTTGAGTATCAGCTTAGTAACCCAGAACAAAAAGCGGTTGCTTTGCGTGTTCGCTATTTTATTGGCGATGTGAACCGTCACTTCTCTATTAATTTAAATGGTGAGCAATTAGCTGCAGTTAGTTTGCCTGTAGGTAGACCAACGGATGAGTTCTACACCATTGATTACCCATTAACAGAGGCAATGAAAAAGTCGACAACGCTGACCTTACGTTTTGCTGCCGACAAAGACTCTGTTGCCGGTGGTATCTATGGTATTCGTTTAATCAACGCACAATAAAGAGTTGGCTATGTTAAGCAACAATGCGTTTGCGACGGCTAAAGAGCATGTTTTACCGTCGCTTTTAGATAACAGCGCCGAGCAACACAGTTTTTACCAAACACCCACAGGGCTTGGTTATCGAATAATTGAGCAAGGTCAGGGGGATAAACCAAGTTGGGATGCCACAGTGACTGTGCATCAACGCCTTACCCTTAAAAATGGTCGGGTGTTATTCGATACTCGCAAGCAAGGCGCTGCTGTAGAGTACGAAATTGCAGAGGCGATAGTGGGCTTGCAAGAAGCATTGCAACTAATGAATAAAGGCAGCCGCTTTGAGGTGCTAATACCTGCGCATTTGGCGCGTGATGTGTACAGCGCATTTATTGAAGAAAAGCATCAGCAAGACTGCCAAAGCCCCATGCTCGTTGATATTACTTTGATTGATTTTAGTTGATAACACCTACTCTCAACCTCAAACGAGGTCATTAAAGCAAATAAAAAACCTGCAATTTTGCAGGTTTTTTGTGTGTTGAATAATTACTTCTTAAGCTTGGTTTTAAGCTTATTTAGGTCGGCTGGGTTAACAACCGGCCAATTGTTTTTCCAGCTCATAGGTAAAATACGTAGTTTTTGCACGCCGTTATCGGCTGTTTCGTAAGCGTGTAGCACTAAGTAGTCTTTGCCATCAAAGGTGTATGCGGCATTGTGGCCAAGGGCTGCCCAATCTTTGTTACCTTCAATAACTAAACTGCCGCCGCCATCAAGCATAGAGCGACCTTGTTGATCTAAATATGGGCCTTCGATGTTTTTACTGCGGCCTACGCGCACGTTGTAAGTACTTTCTACGCCACGGCAGCATTTATCAAACGAAACAAATAGGTAGTAATAGCCATTCTTTTTAAAGATATAGGGTGCTTCAATTGGGCCATGTTCCGTGTTTGGACGACTCGCAATGTGATGCCATTTTTCAGGTTTTGCTAAGCGCACCATATCATCATCAAGTTGTACTAGTTTAAGGCCACCCCAGAACGAACCAAAGCTCATCCATGGTGTGCCATTGTCATCTTCCATAATCGCAGGGTCGATAGCGTTCCAATCGTCACGATCTGGCACTGATTCAACCACTATGCCGTAGTCAATCCACTTGTAATCAGGTGACGCAGGATTAAGGGTTTCGTTAACCGTAACACCAATTGCTGAGGTGTTTTTGCCAAATGCAGAGACCGAGTAATAAAGGTAAAACTTACCATTTTTCTCGTACACATCAGGTGCCCATAAGTGGCCATCAAAGCTTGATGAGATACGCTTTGCCCAACTCGGCTCATCTTTAAAAACGCGGCCTGTGAGTTTCCAGTTGGTTAAATCTTTCGATTCATAATAGGTAATGCCTGGGCCTGTGCTAAATACATAGTACGTGTCGCCTTCTTTGGTCATTACCGGATCGTGTACTTCAACTTGCTTTGCAGATACGGCTGCGGCAGAAAAAAGTAGCCCTGTTGAAAGCCACTTCATTACTTGTGTCACGTTACTTACGGGTCTCATGCTTGAATACCTTTTGTTGTTTTAACTCTTGTGTTCATTCAGCTACTATATAATATGTAATACAATATTAACAATAAAATCGAGACGAAATACAGGACACATTATGCTCAAAAAATTATCTCAGCTAACGCTTCTTAGTGCGTTAAGCGCCTCACCAGTGTCAGCCCTTGCTGATGCTAATAGTAGCAAGACTTTAGCGCCAATTGACAACCCCATAGTACTCAAACGTGCTGATCCTTGGTTAGTTCGTGATGATAAAAGTGGCTGTTACACGTTTATTGGTAGTTCGCCGAAATTTGATGAAATTGAGCTGCGCCAAGCTTGTCGTTTAAACGATTTAAAATTAGCTGAGCCAAAGGTTATTTGGCAAAAGCGTGATAAAGGCCCAATGAGTGTCAATATTTGGGCTCCAGAGCTACATCAGATTGATGGCAGTTGGTATATCTACTTTGCCGCAGGTGATATCGAAAAGCCATTCAGTATTCGCATGTATGCACTTAAAAACGACAGTGCTAACCCGATGCAAGGTGAGTGGCAAGAAATGGGGCAAGTCACCAGCCACCTTGATAGCTTTTCGCTTGATGCCACAAGTTTTACGCACAAGGGGAAGCGTTATATGATTTGGGCGCAGCAGAACCAGCCTGCAACTTATAACTCAGCTTTATGGTTAGCTGAAATGGACTCACCAACATCAATTAAAGAGCCCATTATCGCGATTACAGAGCCAACCCTTGATTGGGAAGTGCAAGGCTACAAGGTAAACGAAGGTGCTGCAGTCATCACCCATGGCGATAAAATATTTGTCACTTATTCAGCCAGTGCCACCGATCATCGGTATGCGATGGGTTTGCTATGGGCAGATGTGAATGCTGATTTACTTGACCCTGTTAGTTGGCATAAGAAAGCTGAGCCAGTGTTTACCACCCATGCTGAGCTAGGACGTTTTGGCCCTGGGCACAACAGTTTTGTAAAAGCTGAAGATGGTGTAACTGATTTAATGATTTATCACAGTCGTGATTATAAAGAGCTGAAAGGCACACCGCTTACAGATCCTAATCGCCATGCGCGAGCACGCATTATTACGTGGGATAAAAACGGCTTTCCAGTGTTTTCACCAGAACTCGCTGATTAAAAAAGGCGCCAATTGGCGCCCTACAACTTTGGGAACGAACGATTACCAGAAGCGGTAGTAAATAAAGGCAGTAATACCAATAATACCTGCGGTATGAATGTAATCCCACTTATCTAAGCCTGCAGCCACTTCTTTCATGGTTGCTTTATCTAGGCTTGAGAAAGTCAGACCTTTCAATTGTTCTTCGTCTGCTTGCTTGGTGAAAATACTCACCACAATCATAATCGCAACGACCACGACAAATAGCAGAATACAGTAATATAACCAGTTCATTGTGGTGATCCACGCAAATGATGAACCTGTTAAATCATCTTTAAATGGCAGTAACACTAAGCGGATCATACCAAGTACAAAACCCGACACTAAGCCCACAAAACCCGCTGTTGGAGTGATGCGTTTACTACATAAACCGAGTAAGAATACTGCTGCAATACCTGGTGCAATAAGCGACTGCACACTTTGCAGATATTCATACAGCACATCGGCAATTAAGCTCATGACGGGTATCCACAATAGGCCTAATATAACAATTACGATAGTGGCAATACGGCCTACTTTAAGAAGGTGCTTCTCAGATGATTCAGGTTTGAATTTCTTATAAAAATCAATGGTAAATAAGGTTGCTGATGAGTTAAATAATGATGCTAATGAGCTCATAAGCGCCGCGACTAAACCACCAATTACAATTCCTTTAACGCCGGCTGGTAATAGCTCAGCAACTAACGTTGGGAAGGCTTGATCAGCACTTTCATAGCTAATAATACCCTTAACATTCAATGCGTATGCAATCATGCCTGGTACTAAGAAGATAAATACAGGAAGTAGCTTTAAGTAACCTGCGAACATGGTACCGCGACGGGCTTCTTTAATGCCTTTTGCAGATAAAACACGTTGTACGATGTATTGGTCTGTACACCAATACCAAAAACCAATAATGAATGAACCAAATACAATGCCTGGCCATGGGAATTCAGCATCTGAAGCACTACGTATAAGGTGCATATTAGCATCGTTGATACGCTCAACTTCTGCCCAGCCTCCAACTTTATCTAGACCAACCACTAATATGACTAAGGAGCCAATAATGAGCACTGGAGTTTGCAGCACTGAAGTCCACATAATGGCTTTCATACCACCAAGCACCGTATAAATACCGGTGATCACCACAAGGCCAATAGCTGAGATCCAGAAGAAGTCTATACCCCAAATGCTCTCGATACCTAAGATTGTTTTAAATGCAATACCGCCGGCATAAACCGTCACCGCTACCTTAGTTAATACATAACTAATCAATGAGATTACAGATAAAAAAGTACGTGATTTAGAGTTAAAGCGGCGCTCTAAGAATTCTGGCATGGTGTAGACTTTACTACTCCAATAGAAAGGCACGAAAATCCAACCGAGTAGTAGAATGATCCACGATTGCATCTCCCAGTGAGCCAGTGCCATACCCGATTGTGCACCTGAACCTGAAAGGCCCACTAAATGTTCCGAGCCAATGTTTGATGCGAAAATAGAGGCACCAATTACTAACCAACTTGCATTACGGCCCGCTAAAAAGTAATCAGCGGTGTCTTCTTCTTTTTGTCGCATAGACATCACGACAACGCCTAGTAACAGGACAAAAAATCCTGCCAGCACTGTCCAGTCTAAGGTACTCAGTTCGACCATTGTGTGTTCCACCTAATTATGAAAAGTGAATATTGTTTTATATTTGTCAAATAAAAATATTATATTATAAATAAGTTGAGTTAAAGAGATTTGTTAAAATAAGGTGACAGCCAGTACAGAAAATAGTGACTTAAAAGCTCGGTTTTTGTTCATTTATTCTGGGTGTTTTTATCTTTGTTATTGATTATAAAGAATAATTTGCAGGATGACGGAAGCAGTATATAAATGTATCATATACCCAGATCTTTTGAGGAACACTTATGGCGCGTTTAGAGAATTTAAACCTATCACAACAAGTTACCAATGAGCTTGGTAAAGCAATCATTGTTGGTGATTACAATACTGAAACGGGGCTACCAACCGAAGCACAATTATGTGAAGTGTATGGTATTAGTCGCACAGCTGTTCGTGAAGCAGTGAAAATGCTCGCTGCAAAAGGACTGATTTCTTCTCGTCCACGACAAGGTATTCGTGTGGAGTCAGCGGAGAACTGGAACTTATACGACACAAGCGTATTGAAATGGTTGCTTGAGAGCAGCCCATCATTATATGTATTAAAAGAGTTTTTGCAGGTTCGCTTGGCGATTGAACCACAAGCAGCGGCACTTGCTGCAAGAAAAGGCGATCAAGCAGCCATCGCAGAAATTAAAATTGCACTCGATAAAATGCAAGCGGCAGCAGAAGAGCCTGAAGGCGTAATGCATGAGCCAGACCTTGCCTTCCACACGGCAATTTTACACGCCAGTGGTAACCGTTTTTTCTATCAATTACGTGACTTTATTCGCACCGCATTGCATGTGAGTATTCAACATACTACACCCGCTAAAGGCAATAAGAAGGCCATCGCTGAAGAACACTTTAAAGTGTATAACGCAATTGCAAGCGGTGACCCTGAGCGTGCTAAAAACATGATGACGTACATGATTGATGAAGCAATGGCGTTTATTGAAAAAGAAATCGCTGATAAAGAAGCGGCTCAATAAGTATCGCTTCTTGACGTTGTAATTACTTTAAAACAAAAGGTTATCATGCCAAATTCAAACGAGCTAAAAACAGTTTACCCAAGCCTCGCTGGTAAGAGTGTGTTTATTACTGGCGGTGCATCGGGAATTGGTGAAGTAATGGTAACGCGGTTCTGTGAGCAGGGCGCGAAAGTCACCTTTGTTGATATTGCAACCGAGCAAAGTGATGCTTTATGCGCAAAATTAGCGGGTAAATATGAGTTTGATCCACAATTTATTCATTGTGACATACGTGATGTCGAAGCCTTAAAAGCGGCCATTGAGCAAACTCGCCAGCAACAGGGTGACATTGGTGTGTTAATTAATAACGCCGCCGATGACACCCGTCATGCCGCGGAAAATATGGATGTGAAATATTGGGAAGACAAGTTTGCCGTTAACTTACGCCCGTGCTTCTTTTCATCACAAGCAGTGGTTGAACACATGCAGCGTTTAGGTGGTGGTAGCATTATCAATATGGGGTCGGTAAGCTGGCGTATTAAGCAAACTGGCATGCCTGCCTACACAACAGCAAAAGCAGGGATTGAAGGTTTAACTCGTTCATTAGCTGCTTCTTATGGTAAAGATAATATTCGTGTAAATTCATTGGTGCCAGGTTGGGTGATGACAGAGCGTCAAATCACTCATTGGCTAACCCCAGAAATGATTGAAGATGTTCGTTTAAGTCAATGTATTAATGAAACAATTCAACCAGACCATGTTGTCAATGCCGCGTTGTTTTTAGCCGCTGATGACAGCTGCATGATGACAGCACAATCACTGATAGTAGATGCAGGTTGGACTTAATCTTTCAAAGCGATTGCAAAATAGCTAACTTGCGATAAAATTTTTTATGTAATTCAAATGATACTATAATAATAAAATATGGGTTATAGAATCAGCAGAGCTCATACTTAGGAAGGTGGTAAGAAAGTTTGACCGACTTTGTTCTTGTTTATTTAATTTTGATTATTGGCGCTTGCCTACAAAGTGTTATTGGCTTTGGGTTAGGTATGTTATGTGTGCCTGTCCTTTACTGGCTAATGCCAGAACTGGTACCAGGTCCTATGATTTTGAATGCGCTGTTTTTAACGTCGGTGTTAATGATAAAACACCGTGGTGCAATAGACATGAAACAAACGGGCATATCCATAATCGGTGGTGCAGTGGGGGTTATCTTCGCCGCTGTGGTGATGTGGTATGTCAATGCCAAGCAGTATCAACTCTTGCTCGGGGTGAGTATTTTGGTCGTGGTAGCTTTATCTGTTATAGGTATGAAACCGAAAATCTCCACAATCACTAGCTTGCTTGCGTCAATGTCATCGGGCTTTTTAGGGACCACGACTTCCGCTGGTGGCGCGCCGATGGGGTTACTTTATCAAGCTGAAGATAAAGACAAAATTAAAGCGAATCTGAGTGCCTTTTTCGTATTCATAAACCTGTTTGGCATTATTGTATTAATGCTTACAGGCTCTGCTGATATCAGCGATGTGAAGCTGTTTTTCTTATGTTTACCTGCAATTTTAACTGGTTGGGGTCTATCTTTTGTGATTAATAATAACCTCAATGAAAAGGCCATTCGCGGCATCATCTTGCTGGTGGCTGGTTTATCTGGTCTAGCACTTATTTTCATACACAGATAGAATGAGAATAGTTCAGCTTTTTGTGTAATGAAGCCAATGCTCGATGACACCATTAAAATAATCATTTCTAGCCAATGCCAATTAGGCGAAGGTGCCTATTTTGCAAAGGCGCATAACTGTTTATTTTGGGTCGATATTTTAGGGCAGCGTTTGTTTCGTTTAGACTGCCAGTCGATGCGCGTTAGCCAGTTTGCCATGCCAGAACCTATTTGTTGGGTGATGGAAACCGAGCAAGCAGAGTTAGTTGCAGGCTTTGCCAAAGGCGTTTATACGCTAAATAGTAAAGACTTTAGCCGTGAACTCCTTTATTCAATTGACCATGAACCTTCACAAAACCGCTTAAACGATGGTAAAACGTCTCGACAAGGTTTTGGCTTTTTTGGCTCAATGGACTCTCAAGAGCAAACTAATAGTGGCAAGCTATATCGTTTTGGCCATGGTCAAGCTCCGACAGCCGTTGATCATGACTACACCATTAGTAATGGCCCTGCGGTAAGTAAAAATGGTCAGTTTCTATACTCTACAGATTCAGATAAACAAACAATCTACCGCTTTACTCTGAGTGAACAAGGTGAGCTTGCTGATAAACAAGAATTTATTCGCTTTACTGACAATATGGGTTTTCCTGATGGCATGACCGTTGATAGCGAAGATCATCTGTGGGTTGCCGCGTGGAATGGCTATGGCGTGTACCGTTTTGCGCCAAGCGGTGAGCAAGTGCAGTTTATTCGCTTGCCCGCACCACGTGTTACCAGTGTCGCATTTGTTGGTGAAGAGCTTACGCACCTTGCGGTGACAACTGCGGCAGTAGGGCTCGAAGACTCAGTACTCGCTGATTACCCGCACAGTGGTGGCGTGTTTATTCTCGAGCCGGGCGTTAAAGGCATTGCTGAAACGCCTTTGAAGCTATAGGTTTTCCATTACTTGATAACGCAATTCGCCAAGAAATGCGCGTGCTGCAGGGCCCAGTTTGTCACCGTCTTTAAAGAGCAAATGTAATTTAGCGCTGCGACTGCTGTTATGGGTTAAATTGAGTGCCTTCATTTGCCCTGTCGCAAGTTGTTTTTCTATCGCGACTTTTGGTAACCACGCAAAGCCCAGTCCATTACTGATCATATCAATCGAAGTGCGCATATGAGTGACGGTCCAGCGCTGATCGGCACCTAACCAGCCACCATCTTGTTTGTGTTTATTCGCTGAATCGCGAACAACAATTTGGCGGTGTGATTTTAAATCTTCGAGGGTAATTTCACGCTCTATCCCATGCAAAGGGTGATCTGGATGGGCGACGGCAATAAACTCGATATCACATAATTCTTCATGAAAGTTTGCCGCAATTGGAAAGCCGGTAATGGCAATATCAACCTGATCGTTTTCGAGCAGTTCATTGCCCCCCATTAGCACAGACTCATGCAGCTCAATACGCAGTTGCGGGTATTGCGATGACGTGTCGTTAAGTACTTTATAAAGCAGTTGTTGTGGGAAAATGGCATCAACAGCAATGCGTAACTTACTTTCGATACCTTCACCCAAGGTTTGCCCTATGGCCTCAACTTTAGCAGCTTCATCGAGTAAGTAATTAGCACGGCGCAGCATCATTTCGCCGGCTTCAGTGAGCACGGTTTTGCGGCCTTGAATGCTGAATAATTTTACATTGAGTGCAGATTCAATTTTGCCAACTGCATTATGAATACTCGATTGGCTTTTATGAATACCTTGTGAGGCTTGGTTGAAGCCTCCAAATTCAACAACAGCACGAAACATGCGCCACTGTTCTAGCGTAATTCTTAGCATGATGTTCCTTTGCTTACTTAACTGCCTAATAGTACCTGTAAATGCTGAAAAAGTTTACTTTTTAGCAGTGGGCAACTCAATATACTCAAGTTCATCACCGGGGATGCTTGCAAAGCGCTGTGCTTGCCAATCTTGTTTTGCTTGCTCGATACGCTCTTTACTGTAAGCAACAAAGTTCCAGTGTAAATACGGGACTTTATTGAATTTACTGCCACCAAGTAAAATAAAGCGGCTGTGCACCAGAGTCGTTATTTCGTGTTCGCTGTCATCAAGTAGTACAAAGTCGCCTTGGGTATAGCGAGTATCAGCCACACTAATTTCACCGTAAATAACATACACAGCGGTTTCATGATGAGGATGCGGTTTAGTTATATGGCTACCTTGCTCTGCTACCGTATCTACATAAAACATCGGTGAGTAGCTTTTCACAGGGGAGCTTAAGCCATAGGCATCACCGACAATGAGTCGCATCAGCACGCCTTTTTCGATTTTCTCAGGCAATTGCTGTTTTTTGATATGTTCAAAACGCGGTGCTATTTCGGTCATACTCTCAGGTAAAGCAACCCAGCATTGCAGACCATTAATGTCGTGCTCGCTCGCCCGCACTTCAAGGCTTTCTCTTTCTGAGTGAACTATACCGCGACCTGCGGTCATCCAGTTAACATCGCCGGGTGCTATTTGCAGGCTATTACCTAGCGAATCGCGATGGTAAATACTGCCAGTAAATAAATAAGTGAGCGTTGATAAGCCAATATGAGGGTGAGGCCTCACATTTATGCCTTCACCGCGAGGAAAGTGATTTGGCCCCATGTGGTCAAAAAAGATAAATGGGCCAACCATTTTTTTGTCAAAATGAGGCAAGATGCGTTTTACATCGAGCCCACCAATATCATGGCTGATTGCTGTTAATAAAGTTGCCATATTCGCGCCCTCTTAAAAACAAATTCAGCCAATAACCTAGGTTATTGGCTGGGATAAATATTATGCCTGACTACGTTTTAACACTAGTTGATCTAGACTGATTTTGCCTGCACCAATACTTGCCAATGCTAAAAAGCCGCCTGCCATTGCAATGTTTTTGTAGAACATTAAAAATTGCATTTGATCATCAAGTTGAAAGTGGAATAACAAAGCACTCACTAGGCTGAAACCAGCAAAAGCGACAGCGGTTAGTTGTGTTAAAAAGCCCAGTAAAATAAATAACCCGCCAACAATTTCAAAGGCAATCACAAACGGCAGTAAGAACTCTGGTAAACCGACACTGCTCATGTACTGAGCAGTTGCATCAAAGAATTCTATTTTGCTAAAGCCGGTTAGTAAAAAGATCGCTGATAAACCAATACGTGCCAATAAAGTGCTAATATTTTGTAAGTGTGGTTGAGCTGAGATTAAAGTAAAAAGTTTCATAGTAGGTATCCTGTATAGTTAAGCAGTGTGTCTGCGATGGAGTAACTATAAGTTCACTTTAAAAGAGTTAAAAATTGTAAAATTAGCATTTATCATTCTTAAAAAAAGAATTTAAAAGGAGGTTAAATATGAAGTTGTTGTTATTAATAGGGTTTTGTTTTTCGGTGGCTACAAGTAGCTTGGTGTTTGCTGAACAAAACTTACCAAATAGTCGTCATTATGAGTTGCTAGCTTCAGATATTGCGGTGCAGCAAAGCTGGCAAGTTAAAGACACAATTAAAGGTTATGAGATGCTGGAATATCAAATTAACCTTAATAAAGGCACTACTTTAAAGGTTGATCTTGCTCCATCAAATTCAAGCAACTACTTTAATATTTTACCAAAAGGCAACCCAACCGCTTTATTTGTTGGCCCGGCAAAAGGTGAGCATGCTGAGCTTACAATTCCTGATAATGGCGATTATGTGATTCGGGTGTTTTTGATGCGCAATGCCGCACGCCGTGATGAGCAAAGTGAATTTACTGCCGATATCAGCGTCGTAAAAAGTACATTAAAAGGCATGCACCCAAGCTGGGATGTCGATGGTGATGGGATTAATGATTGCGAGAAAGACGGTAGCTGCGATCACACGGTTGACTACAGTCTTCCTCGAAAGTCTAATTAGGCCTTTGTTAAGGCCTAATTAGCGTATTATTCAGGCGCTACTTCAAGCGTTGTGAATAATGAGTAACGAACGTTATCGATATCGGCTTCTACTGGTTTTTGATCAACAGAGGCTTCAATCAAATACATATCAGCGTGAGCGAATGTCACCGTAAAGAAACCTTTTTTATCGGTTGTTACTTTAACTTCGTCACGCTCATTACGGTAGCGAGCACTACCACGAACAATAGCAAGCTCAACGTCAGCAGCTGGTTTGCCATCCATTAGTAATTGGAACTTAGCTTCTTCACCAGCAAATAGATCGTTCGGGTGAGTAGGGCCTGAAATTTCTAAGCCCTGACCAAGCAATGTTGGCTTAGAAGTACCATTACGGCTAACGAAAGTATCAACAGTTGCGATTGATTTTACAGTGCGCACGTCGGTTGCGCCTGCTGGTAGGTCTGCTTCTTTTTTACCTGCGAACACACGACCACGATTGCCATCTTTGTCTTTGTAGAAAGTCATTAGCATTGGCTTTTGCTGCATAGCAATATGGTAAGTACCATCTTGCGTTAAGCTTACTGCCGCTGAGTTTTTGCGTTTTAAGTAGTATGCACGAATCGTTTCTTCAACCGGTTTACCATTTGGAGCAAGGGCAATTAATAGGTTGTCGTCATACTCAGCGCCTTTTTCTTTCGGGCGGTATGCTTTATCTGGGCTAAATAACTCATTAGAAATACTGGCATCGATCATCACATAGTGAGTTTTCTCACCAGATAAAGAAGTGTGAGATGGCATTAACCAACGGGCGTGTGCTTGTGCATAGCCAGATGCAATTGCTGTGAAGGTCACGGCGCCGATCAGCGCCGTTTTTAATAATTTTAATTTCATTGTTTGTCCTTAATTACTGGTAATGGTAACAAAGCTAGTCGCGAACTCTTTTTCGCCTTTAATTGTGACTTTGCCGTCTTTCGTTAAGTCGATTTCAACGCGGGTGTAATCTCGGCCACCTTCTTCACGTACAACTTCAACATTTAGTAGGTAGCTACCAGGTTTAACTGGGTTCCCCTTTAAATCTTTACCTTGCCACTCAATGGTGTAAGTGCCTGGGCGTTTTGTTGCACCTGTTACACCATCAAAGCTGTCGTTGCTACGACCTGCTTTTCGCCACCACTGACGTAAGTCTTTAAACCATTCAGCTTTTTCGACCCAAAGTGCAATAGTGGTAACGTGTTTACGTTCAGGTGTTTCTAGCCATAACGCCACGTAAGGGCGATGATATGGAGAAACATCTAGCTCAGGTAAGGTAAATTCAACGGTTAGGTTGGGATCTTTTGCAAAGCTCAGTGGGCTGAATAAACAGCCAATTAGTAGAGCAACGAGTAAGTGGGCTTTTTTCATTAAGATACTCCTTTAAGTTGAGGCACCCAAACTAGATAAATAACCAAAGGCGTGGCAACACCAAGCAGCGTTAACCAAAGGCCAGCGGCACGTTTTTTACGGTTTTGAAAGAGAATAAATAATCCGGTAATAGCAAACAGAATCATCAAAACAGCTGAGATATCAATCACCCAGCTCCATGCTTCGCCTGTATGGCGGCCCTTGTGTAAGTCACCAATCAGACTCATAAAGCCACCAGTTTGATAATCAATATTAAGTTCACCGGTTTGAAAATCGATTTCGGCATAGGCAAAGCCAGCCGGAAGCGGGTAGTCGAGCATTACCAAGGCATCTTCTTTTTCCCACTCAATACTTTTTACATTGCTGAGTGAAAACTGCTGCTGCATGTAACCTTCAATCTCGGGATAGAGGCTTGGTAACGTGTCGAGGTTTGCTTGTGCTTTTTCGAATAACTCTGCAGAAACTAGAAGTTGGTTTTGTCCGTTTTGCTTGTCGTTTTCTAGCCAGTCAACATGGTTAAGGATAATACCGCTAATACAGAAAAGAATTAGCAAAAAAAACAATGCAGTTGAAAGGTATATATGCAAAGCACGGCTAACGCTATAAAACGTGCGCTTATTAATAGAAAACATAAAACAGGCAATTTGTTAAAGATACAAATATGATAATGATTTGCATTAATGATAACAAGTGAGTTTACGTTCTTTACATTTGTGTTTTAGAAGTGAATAGCGAGGTAAAACATGATGGCGACTTGTGTGCAAAGAAAGCAAGTAAGTAGCGTCAAGCGCACTTGTGAAGACATGTTTACTCGGATAAATGGAGGGTTATTTGTAGCTGACGGGCGGTTTATTAAATAACCCAATACGCCTACTTCAATCACGGCAACTAAATACATAACCCAAAAAGGCGCTGCGCTTTGTAATAAAAATATATAACCTAATGCCATACCAAAAGCAGCTAAAAACTTAGCACGGGTTGGTACAATTTTATGTTCTTGCCAGTGTCTAAGTGACTCTCCGTATCGAGGGTGATTTAGGAGCCAAGCAGAGAGTTTGGGTGAAGAACGTGTAAAGCAAGCTAAGGCTAAAATAAAGAAAATTGTTGTTGGCATGACAGGCAAAGCAATACCTATGATACCAAGCGCTACCATTAATAGACCAACCGCTTGATAGCAGCTGTTTTTAGATGCAGTTAATACAGCTCTTACATTCATAAATAGAGTTAAGCCAGAACAGTTCAAAAAAGCAAATGCTTGTTAATTACCTTTTTACCTTACTTTTTAACTTTAGCCTAGCCTAGATTTTTTAGCGAGTCGAGTCTCTATCCAAGAGGGTACTTAGTAAAAAGCCCAGTTAAAAACTGGGCTTTAATATTTCATTTACTATCAGTGGTTACTAGAAGTAATAACCTATGTTGATATTGAAGCGAGTTTCTGTTTCGTCGCTGTCACCAGCAACTGAGCCGCCTACAAATGGCTGATTTTTCGCTTGAACAAAATCAAAGTAGGTGAATAAGCCACCTGCTGCAACAGACACCCCAGTTACATTCATCCAAGTATCGGCGCTATTGTCTGACTTGTCATAAATAATGCCGTAGTCATTGTAAAACTGTAGGTCTGTAACAGGACCCCACTCGACAGGGAGGCTGTAGGCAATATTGGCATTAGTCATGGTTGCTTCAGCTGCGATGCTATCGTAAAAAGCATAAGCTCCGACAGCCATACGATTTACATTATCAATATCGTAATTATATTCGCCATGTTGCAGTTGGAAGTTCCATGGGCCAATAGTGCTATTTAAATGGACTGCCCAAGCATAGTAGTCACCAGCACGGTCTTCACCATCGTGTAGGCCACCTGATAGGGCAGATACACCTAGCTCTGTTTTGCCACCTTCATGCTCAAAGTGATAGCCGTAACGACCAGAGAAGGTGTTGTACTCACCAATAGCATTGCCTGGCTCGGCATAAATGCCTTCGTCTGCTGAACGGAAACCAACTACATCGTATGAGTAGCGATCGCTGCGATCATCAACATAACCGTCGACACCACCTAGCTCATCATTTTTGAAAAAACCAAGATCAATCTGCCAGTTATCGGCAATTTTTCGTTTGAATAGCACACCTAAATCGTGATCATCTTCCAAACCTACATAATAGGTTGTTCCAAAGAAGTAGTTGTGTGAATTATATGGCCAGTTACCAAAAGGAACTTTGGTTATACCTGCCTGCACTTGCCAGTCTTCAGCAAAGTCGTAGGCTGCATAGGCATATTTAACTGCTGTCATATAGTCAAAGAAACGAATTTCAGCATTTAGTTGCACATCACCGACATCCCCTGAAAAATTCAGTCTAAAGATATCGAAGTCGAAGTCACCACCACGGTTTTTGTTACCGTCATCATACGAGGTATAGCTGTAGTTTGTTCGCACAGCTCCACCAACATGAATACCAGATTCTTTTTTGTCTGATACAGTTTCAACAGCAGCAGTTTGCTCCTCAAGTTGCTTTTGTTGCCTTGCAACCTGTGCATCAATCTGCGCTTGTTTATCGGCTTGTTGCTGCGATTTTTCCTCGGCAGCATCAAGCTTGCTCTGGAGTTGCTGCATTTGCTCTTTAAGTAATTGCAGCTGTTTTTGAAGGTCATCTATTTCAGATGCCTGACTAAGACTAGAAGTAGTGCCCAAGGCGATTGCGAGGGCTAACTTTGAAAGTTTAAGCATGATTTTCGCTAGTGTTGGAATGGGTACTACTAGCATAGTTGATATTCACACTTAACCCAAGGGTAGCCACAAAAAATTAATATTAATCAACCAGTTTTGCAATTAACTATTGTGATCGAGTGATTTTGTTATGGCACCAACTTCTAATAGTGGTGATGCATCAAGCTGATCAGCATCCATCATTGCTGCAATACGTTGCATTGATGAAAGCAATAAGCTTTGCTCCCACTCTTCGAGGGCTGAAAATTTTTCTATGAAGTGCTCTTGCAATGGCTGAGGAGCTTGCTCTAAAAGTGCTTTGCCTTTTTCTGTTAAATACAAGCTGACGCGGCGCTTATCCATTTGACTGCGCACACGGGTGATAAGCTCTCTGTTTTCAATTCGGTCAAGAATATTGGTCACAGTTGCAGGGCTTAAGTTGACGTTTTGAGCAATACGACTTGCTGTGATGCCGTCTGTTTGTGCTACTTCATTCATGATAAGTAATTGCGGGCCTGTTAACCCAGACGTTTTGTTGAGCTGCTTAGAATGCAGATCGATTGCTCTGATTACTTTACGTAATGACACAAGTAGTTCGTCATACTTTTGCATGTTTTTGTCTCTTTAAAGGCGGCCTAGAACGACCGAAGCCGCGAAATATTACACATCAAATAAATTGAGTTCAAATAATTTGTGGCTATGTTTGCTATAAATAGCCTCATTTTCAGAGGAGATTTTTATTTGAGTAGTAATTAAATCTCGTTTGGTGTATCACATAATAATGTAGATGTTCTTTATAATTAAATAGCGCTTTTCGCCTGCACACGCACAAAGTAGTAAACAATTTCATCAAATAACTAAATATTATTTACTAACTACTATGGCTTTGGGTATTGTGGGGTTATTTAACTATCTCTTTTCTTTCATTTAATGGGACGAATTATGAAGCTATCGCCATCAGTTACGATTGAGCAAAGTGAGACTGGCCTTGAGTTTATTAAAGTAGCCAGTGAGTTTTGTGATGCCACTATCTTTTTGCAAGGTGCGCAAATTACAGAGTTTACACCGACAGGTAAAAAGCCATTACTGTGGGTTTCTCAGCAGGAAGATTATCAAGAAGGTAAGGGCGTTCGTGGTGGTATTCCAATTTGTTGGCCGTGGTTTGGTGTGAGCCAACATGAAGGCTGGCCTGCTCATGGTGTTGCTCGTACGGGACTTTGGCGTGCTGAACAGGTGAAAGAAGAGGAAAACTCGATCTACATCAGCTTGTCATTGCCAATGAATCAAATTGATGAAAAGTATTGGCCACACAAAACTAAACTATTGGTGGAATTTATTTTATCAACGAGTTTAGAAGTGCGTTTAACAACAACTAACCTTGATAGTGAAACACTTAATTTTACGCAGGCATTACATACTTATTTCCCAACGCCTGCGATTGAAGAAACTAAAGTTGATGGTTTACAGGGCTCTAAATATATAGAATTCGGTGAAGGTCCATTTGAGCAACATGATTTGGTTTCATTTGCTCGTGAAACCGACATGGTTTATACCCAGGCACAAGATACACAACGTATCATTACGCCAGATGGGATCATTGAAGTAAGCCGAGAAAATTCGCGGTCATGTGTGTTATGGAACCCGTGGATTGATAAATCAAAAAGGCTATCTAATTTTGCTGATGATGAATATCACGTGATGTTATGTTTAGAAGCCGCCAATGTACTTGAAGATAGCGTTGAGCTAGCGCCGGGTGACAAGCATACACTTGCTACCTCTCTTCGCTGGGTATAAAAAGTACCGAGTATGAGTAAGGCCAGTTAAGACTGGCCTTAACAAGGAACGATCGTGTTTAGTAATCAACAAATAGAAACCCTTCCACAGCATCAGCGCATACAATTTCAATCACTTGCAGATAATGCGATATGGCATGTACAACTAAATTGGTTGTTGTTTTATGTGCCTCTAATGGCCGTAATTATTACTGTAAGGCATTTTAATCCTGCCGTTAGCGAAGCCATTGCTACACCTTGGCTTCTGGTTTTGCCATTGTTGGTAATACTGTCGATGGTTTACAACCTTTACAGCGTCCGCGCTAAAGGGGTGGCAGTAAGAGAGCATGATATTGCCTTTAAGCGGGGGCTAATTTGGCAACAAATCACCTTATTGCCAATTTCTCGCGTGCAACACACCGAAATTCATCGCGGCCCAATTGAGCGAAAGTTAGGACTTGCAACACTCAGGCTTTACAGTGCAGGTGGCATGAGTGCTGACTTACATATCAGCGGGTTAACTGACCAGCAATGCAATGATGTCCGCCAGTTCGTGCAAAGTTATGGTGATAATGCAGCAACTCAAGAAAATGAGCTTGCCGATGAGTGATCAACAATGGCAACGCGTGTCGCCATGGGCGCTACTGTACTTTATTGTTCACTTTGCACTGCGCTTCATAAAAGATGGGCTGCTTAATTTACTGCCAATTTTGGTGTTATTTGTTACGCAAGTTGAACAAAAGCTGTTTTGGGGGCAAATAGCCGTTACCGTGGCCTCGTTAGTTTTAGTGCTGTATGCCTTTGCTTATTATCGTAATTTTAAATATCGCATAACGGATGGTAACGAAATACTGCTCAATAAAGGGGTATTCAAAAAAGAACGGCTAACCCTAAAATTTGCTCGCGTACAGAACGTAAACATAGCCGAACCTTTTTATTTTCAGCCGGTTAATTTGGTTAATTGTATTTTCGATGCCGCCGGTAGTAGTGCTCAAGAAGCTGTGATCCCGGGAGTGAAGCTTAGCTACGCCGAGCAAGTGCGCGAACAAGTTATGGAATTTAAGGCTCAGTTACAACAGCAAGAGCAGCTACCTATTGAGCAGGGCGAAGTAACAGATAAACCGACAACCTTAACGATCAGCAATGCTGAAATTGCTAAGTTTGGTTTGATGTCCAACATGGCAATATTGGCATTGGCTGCACTTGCTCCATTTATAAATGTGATTTTTGAGTACCTCGAAAAAACCATCATAAACCGCCTAGAGACCATACTGAATGAGCAAGCTGCGTTCATTGGCAGTGCAGCTGCAATCACTGTGTTAATTATGGTTGTAGCCATTGTTTTATGTGCCATTTTACTTTCTGTTGTCATGGCCTTAGTGCGCTTTTTTAACTTTCAGCTGTACTTTCAAGACGGTAAGTTTAAGCGTGTGGCAGGTTTATTTGAGCGCCAGCAACTCTCGATCAGCGTGTCGAAAATTCAAAGTGTGCAAATTAAACAAAATATTATTGCCAAGTTCCTTAATCGCTATACCTTAATTTGCCCACAAGTGAGTAGTGGTGGTGTGGCAGCTGGGGTTGCGGCACATAAAAATAAACAAACGTTAGTGATGCCAGTAATCACCAAAGAGCAAGTAAAAGCCGTATGTGGCTGGTTATTTCCATGGTTTGTTGATTTAACAGAGCTTAACTTTATTAAGCCTGAGCGAGTTTTACTTTATAAAAATACGTTTTTATATGTAATTCTACCCACTGTATTTTCTGCTTTAATTTTCAATGCCTTATTTGATGCTGCTACGATGTTGTGGAGCATTGTCGTGGGCTTAGTTTTGATGATCGGTGTGTTTTTGAATTATCAAAAAACGGGTCTGGCTATGTATCAACATGACGGCCGTTTTTTTGCCGTATTTAAAACCGGCATACTGGGTGTGCAGTATCGTGTTTTTGAAATCTATAGAGCGCAAAGCGTCACCACAATAAGCACTTATTTAATGCGCCGATCACAGCTTAAGAGCTTGTATATACAACTGGCTTCTGGCTCTGTATCAATGCCTTACTTAAAAGCAGAGCTGGCTGAGCAGTTTGCTGATTTCGCCCTATATGAAATAGAGGGCGTTGAGCGGAATTGGTTTTAAATGAAAATGATTCTCAATATTATTGACCTGTTTGGGTTTTTGAGTATACTTTCTCAAAAGCTACAGAAGGAGGTGCGCGATGATATATTTTCTGCCTATTTTAGCCATTACAGGTATTGTCGGCTTACTTTGCTATGCTCGCAACAAGAAGGAGTGTAAAGGCCTTTGCGTAAGCTGTGCAGTGACTTGTATTGCTTTGCTTGTAACAGGCGCGATGGCTCTTGCGGGTCTGGGGGCACTTAGAAGCAGTATTATGTTTGCAGCGACAATATTTATTGTTTACCAATTACTAGGCTTGGTTCGCCCGATTAAAATTGAATAGTTTCTTACATTTTTTAACTACCCACTTGCCAAAAAGCAACGCATACTAATCCTGAAATAACAAAGTCAGGGATTAAGATGATAAAAGCATTGTTGATTGGTACTTTACTTGTTGCTGGGCACGCGTTTAGTCAAGAAGTATGGCAAACAATTCATACTGAGCATTTCAATGTCCATTTTAGTACAGAGAATCAGCAATGGGCTCAATCAGCGGCAACCGAGCTGGAAATTGTTCGCAATAAGGTATTAAAACAACAAAACCGCGCGTTGGATGAAGTGATTGATGTTGTTGTTTTTGATCCATTTAACGCATCTAATGGCTTTGCTTTACCGGTTACAATAAAGCCCTTAATGGCTTTATTTACGACACCTCCACAATCAGATTCGATGATTGCCAATACAGATAGTTGGCAGCAATTACTCATTTTGCATGAGTACATCCATTTGGTTCATTTGGCTCAGCCTACGCGCAGCTTACCTCGACAAGCAATTAGAAATATTTGGGATCTCTACGATTTATCACAAAGCGATATGCCTCGCTGGGTTGCTGAGGGTTATGCGACGCTATTAGAATCAAAAATGACGGGGCGTGGCCGTTTATACGATAATCTTTCAGAAGCGATACTGGTTGAATTTGCACAGCAAGGCGCACTGCCAAGCTATGGCCAATTAAATCGTACTGAAGACAGTTATATGGCCGGATCAATGGCGTATTTAATGGGCGCTCGCTTTCTGGCTTGGTTAGAAGATAACTATTCTCCAAACACCCTTGATGCTGTGTGGACACGGATGCAAGCGGTTAAATCGCGCGATTTTAATGACGCTTTTAGCGGTGTATTTGGCGACTCACCTGAGCGGCTTTATCGTCGCTTTATTGCTGAATATACTTATAAAGCAATGGCTAAAGAGGTGAGTGAGCAAACACTTACAAGTGAGCTTTGGTTAGAGCTTGATTTATATGCATCAAACCCAGTTTTAAGTTTAGATAATAGTAAACTCGCTATTGTAGAGCGAAACAAAGATGATGAAACGCGGCTAGTTATTTATAGCACAGCCGATAATCAACAAGCAGCAGATGATTTTGCAAAGCAGCAACAACAGCTACTCGATGACGATCCTGCAGATATTGCCGATAGAGCACCGAGTGTGTTTAAACGTAAACAAAAGCACGTGCTTCATCAAATCAATAAGCAGGGTATAAAGAATCCGCAGTGGTTAGACGAAGATACACTGTTTTTTACCGCCACAACAACCGTTGGTAAAGGCTCAATTCAAGGTATCTCGGACTTATATCGCTATGATATCGAAACTGGTGAGATAAGTGCATTGACCCATCATGCGGGGCTGCGTCGTTTTACAATTAGCGATAACGGACAAACTGTTTACGCTGAGCAAACTAGGCATGGCTTCTCGGAGTTGGTGCGTTTTGATCTTAATACGGGTGTCTCTACGCCTTTATTTAAGAAGAGCCTAGAAACGGTTTATGACTATCCATTACTAAGTCCTAATAAAACTAAGCTTGCATATTTAAAAGTGGCACTGAATGCAAATTGGCAGTTGTATATACAAGATATGAACTCCCAGCAATCAATAGCTGTGCCTATGCCTGAGGGCTATCAGTATGTGTCACAACCTAATTGGCAAGCAGATGGCAAAGGGCTTTATTTTGTCGCTGGTAAGAATGCCGCTCTCGATTTGTATCATTATGATCTTAGCCGCAACTCACTACGCCAATTAACACAAGGGCAAGAAGCCGTTGCATACCCAATGGCAATGAATAATGGTGAACTTTTGTATTTATCGATCACTGCTGAAGGGCCAGATATAAAGCATTTTGCAGAGCAACCACAAGGATTAGAGGTTGCTGAGTTGGCAAGTAATACAGCGCCACCGCGAGGGCAAGTAACGAGCGAAGTGTTACCTGAAGCGAAGATTTACAAGCAAAGCCCAACAGAGCCAGCCAATTATGATATTTGGCAGCAAAAACCCACCTTTTCGCTGGCATCTCAGTATTATTCGGCTTCATCTTCGCTTCTTACCATTGGGCTAAAAAGTAACGACTTTTTAAAGCAGCTCGATTTACAAGCAGGCTATAGTGTTGATTTACATGATAAAGCACTAGAGGGAGTGTTTGCGGCAGCTAAATACTCAGCGTTTGATTTAAAGTTTAAAGCGCTGCTATTTGATTACGACCTTGAATCGGCAAAACAGTACCATTCAAACACGCCGCTAAATGTCAGTAACACAGGGGCACATTTTGCCATGAGTTACCCGATGCAGTTTCAGCAGTTAAATATCACACCGACCTTAAGTTACAACTACAGTGATTATGCTAAAGGTGACGATCAATGGCTAAAGCTAGGACTTAAGCAGCAATGGCAACATGATAGACAGCGTTATGGTCTTAGTCAGTCGTTGAGAGCTGAATGGTTATCCGGTGATGCTGACTCAAATAATTGGCAGGGCTATAACTTTGCCACCGTACTAAGCGGTTATGCCTTTGATATTCCGGTTTATGTTAATTTTGCTCAGCAATATCGTGATGACAGTACCCTTGCGCTTGGCGGTTATGAGTCAAACCTAATTAATAAAGACACGCAAAGTGGCTTTGTTAGTGCACCTGAATTGCCATTTTTTAGCCAGCTTGGTAACCGTTATAAAGGTTATGGCGGGGGGATTAGTTATAAAGATTCATTACCTTGGCTTTACTACCAACAGCATCAAGTTGATAACCGAGTCTATGCGCAAAGCTACGGCCTCAAGTGGCGAGGAGACTTTAGCTTTGGTCTGGGACCTGCGGGTTTGAATGATGTAAATATTGATTTTGGCGTCGCCCGAGTAGAAAGCGACGACTTTGAAAATGATCTACGTGCTTGGCTAAGTTTTTACTACTCGCTATAACTTAGTGTTGGTCTTTTAAGGCGAAAAGCTTGGCGTGGTATAGCGCAAGTTTTTCGTCTTTATTTTCTATCTCAATGGCTTTTTCTAACCACTCCTTAGTGCTTTGTTCATTACCTTGCTGGTAACTAATAATCGCTAACTCCACATAGGGTTCTGATAAATAAGGGGCTAGTGCTATAGCATCTTCCAGCTGCTGTTTTGCTTTGTAAAACTGGCCATTATTACGAGCGTTAATCGCTGTTGTGAGTAATTCGAATGGATCCTGCTCTAGCATCGCTAACTGTGAATTGAGCTGTTCTGCTAATGAGTGATCATCTAGTTGTTTGGCCAGCACTACGTAATTATGTAGTAAATTCGTATCGCTAAAGCCATAGTGCATTGCTGTTTGATAAATATGTTTTGCCCCAGCTAAATCACCTACTTGACGATGTAAAACAGCTGCTAAATTATAAAGCGAGGCTGCATTTGGTGTGTATTCATTGGCTTTTAAAATATAACTGTAGCTTAAATCGAATTGTTTTAAGGCCAGAGCTTGTGCAGCTAAGTTACTATAATAGCGGCTGATTAAATCTTTGAGCTCAGCATGGCCTGAATAAAAACTACCACGAGACGGAAAATAGTCAATTATACTGCCAGGTGGTACAAGGTAATTATCATCTTCATTTAAAGGGGCATAGACTTTGGTGCGAAAATGGCCCGATACATACACGATGTTATTTTGTTTACTGTACACAGGTTCACTCGACACCGCTTGGAAACCTGTTTTTAGCCCTACTAGTTGCGCATATGCGTGAGTTAAAATAGCTAAGCTAATACAATTCCCTTCATGCTCTTGAAGGGTCTGTTCGGCGTTGAGTGTAGCGCTAAAGTAATTGAAGTTGGTGAGCTTATTTTCTAAGTAATGATAAAGAATTTGGTCGTCTCTTAAACCTTTACCTTGGCGTTCGGTAAAATAATCAAGGAAACGTTTTTGCTCATCATCAGGCAATGCAAACAACTTTGGATCTGTTAGTTCAATGTGTTCAAAATTTGCTGCGTTTAATAGACTGGCAACACTTGGAGGAGTAGGGGCTTGTTGCTCTGTACTCTTACATCCTACTAAAAAAGCGCTTAGAACAAGTGTAAATAAAATTGACTTCATAGAACTGCCCTCCTGGCCATTATCTATTCAATGTACCTAGATTCGAGTAACTATTCAAGTTGCTAGTTAGTGTCATTGATTATAAACACCTTGTACGGAAATCTTGCCACTTTCAGCTTGGCTGTTTTTTCTACCTCGTTGCTTTCTCTGTGGGCCTCATTAAAATGCCGCGCTCTTTTAAATCACTTAAAAAACAGTTATTTACATGTTTAGTGGCAGTGATTGATAAATTACTAACTTATTAACTAAATTGTAACGAGATGGGGGTTGTTTTGGCGCACTTTTTGCCGATTATTTCATGCTTTATTCTAGCGTTTAGCTTTTATCCGCTATTAAATAAGATTCGTAAAAATCGTAGTGTGTCGGGCGTATCACTGTTGATGATGAGTTTTGGTGTCGCGCAGAGCATCTACTTCATTACTTACAATTTATATTTTCAACGTTTTTACATGGTACTGCCGTTTATTGTAACGGGCATGCTCAGCGGTTTAATTCTCTATTACTTTGTTCGATATAACGCAGCTCGCCAGCAGCGAATGCAGTTAGCAGGATTGTTAGTACTGTGTGTTGTACCATTTACTTTGCTGCTCAGTCCGACGCTTGATATGGCCACTGTGCTTAACTGGTTAACTTATGTTGGCTTGGTGATGAGCTCGATTCGTGTTATGCCGCAAACTTATAAAACCATTAAAAGTGGTGATATTAGTAATTTAAGTGCTCGTTACTTTAGTCTGCAATTTGTTGCTGGTAGTTGTGGCCTTGGCGCTGAGCTGTCGATGGCTGCACCGAGTGTATCGCATATTTTAACGTTTGTGATGATCTTACTAACAAACGCGGCGCAACTTGGTTGTATCCAATATTACAAGTCACGCCCTGCAATGGCATAGGCGAAACAATGAGTAAAAAGGCTGCCAATTGGCAGCCTTTTTACTGTTGGTTAAGCGTCTAATGCTTTGCTAATTAAGCGATTAATATATTGTTTATGCGCTTTAGCAGCAGTATCTGCTCCCCAAGGAGTGCTGATATCAGCAATTTGGTTAAGTTGATAAAGAGCCGCAGCTTTAGCGAGATTATCGTGCTTGCTGGCTTTAGTTAAACCGACAATGGCAATCAGTTGATTCACATATTCAACTTGTAAGTTATGGCTTAATGTATTTGCTTTTTTGCCGTCGACAAAAATGCTTGTTGTTAAGTCATTCATAAATTGGTTAAGTGAATACTCATTACCGTACATAGCACTGTCTGAAATACGCAGCATCACAGCAGGGTGTAATAGCTGAGCAAGTACCAGCTTTTGCATGCCTAAAATCATACCATGTGGTTTAGGATCTTCATTTTTACCATAATGATTAAAACCGCGGCGCTGTTGTAGTAGGTAGTTATACAGAGGCTGCATGTTAGCAAGTACATTTGGCGAGAATACTTTGTCGGCTAAAATCTGCATGGCTTGTTGTTGGCGTTCAAGTGAAACAGGAGTCAATGGTGCGCCATTTTTATCATCACCTACGACATTGCGTTCTACATAAACACCACCTATTTGACGCGACACCACGCCTGCTTGTGTTCTATAGCTAGCAAATAAAATATTAGCTGAAGTAACTAGTTGTTGAAATGACTCACCTTCAACGGTGGCTTTGTCTTTAAGTTCAGTAAATAACTTATTGATAAGTGCCATGCGATCATTAGCGTAAGCTGCAGGGTTAGATGACATATCGCCAATCATTACACGAGGGTCGATATGGCGACCCGGTGCACGCATGTCATCAGCATCATTACCAAATGCGAGTGCATGCTCTGATGAGCGAGCGAGAATTTTTTCAAGGCGTTGTTGCTCAGCATCTTCATCGGCTAGTGCTTGGCTATAGCCATATTCAATCGCCCAATCATCATAAGGGCCAGGCTTAGTTTGGAATATATCGCCTTGTTGCATGCCAATAGGCGCAATGTTGGCCGGTGCATAATCCATCACCGAGCCTGTCACGATCCCTTGCGTTTTACTCTTGTCGTGAACTTCTTTTTCATCCCATAAAATCGATGACTTCATGTTGTGGTTTAACCCCAGTGTGTGACCTACTTCATGGAGAATAAGCTGGGTTAAGCCTTGGCGTAAAATTTCTTTATCTTCAATACTGGCTCCAGCACCTAACCCTTTTGCAAGTAGCATGTTTTCTTGAATAGTGTGACCTAATGAACAGTGTAAGTTAGGATTATTTTCGTCAGAGGTTAATGAGGCTGCGCCTTGCGTATATAAGGTCTCATACATCCAGCGATTTTTCATAAAAACATACTCTAACATGATGTCAGAGCCTAAGATCTCACCGGTTAATGGGTTAGCAAGGGCTGGCCCATAACCACCAAAAGGTGGGCGTGGAGAGGCTGTCCAGCGTAATACGTTGTAGTTTATATCGCCAGCATCCCAATCTGCATCGTCAGGTTGAATTTTTACTTGAATAGCGTTTTTAATGCCCGCTTTTTCAAATGAAGGGTTCCATGCAAGCACTGCGTCACGAATCGTATCACGCCACTCAATAGGGGTGGTGTTTTCAATCCACCAAGTAATTGGTTTGACTGGCTCAGAAAGTGCAGCTGTAGGGTCTTTCTTTTGTAAATCCCAACGCTTGATTACGTCCTCGTAAGGTGCCCAGTCAGCAGAAGTCATATTATCAAATTGGTTTGTGAAGTAACCGATACGTGCATCATCGTGGCGCGGCTGATAATTGTTTTTTGGTAAAGCGACAAAGGAATGCTGTACTTTAATCGATACATTACGAGGGTCACTTATTGCTTCAGAGCCACGTACACTAGGATTGGCATTGGTAAACACATAATCGACAGTGATATCTAAATTGTTTGGGTAAGGACGATGCTGAACAATGCGCGATTTTTTATCGTCTAATTTTCCTAATTTGAAACGCTTTTTAGCATTTTTATCGTCTGGATTTGGCCAAGGAGATATCTTGTGTAATGCTTCACTTATAAGCAGTTTATCAACATTAAATGCTATTTTATCGTTTTCTTCTTTCTCAATTTTGATGCTAGCTAGCACTGCTTCACTGATATTTGCATCAGCAGAGCGAGCAAGGGCAGAGTGTTGATCAAATTTATAACGAGGGGTTTTGCTTATAATATCAATACGGTCAAAATATTTTCTAAATTCAATGAGTTTTGTTTCACGGTACGCACCTCTGAAGTGACCAGCATCGGTCACACCATCTACGGTATGTGCAAAATAGACAAAGGGTGTATCAAGTTGTGATTGGTCTATGACCATTAGGTTTTCACCGGTTTTTTCATCTTGATAAAGAGTAAAAATACCTGAGTATTCGGTTTTATCTTTAATCATTTCAGCCAGTGTTTCAGGCTTTTTTTCTTCTTTCTTGGCTGCAAGTGCATGCCCATTTATGGCAAAAGCAATGCTTAACGCCAAAGCAATATTGGTTATTTTCATTTTTAGTCGTTCCATTTGTTTTTTCAGGCACGAGTTTAATGAAATTGCTAATTGATAGAAGTTTGTTTGTTAACAAGTGTAAAGCACTATCTCTAATGCCATGAAAAGTTGAGAGTTTTATTTAGTAACAAATTATTTTTAGCTGCTGATGGTGTATTTGGCTCTTTTTGTAACAGTTACTTACAAATGTCACATTAATGTTTCTGTCAGCTTTGGTATGATAAGGGCAGTAAAAATTTAAAAGGTGTAAGTTATGCGCACGAATGTATTGAAATGGATGTTACCATTTGCTGCTTTAGCCCTTGGTATTGCTGGCTTTGTAGGTATTAATGCTATTGCCCAAGAGCCACAAGATAAAGAGGTGGTTGACTCTAGACCTCTTGTTAGAGTGGAAACTATCTCAAGTGATGACCATCAAGTTATTATTAACAGTTATGGTGAGGTTAGGCCGCTCGAAAGTACTTTGCTTGCATCTCAAGTTGCGGGTGAAGTCACAAGCTGGCATCCAAATTTTGTTGCGGGTGGCATTGTTGCTCGCGGTGAAGTGCTATTCACGATTGAAAAAGACAATTACGAGGCGGCCGTTTTACAAGCTGAAGCTTCATTGGCGAGTGCTCAAGCTGCATTAATTGAAGAGCAAGCGCAAGCAAAGGTAGCGCTTGATGAAGCCAAGCGTTATCCAGAACGTGAGCGTACTGACTTATTCCTACGAAAACCACAAGTTTTAAGTGCGCAAGCTGCGGTTAAATCGGCTCAAGCTGCACTGAAACGTGCAGAGCGAGACTTAGCTCGATGCGAAGTAAAAGCACCTTATGATGCGTTAGTGATAAGCCGTGAAATTGGTGTGGGTCAATATATTAATGTGGGCAATCAGGTTGCCGAGCTAAACAATATTGAAAGTGCTGAAATTATTGTGCCTATCGCAGGATTCGACAGCGTGTTCTTACCTAAACGTATTAAAGGCATTAAGGCCACGATTATCAATAAAGGCTTAAATAGCTTTACCCGTGAGGCGGTGGTGGACCGTGACTTGGGTGTCGTTGATAACGCAACACGTATGAGTAACTTGGTTGTTCGTGTCGATGACCCATATGGTTTAAAGCATGATGTACAACCCATTAAATTTGGCGCTTATGTGCAGGTTAATTTTGCCGGCGCCACATTGCAAAATATCTATCGCCTACCGCAATCATTGGTAAACAATCAAACTGTTTGGGTGGTTAACGATGAACAAAAATTAGAGCCGCGTAAAGTGACTGTAGTTCGCGAAGAAGGTGAATATTTTTATATTAGCGATGGCTTAAATATTGATGATCAGCTTGTACTGACACTGCCTGAGTACCCGCAAGCGGGTATGGAAGTAAAAGTAGCCGGTATGCAAGAAATGACAAGCGATGCAGGTGAAACTGCTGCTGTCGAAAAGCTGTAAGGTGGCTGTATGAGTGATACAACAACACAGAAGCAGTCTGGTTTAATCGCCTATTTTGCTAATAACTCGGTCGCTGCAAACTTAATGATGTTTTTTATCCTTGCTATGGGGATACTAAGCTACTTTACCATTCAGCGTCAGATGTTTCCGAATATTGAGATCAATTATATTGAGGTGCAAGCTAATTACCCTGGGGCCTCACCACAAGAAATTGAAGAAAGTATTCTGATTAAAATTGAAGAGTCGCTCAAAGATGTGACCGAAATTAAACGTGGTGTTTACCGCGCATTTCGTAACAATGGGCGTGCTAGCTTAGAAATTAATACCGATGCAGAATTAACCGACGTTCTTGATAAAGTAAAACTTCGCGTTGACGGAATTGCGACCTTTCCTGCGGGGATGGAGCCGGTGACTATTAGTCAGGTTGAGTTTCGTCAAGATGTTATTGGGATGACATTAGTCGGTGATGTGCCACTCACAGAATTAAAGCCAATAGCTAATCAAATTGAAGATGAGTTATTGCAGTTATCAAATGTGTCTTTGGTGCAAAATGATGTGCCGCTTGATGAAATTGCAATTGAAATTGATCCAGATTCTCTGCGCCAATATAACTTAACATTAAGCGATGTTGCTAATGCTGTACGTCGCTACTCAGCGAATATTTCAGCAGGTCAATTACGCACTGATGCAGGGATTATTTCTGTACGTGTTGAAAACCAATATTACAGTGGTGATGAGTTCCGTCAAATCCCTGTAAAGGTGGGAGCTAACGGTGCGAAAGTCTTGTTACAAGACATTGCTGTTATAAAAGATCAGTTCACAGAGGGTGAGCGTTACTTTAAATTCAATGGCGAAAATGCAGTGTATTTATCGGTTAAAGCTACGAAAGAGCAAAATATGATCCCCGTTGCGGACTCGGTGAAAGCATACATAGATAAAAAGAACAAAGAGCTGCCTGTGGGTTTACGTCTAGAGCCACTAATGGACATGACGTATTACTTGAATGCGCGTTTAGACATGATGAAAAGTAACCTTTTTCAAGGTGCTATCTTAGTGGCTATCATGTTGTCTATCTTCTTGCGATTTAAACTAGCTCTTTGGGTAATGATTGGTTTACCAATTTGTTTCTTAGGTGCAATGATGATGATGCCTGTTTTTGGTATCACTATTAACATTGTATCTCTATTTGCGTTCATTATGGTGCTGGGGATTGTCGTTGACGATGCAATTGTCATAGGGGAAAGTGCCTACACTGAGATAGAGAAAAAAGGAGGCGGCGTCGTTAACGTTGTGAACGGTGCCAAACGTGTAGCAACTCCGGCAACGTTTGGGGTATTAACGACGATTGCTGTATTTGCGCCATTTACTTTATCAAGTGGCCCAGAAAGTGCTTTTTTCTACGGTATCGCGGTCGTTGTTATTTTATGTCTGGTATTTAGTTTAATAGAATCAAAGCTTATTTTACCTGCGCACATTGCCCATACTCACTTTCCACCTATCAATCCTGAGAGTTGGCGAGCACGTTTTAACAAGCGCTTCTTTAATTTTGTGAATGGCCCGTATAAACGCTTTATTGAGCGTTGTGTTGAATGGCGTTGGTTAGTGTTATTCTCATTTATTGGCCTTTTGATTTTGACATTCGCTTTAATTTCGTCAAATCAAGTACGTGTTGTACCAACACCAAAAGTACCGCATGACTTTCCGCAAATTAATTTGGAAATGAATGAAAATGCGTCTGATATACAGACCATTGAAGCAATTCGTGAAATTGAAGCCATGGTTAAAAAGGTTGATCAAGAGACAGAACGTGAGTTTGGTCACACATTATTACGTGATATTTTGGTCTTTAACCAAGGGCGTACTGAAGCACAAATTTTAGCACCATTGGTAGATGAGGACTTGCGTCCATATAATGCTTTTGAGCTATCGCGACGTTGGCGTGAGCAGATGCCAAACATTGCTGGTGTTAAATCATTGCAAATCTACGACGATGTAAATGGTGGCGGCAATGATGGCGAGTTTGGATACCTGCTTTATGGGCCCGATGTTGATACTTTAAATGATGCGGGTCGTCGCTTTATTCAGTTGCTGCAACAGCAAAAAGGCTTATTTGATATTAGCTCGACAATTGACCCTGCTAGTAAAGAAGTCCAACTTAGCTTAAAACCTGTTGCTTACGATTTAGGTTTAGACCTTGCTACAATTGCTAATCAAGTTGGTGCAAGCTTCTACGGCGGAGAAGCGCAGCGTGTAATTCGTCGTGGTGAAGAAGTACGTGTAATGGTGCGTTACCCTAAATTAACGCGCGAAGCATTTGCTTCTTTAAAACATGCGGTAGTGACGACACCTGCTGGCAAAGAAGTACTGCTTGGTGATGTAGTTGAACTAACTGAAAAGCCAGGGATTAGTTATATTCGCCGTGAAGGTGGCTATCGCACTGTGTATATCTACGGCAGCATTGACGAAGAAACCATAGAACCAGGTGAAGTGGTCAAGCAGGTCGACGATGTACTACTGCCACAGCTCAAAGAAGAATTTCCATCAGTGAAAACTGAATTAGGCGGTGCTATTGAAGAGCAGCAAGCACAGGCGAATGAGCAATTAATGTTTTTCGCTGCGGGGATGTTCTTAGTGTATATCTTACTTGCGGTGCCACTAAAAAGTTATTCACAACCATTGATCGTTATGTCGGTGATTCCGTTTAGCTTGACCGGTGCTATTTGGGGGCATTATTGGTTTGATTTAGATATTAGCTTAATGTCAGGCTTTGGCTTAATTGCTGCTGCTGGGGTGGTGATCAATGACTCTTTAGTTATGACTGACTTTGTGAACCAAGCTCGACGAGAGGGAATGTCAACTCGCCAAGCTGTTATTGAAGCAGGTTGTGCACGCTTTAGAGCAATAACCTTAACGTCAATTACAACCTTTGCTGGCGTACTTCCTATTATGTTTGAAACAAGCTTGCAGGCAAGGTTTGTTATTCCTATGGCAGTGGCCCTTGGTTTTGCAGTGATGTTTGCAACTCTCATTACATTGGTACTTGTTCCTTGTCTGTATATCGTGATGAGTGATGTAGGCCATGTGTTCTTACGCTTTTTCCGTTCAATGAAAGAGCTCATACCAAATCGACGTGCGGTAAGAGATTAATAACTAAGCCAACCTTCGGGTTGGCTTTTTATAGCTTATTTGTGACTAGTAATTGCTTGTTATGCATATCTTTCGGTTACATTCTTTTGTTTGATTTGTTTTCAACTGAGGATTATACTCATTTCAGTTTTTGGCAAACTAACCGAAAGGTTAGGACGCAAAGTTTCCGGTCTAAGGTTTTGATTACAACACTATGATAGCGGGGCCGCTGAAAAGCGCACATTCTTCGTGCTTTGGATCTATTGCCTCAAACTAAAATTGTTTTTATTTTGTACGGCTGTTATTGGATAGTACCTACTAGCTGTTCTTAGGGTGTTACTTTGTTTATGCATATGTCACTGGCTTCTGGAAAGTGGTTGCCGATAGGTTGCTTAAATCATCATACTCAGCTTTTTGTTGGGGATAAGGTGGTCGTGACTTTTTATGATGCACAAGGTGAGTTAGCTGATTTGTCATTTCAGTACCCTATCACTAGCTCTGATGAGGGTGAGCCTCATAATTGGCCTCGTTCAATTGCTGAGCATATAAATGTACACATGCCCATGATTCGAGCAGGAAAAATAACAGAGCAGGGTCTCATCGTTGCATATCGGCTCAATCAGATTTATGCCTTAGAAAGCACGGGTATAACCCATGTAAAAGTGGCATTTAACTGTATTGCGAAGTGCGAAAAGCAAATAAAGGATAAAAATCAAGAGTATGATTATGTTTATCCGCAAGCATGCAATGCTTACAGCTCAGGTGTAAAAGTATTACAACCAAAGACAGGCCATATTTATATGTGTAAACCTTGGCCGTATACAGAGTTTTGTCGTGTGAAAGAATCACATAACCCACTCTATGAACCTGGTGTGGGTAAAAGTTGGCCCATGGCATGGCAGCAAGTATCACATTGATAGTTTCCCCCTAAATGCTATTTAGCATTGTTTGGCCCACTCAATTTGAGTGGGCTTTTTTATTTCTGTGTTAGACTCGGGTCATTCGTTTTTAATCGTGGTTTTTCCTGTGTCGCAAAATTCTTATTCTTTGTCTTTATTAACGCCTACCCCTGTAGCTAAAAAACAACCTCATCAACTAACAGCTCATCAATTAACTCGTACTGATAATTACTACTGGATGCGTGATGATGAGCGCGAGAATGTAGACGTGTTGGCACATTTACATGCAGAAAATGAATATTGTGAAAAACAGCTTGCCAGTATTAAACCGCTACGAGAAGTATTATTTAACGAACTAAAAGAGCGGATAGTTAAGGATGATAATACCTTTCCTGTAAAGGATGGCCTGTTCTGGTATCACTCAGAAGTTCGTGGTGATGATGAATATGCGCGCCATTATCGAAGTAGTTCACTCGAAGCCCACGACAAGCAGTTATTGTTAGATGTAAACCAATTAGCCAGTGATTACGAATTTTATGAACTAGGTGAAGTCGCAATTAGTCCTGATGAGCAATTACTTGCTTATTCTGAAGATACCGAAGGCCGCCGTATTTACACCGCGCGTTTTAAAAATATTGCCAGTGGCGAAGTATTCAGCGATGTACTTGAAAACACGGAAGGGCAAATTGTTTGGGCTAACGACAGTAAAACAGTCTTTTATGTCAAAAAAGATCTACAAACTTTATTGGGTTTTCAGGTGTATCGCCATGTGTTAGGTACCCCACAAGCAGATGATGTTTTAGTGTATGAAGAACAGGATAAAAGCTTTTTTCTGGGGCTTGGTAAGAGTCGAGATGAAAGCTTAATTATTATTGATTTAGCTACGACTGAAACGAACGATACTTGGGTACTTGACGCTAACAATCCCGAGGGGGAGTTCAGTGCGTTAATGCCGCGTGAAGAAGGCCATGAGTTTGACGTTGATAAGCTTGGCGATACTTTTTATATAGTCACAAATTGGCAAGCCAAAAACTTCCGTTTAATGACTGCCACAACCGACACAATTGCTACAAAAGAACAGTGGCAGGAGCATACTGCGCACCGTCATAATGTGCTATTGGAAGGGGTCGAAATATTCAATGACTATCTTGTTTTAACTGAGCGAGAGCTTGGTCAAACCCGCTTTGTGGTTGTTGATAAGCAGGAAGAGCGACTCACATTAGAGTTTGATGACCCTTGTTATTATGCCGCAATAGCGATGAACCCTGAGCCTAACACTCGCTTTGCACGTATTTATTACTCAAGTCTAACAACACCAGGTTCATTGTATGATGTTGATTTAAAAACGGGCAACAAAACGTTATTAAAACAACAGCAAGTACTTGGTGAATTTGACCCAGAGCACTATCGTTCAGAACGACTAATGATCACCGTAAGAGATGGTGAGCAAGTACCAGTGTCATTGGTGTATCGTATTGATAAATTTAATCAAGATGGCTCTAACCCTTTGTTGCAATATGGGTATGGTGCTTATGGCGTTACCACGGATCCGAGTTTTTCTAGTTGTTTATTGAGCCTGCTTGACCGTGGTTTTGTTTATGCCATTGCCCATATTCGTGGCGGTGAAATGCTAGGTCGTCATTGGTATGAACAAGGTAAAAAACAGCATAAACAAAATAGCTTTAACGATTTTATTGATGTTACTCGCTCACTCACTGAGCAAGGCTATGCACATCCACAGAAGGTGTTTGCCTCAGGGGGAAGTGCTGGCGGTTTATTAATGGGGGCTGTGGTAAATCAAGCACCAGAGCTTTATTTAGGCGTGGGCTGTCACGTACCTTTTTTAGATGTGCTGACAACCATGCTTGATGAGAGTATTCCCCTTACAACAAATGAGTATGATGAGTGGGGTAACCCAAATGATCCCGACTTTTACGAGGTCATTAACGCTTATTCCCCATACGATAATATTACGGCTCAAGCCTACCCAAATATATTAGTAACAACGGGTTTTCATGACTCGCAAGTACAATACTGGGAGCCGATGAAATGGGTTGCGAAATTGCGCGAAATAAAAACAGACGACAATATTGTTGTGTTTAAAACGGATATGGATGCCGGACACGGAGGCGCTTCTGGACGCTTTAAAAGCCTGGAAGAAAAAGCGCTTGAGATGGCCTTTTTTATGGCTCTATTAGGTTGAAAATAACCATTTTAAAGCTAATATTACCTTAAATGTAGTAAGAGTGATGTTTGGTTATGTTTAAGCCCCATGGGGAGTGGTTTTATAAAATAAGCCCTCCTTGCGTATTTATTGAGTTTAGAGGCTGTGTTAATAAAGAGGCGTTTGTTGACTTCACGAATAAAATAGCAGACGAAATAACAGGCAACTCAATAAAAAACCTTCATCATTTAATTATAAACGTTAAGCAGTTTGAATTAGCCACAGCAGAAAGCGTTCATATAGCAAAAGCTTATTTTGAAACGGTTAAATCACGTGGCTATAAACAAGTTGATTATGTGGCGCCTAATAGTGTGGCTCAAAGTTTGATAGAGTCTGTGTGGAAAGACAGTGGACTCAGGGTGACCTTTCATAAAGATATAAATAGCTTCCTTGAAATTAATCCGCAGTGTGAAGAAATGCGAGCTTGGTTAGAGTCAGCAACAAAACTATAAGCTTGCCCATTTTGGCTTTTATTTAATGAGCTTGCAAAGTACCTAGTGGGTTATTGCTCAGATCCCTAAAATACCTTCTAGATTCATTTTAAAACGGCGCGATAAATTTAAAATCGCATTGCTTTTTAAAATGACTTTATAATCACCACAGTCGGTCGGTATCAACTCACTGATTGCTTTTTTACGAACTAAAGTAGAGCGATGAATACGAATAAACCCCTTACTTGCCAGCTTCTCTGTTAAGTTTTTCATCGTTTCGCGGTGTAATATTGGGCGAGGACTATCTTGGCAATGTAACTCTACATAGTTACCAGCCCCATTTATCCATACGATTTCTTCAATATCTACGAGCCTCACTTTGCCTACATCCCGAACGATTAAATGAGAGTTTTCTTGTTCTTCTAAGTGCCTTTGATGATGTGCGTTGACAAGCGGACACAAGTGAATAAGCTTTTCAAAACATTGGTTTATACGCATAGAATTTGCAGTCGTAAGTATAAAGTCAATAGCGCCTATTTCATAAGCTAAGTTCGCTAATTGCGCTGAGTCAGCAACAATAACGAGCTTTAAATGCTTGGCTAGCTCCGTTAGTTGTAGCAACTCAAGTGAAATAGGTGACGAGTTAAGTTGATAAAACGCAACGTGAGTATTTTCAAAATTAAAGTTACTAATGTTATTAATAACAGTGACGGCGTTAAAGCTATGATGCCGTGTTATTGCGCTTTCAAGCACTTGTGCAAATTGCGGCTCAGTTATATTTATTATGCTGTTAAATAAAATGCTTTGCATTGTAGCTCCGAATGTAGCGTACCTGTTAAAAACAATAAGACCGTGTCTGTTCCTATTTTCTATTCAAATTATTTTACAATTTAGTTATCCCTCAAAATATTCCACTTATCCCTAATTTTAATCCGCTTACAAAATGCAGCTATCTGAAATGCATAAAGCCAAATAGTGTGGCGAGCTGTAACTAAGTGGTTACAAATAATTTTCAGGGGAATTACCATGATAAAAAACGAAAAAAATCCACGTCCATTATTTGTCTATTCTGCAATTGCGATGGCAATGATGGGAGGCGTGTCGGTAAATGCGGTGGCACAGGATGAAGGTGTCGAAAAAGTAGAGCGAATTGAGGTGACAGGTTCTCGTATAAAACGAGCCGATGTTGAAGGTGCGTCCCCTGTGACATCAATTGGGCGTGTGGCGATTGAATCATCGGGTGTACAAAATATTGGTGAGCTACTACAGACGGTAGCGCAAGCTGATTTATCGGGCTTAACGCAACTTACAAATAATACAAATGGTAATGATGGCTCACAGACTATTTCACTGCGAAATTTAGGAGATAATCGCACGCTAGTTCTAGTTGATGGTCGACGTTTTCTAGCTCTTGGTGGAGGGCAAGTCGATATATCTCAGATTCCAATTGCAATTGTTGAACGTGTCGATATTCTGACTGATGGTGCTTCTGCAGTATACGGCTCAGATGCTATTTCTGGTGTGGTAAACATTATTACAAAAAATGGCTTCGAAGGGGTTAGTTTAGATGTCACTGTTGGTGCAAATTTGGAAGGAGATGGAGAGCACAAACAAGCTGGTATTTCGATTGGTACGATAAAAGATAAAACATCTTTATTCTTAAACATCTCAAAGTCAGAAGAAAAAGAAATTAGTGCTGGCGATCGAGATATTTCACAATACCCTGTTGCTCATATACCAGCAGAGCGAGGAAGTGCATTTGGGCTTTTTGGTATATTTAACACTTCCGATGGCTTTGTTTCTCTGAACCCCGATCGAGAGGGCCCAGGGCTACGAACTGCAGCAGATTTTGAACCATTTGGTACTAAGCATCGCTATAATTTTGCGCCCACGAATTACTTAAAGACACCTTCAGATCGTTTTAATGTATTTGCAAAAGTAAACCATGAATTTAGTGACGAGCTTAGAGGTTTTATTGATTTTACTTATAATCAACGCAAGTCTGTAACTCAAATAGCTGCAGTGCCACTAACTGCAGGATTTGCAGGGCCTCAGTGGGAAATCCCATTTAGCAAAGATAGTATATATAACCCATTCGGTGAGGATTTATCGTCTTTTGGCTTTCGTACTTTACCAATAGGTCCTCGTACTAGTATACAAGACTATGACACTTATTTTATTACAGGTGGTTTTGAAGGCGAGTTTGAATTTGCTGATCGTAGTTTTATTTGGGATGTTTCGATGTCTCGTGGGGATTCAAGCCGTAATGAGCATGGTGAAAACTTTGTTAACTTACAAAACCTTCGTAATGCGGTTGGACCTTCATTCATTGAAGGTGGTATTGCTCAATGTGGTACTCCAGATAATGTTATTGCGGGTTGCGTACCGTTAAATATTTTTAATGGTGAAACAGGTTTCACTGAAGAGATGGCTCGCTATATTGGTTATGAGTTCAATGAGCAAGTGCGCACGGGAGCTACTAACTTCGCAGCAAATATTTCAGGTGACTTGTTTGAATTACCTGCTGGCTGGCTAGCATTTGCTGCTGGGGTTGAGCGACGTGTCAATACATTCAGTGATAGCCCTGACTCACTAGTAGCTGCTGGTTTAAGCTCAAACAACTTCCGTGAGCCTACTAGTGGTAAGCAAACAGCAGAAGAAGCTTACTTTGAATTTGTAGTCCCAGTTTTAGCTGACTTACCTGGTGTCGAACGTCTTGAGGTTAGCGTTGCTGGTCGTTTTTCTGATTTCGAAAATAGTGGTCTTGTAGGCACGCAATCTGTTGATTCTGATTTTGATAATGAAAGCTTTAAAGTAGGTTTTACATGGCGTGTATATGAAGACTTGATGCTGCGTGGTAATTACGCTGATACATTTAGAGCCCCTTCTATAAATAACTTGTTTGCAGGTGGTGGTGAAGGCTTCCCATCAGTGCAAGACCCTTGTAACACTACCCAATTTGGCTTGCAATCTGCTGCAACTCAAGCTCGCTGTATGGCTGATAATGTTCCTAGTGGAGGCTCTATTCAGCCAACTGGGCAACTGAGAGAGTTGAATGGTGGTAATGTAAATTTACAACCTGAAGAAGGAAACACTGTAACCTTTGGATTTGTTTATAATCCAAGTTGGTTAGAAGGATTTGATATTAGTGTTGATTATTACAAAATTGAACTAGAAGAAGCGCTATCAACGTTAGATGCAGGTGATATGCTTACACGATGCTATGTTCAAAATGATGAGAATTTCTGTGGGTTTGTTGAAAGGCGTGAGGATGGGCGAGTAGAAACTGTCCGAACTTCACAGTTTAACTTAGCTCAATTGGAGGTTGAAGGTTACGACTTCAATGCAAATTACCGCTTTGATACTCATGACTTCGGTAGTTTTGCGATGCGATTAACAGGTTCTTATACTGATAAATATCGTTTTGCAGGTGAAGATGAGCGAATCAGTGATGTAGATAATCAAGTGGCAGCTATTGATAGTGATATCTTGCGTTGGCGTGGAACCTTCAATACGACATGGACTTATAATGATTTATCTGTCACTTGGGGTATGCGATATACTAGCGATATTACTGAAAGCTGTTCCATACCAGAAGATTTTGTTGAGCGAGGCATCGCGACAAGGGAGCTATGTAATCAGCGCGGTAGAACAAGTGAAGACAATCCAAATGGCCTAAATCATGTGGGTAGCGTAACGTACCATGATTTATCTGCGAGCTATGCATTGCCATGGCAAGCTAGTGTTCGTGTAGGTATGCGAAATATATTTCGTAAAGATCCTCCAGTAGCATTGAACCCATTCGCTAATTCATTTTACTCAGTTCATGATATCCCAGGTGGTACTTGGTTTATGAACTATAAACAAGACTTCTAAAGTTGTTGAAGGCCTCAAAAATAGAGGCCTTTTTAATATTTATAGGTCAGTTTAAAAATCTAATTTGTATTAAATAAGTGATTTAATGCCACTTATACCAATAAAAACGCCACTGATAACAGTGGCGTTGTTGTATCGAATAAGAGGCTTTAATGTAGATCATGAATCGCTTGTTGTTTAACGATTTTCCCTACGTAAAGCCCTCTTTCGAGGGCTTTTTATTTGCTCAAAGATTTATCATTTCGACTCTATAAATATTCATATTTACAAGTTATTTGGTCATCCAGTTGGATTTAAAAAAGGATATAGCGAGCAGGCTAAAATACACTTTATGAATGCAAACCCGTTAAGCCCAATAAAAACGCCACTAATAACAGTGGCGTTGTTGTATGGATACTCAGAGTCTAATGTAGAAAATGAGTTATTCGTTATTTAACTATATTTCCTACGCAAGCCCTCCTAGAGGGCTTTTATATTTAACCTAAGTAAGATTTTAGCATCCAAACTAGTTTCTCTTGCTCTTTAATGTAGTCACTCATCAGCGCCGCAGAGCCTTCATCGTCAGCATCACCTGCTTGAGATAAAATATCGCGTTGCATTTGGATGAGTGTACTGTAGCCTGCTAATAAGTTTTCTACTGCAGCAGTGCCTTCAGTAATATTTTTTGCTTCGCTTATCTTACTTGCTTCAATGTACTCTGAAAATGCGTGTACTGGTGTGCCGCCTAAAGTCAGAATACGCTCCGCAATTTCATCAACTTTTTCAAGTAATAAGTTATAAATCTCTTCAAATTTAAGGTGTAATTCAAAAAAGTTACGACCTTTGATATTCCAATGAAAGCCACGTGCGTTCATGTATTGAATTTGGTAGCAGCTTAATAAAGAGTTTAGTGATTTTACGATATCTTCACTTTTTGCGCTGTTTAAACCAATTGCATTTACCTGTGACATAGATTGCTCCTTAAAAATAGCTGTTAATATTTTACTTTACTTGCTAGTGCGTGAGATTAAGTATTAGCCATTTCCAGTAATCTGTAAAATGGTTTAATTCGAACATGGTGATAGTTTAAACCTATCGGTGGCTGTTTTAGTTAATTTTCACACTATCAATATAAGATTGGATGACCTATTACATAGGTTCGGGGCGAGAGAGCAAAAAATCTACCTAAAAGCGTGATTATTTTAAAATAAGGCAGATAACATGATCTAAAACAAGGTTTAGATTGGCAAGCAACTAGGCTGATTTAGAAATTGATTTAGGTCAAAAAAACAACATTTCAGAAGCGCATAATGAGTTTACCGCATTTATTTAGGAGAAGAAAAATGGACGGTAAAACAGCGAAAGAAAACAAAGCTGAAATAGTGGTTGTAGTGATTGCATTACTTGCTTTTGTTATTGGTTTAGTAGGGCATTTAGCAGGTGCTAGCTTTGCAAATTTTGATACCTTTGGCTATATCGCTGCGCCTATCCCACTTATTCTGGGTATTATCGTACTGATTTCATACAAAGTGGCAGCAAGTGCTGAAAAATAAGGCGCAACTAGTCTTTGTTGATAAGCTTTATAATGTAATCCATCACTTGGCGTGAGTAGATCATACTGGTGTGACTTAAATGAAACACCTTGTGCTCTGCCATGCCATTGAGCTTGGTTTCATCTATTAGCACTGTGCCATCGGAGACACTGCCTTTAGAAATTAATGGCATGAGTCCTATAGGTAAATCCCCAGCGATACTGTAAAGCTTCGCCTTAAATGGCCAGTCGCCGTTTTCAGACAATAAAAACTCGACACTATTTTTAAGTAGCATATCGAATCCTTTTTGCTGTATCTGTTTAGCAATATGACTGCCTTTGTGTGGAGTGCCGAGCGTAATAACTTTTTCTACATACTTGCTTTGCGAAGAATTCGCTTCAAGGTAAGCGCGTGCAACGAGCCCCCCCAAAGAGTGACACACCATGGCTGTTGGTTTGTCGCCAATGAAGTGATCAATTTTATCAAAAATAGCCGCTCTATTAGGGGATAGCGTGTTGTAGGTCAAATTAAGTATTTTTAACCCAGACTTTTCAAGGCGTGTACACAAGGGGCGCATGACAAAACCTGACATATAAAGTCCATGTAACACTACAACTTGTCTAATTGCCATCGCATACCTTACATTAATTGCTGAGGTTTAATTTCAATATTTGCTGTATCTGAGCTTACCCACACCTCGCCATCTTGAATAGTGATTGTGAGCTTAATATTGCGATCTGCCAGTGCAGCTAATGCTTGAGTCGCTGCATAATCGAGACTAAAAATACGCAAGTTTTTAAAATCATACAACTTAGGTTGATGTTTTTGCCACCAAATAGTTTGATTATTCTCGCCGTAAGTATACAAAACAACCTGTTTGGCTTTATTACAGGCTTTTTTCAAGCGCTTTTCATCTGGTAAGCCGAGCTCAATCCAAAGCTCAATTTCTTCGCTGTAGTTTACGTGCCAAAGTTCGGGTTCATCATCAGCGCATAAGCCTTTAGTGAACTCTAAACCTTCACGCGCATTTAGTGCAAAAGCGAGTAGGCGGATCATCAGCCTTTGCTCGGTCTCTGATGGATGCTGTGCAAGGGTTAGATTGAAATCTTGATAAAGGTGGCGATCCATATCGCTTAGCGATATTTGCGCTTTGATAATAGTTGATTTAAGAGCCATAACTGCTTACTTGAAAAAATTTGCGTCATTATAGCGCAATTCCAAGCTGAGCCAGTTAAAATAGCATGCAATTTATTTTTTAGGAGTAAAATATGGCCATCCAGTGGTTCCCAGGTCACTAGTATTGCCTTCCGCCTTTATTCGCCGTTTTCTTACCTGTCATTTAAAATCAATTGTTTATACTTGTTTTTTTCCGCTGTCTTCCATTGTTTGATTGTTGAATCCAAGTCATCCAGTACCCCGCTCAGTACCCCCATCAATAAAAATACTATATACTCATGTTATTCATTAAATGTATAAGAGTGCGTCATATGCGCTTGACTGATCGCAAGATAAAATCAATAACTGCTACCGGCAAAGAACAAACTTTTTCTGACGGTAATTGCTTAATATTACGTGTAAGAGCTAATGGCACTAAGTCTTGGCGATTTAAATATACAGTTAATAAAAAGGTTACCAAACTATCTTTAGGAAGCTACCCAGCAGTAACACTTGCGGTAGCAAGAGATATAGCAATGCACTATATACAACTTTTAGCTAAAGGTGTTGATCCCAAGGAGTATGAAAGCACAAAGAAGTTAGAGCTAACGAGGAAAAAGGCAAATACATTTTTGGCAGTTGCAGAATCTTGGTATGAGCGGAAAAAGCCGACGGTGACAGCTCAACACGCAGCTCGGGAATGGCGGACCCTAGAGATGTATATATTCCCAAAAATGCAAAATATGCCTTTAGAAAGCATTACAGCAATTGATACTATTGAAATACTTAGACCGCTTGAGTCTGATGGTAAGCACTCAACAATTAAGCGAATTTGCCAGAGCCTAAATCAGATCATGGATTACGCGGTAAATCATGGTGTAATCAATGCCAATCCACTAGCAAAAATCATAAAAGTATTTACTAAGAATACGGTAGAGCATATGGCTACAATAAGGCCTGAAGAGCTACCTGACTTTTTAAGCGCTTTAAATAACTCACAAACAATTCAGAACAAAACTAAACTTTTAATTTTGTGGCAACTGCATACCATGACGCGCTCAAAAGAAGCTGCTAGGGCTAAATGGGAAGATATTCACTTTGATGATAAAGTTTGGATAATTCCAGCTGAAGAAATGAAGCGCAGAAGAACGCATAGAGTACCTTTAACTCCTGCAACGATAGCAATATTAAAGAACATGAAGCCACTCAGCGGGCATCATCAATATATTTTTCCTAATGAACGTGATCCTCATGGCCATGCAAGCACCTATACAGTGAATGCAGCTATAAAACGCAGTTTAGGGTACAAAGATAAGCTGGTGGCTCATGGCCTTCGTTCTGTTGCATCTACGGCGCTTCATGAGCAAGGTTACGATAGTTTGTTAGTTGAAGCTTGCTTAGCTCATGCAGATGAAAATGAGACCAGAGCGGCTTATAACCGCTCGGATTATTTAGAGCAACGCAGACCAATAATGGAGTGGTGGAGTGGCTTTGTCTTACGAAGTTCCTTTTAGTTTTGAATGCGCTTGTTCTATTAAAAGCTCTATTGTTTCATTTAAGTTTAATCGTTCTTTTTTTGAAATTTCTTTAAGCTTAATTTTGATATCTTTTCTGAGCATATAGTTTGATGCAACTCTCTCGGCATTTTCGTTACGATATTTTCTTTGTGAGTTTGCCCTTTTTATCTTGATGAGAAAGTTTTCAGCGTAGTGTTGGTTAGTTGCATAAGGTAATGTATCAAAAAAATATTGAATATACTGAAGCATCCCCTTATTTGAAGTGTCTGTGGCCTTGGGTGCGGCAATGAAGCTGTCTACGGTCCTTATGTCAAATTTTTGATCTATATAATTTATTATCCACTGCATATGTTCGGTATTTTTAAAATTAACCCATTCGGTCTTCTTAGTAAGAGCTTTCGACTCATCTAAGAAACCTTTTATTTCTTGCTCTATGTTTTTTTCAAGTATTATCGGGGGATATCTAGTTGCGAAGGTGTTTGTATTTCTATCTTTGGCTAGCACGAAATCAATTAATGCTAGCAATTGAATATGAGAGTTTTCTGCAAGTATTGTTTTAGGATCGTAATTTTTGTAAACAAGAAATTGAATAAAATTTATTAACCTCTGATTCTTACTGATATTCTCAAGTTCGGGGAGAGATGTTTTGTTTTCTAACCATCGATTGTATACCTCTTCCACAACTTCGAATGTTTTATTTTTTATAAAGTTAATTTTACCTTCCATATCAATACTAGATTTTTCACATAAAAAAGCATGGACAAATGTAATTGCTCTAGAGTTTGTACCTAATAACGCTCTTATACGCTCTTCATCTGTGGGTGGTGTTAGTGCCATATCACTCCGTAACTTTTAAGTGTTTTTTTTGTGTTTTATGTGATTATCTTACATCGAGTTTTAGTGTTTTTATAGACATTTTTTAAATGTTATTAAGTGTGGCTTATAGCGCAGTTATTAGGCTTTATATAGCTTTAACCTTAATTCACAAGTTTTAGTGCGTTCTTTATTACTTCAATCATCAATAACTCAAGAGTTGACTACTTTTTTATTTGAAAGTTTTTGCTGGATTCTTTGAGGTTAGCGCTGTTAAATCATATATAAATTGAAGTATGGAAATGTCGGATAGGTAATATATAGATATAGGTAAATCTAGATAACTAAATTAGTAACTCTGAATAACAGATGTGTATGAAGTTACATGAGTACCTCTTTGTGTAGTTAACTAACCAAGAGAACTCAATAATGAATAAACTCTATACTTACAATCCTGCTTATCAAAAAAGAATTGAACTTGTTTTAGATCATGCGATTTCAAAATATCCTCGCTTAAATGTTTTCAGGTTTGACTTACGTCTTCCAGATTATTATCAGGATACTGATATCCCAAGTCCTCTAGCCAATAATTTAATTTCTAAGTTCTTTGCATCTTTGAAAGCGAAATTGGGTTATGACCTATTAAAGCGAAGGCGCTCAGGTAAAAGAGTCCATGACTCTGAGCTCTACTATGTTTGGGCTAGGGAGGTTGGGGATAAAAAAAATAAAGAGCACTATCACATTGCGATTTTTATTAACAAAGACCGTTTTCACAGCTTAGGTAATTATGATTGTAACTCAGATAGCTTGGCTTCTTTAATTATTCAGGCATGGGCTAGTGCTCTCGGTATCCCTGAATATGAAGCGCAAAGCCTCGTTCATTTCCCTGACAATGCAAGTAACTGGGTTAACAGAAATTCTGAAAAATATCCATCACAAAGGGATATATCAGTATCTCGATTAGACTATTTAGCAAAAAACCAAACAAAAGTGTATGGACTAGGTAAGCGTAATTTTGGGACAAGCCAAGTCCCCAAAAGCTTTACTAATAAAAGAGCGCCCAAAATGGGCGCCAAAACTACTTTATTTCATCTTCATACATTTTTTGAATAATCTTCAAAATCGCAATCGTGTGTATGATGATTCTAATCGTATTGTTATTCAGCAATAAAACCTCCTCTTAGTTAACTATATCAATGTTTAAAAGCCCTTCATGTGCAAATGATACACAGCTTTCCCCTATCACTATGTGGTCCAGTATGGGTACATCAATTAGTGATAATGCTTTTTCCAATTTGTTTGTAATTAACTTATCTGCTTGTGATGGTGTTGGATCGCCGGAAGGGTGATTATGAGCAATAATAATGCTGGCAGCGTTTCTATTTAGTACTGATTTGATCACTTCTCTTGGGTAAACTGATGCAGAATTAATCGTTCCAAAGAAAAGCTCCTCATACTCGATCACCCTATTTTGGCCATCTAAATAGAGTACGGCAAAAACCTCTTTTTCATACGCCCCTAGTTTAGCTTTTAAGAAATCTGTCGCGGTTGAAGGGCTATGAATAGCACCGCGTCTCATATAACGCTGCTGCATTATTTCAGCGGCTCTTTCTAATATTTTATCTTCTAAAAGCTTAAAGTTTGATTCGTATGGTTCTGTTTTAACTAAAGCCATTACCTTTTCCTCTGATGATAATTACATCAGAGTGATATATGCCTTCAATTTTTTGGATTTGGCCACCAGCTTAAAAGTAACTTTCTACATAACTGACATATCTCTTGAACGAATCAAGAGGCAAAAAAAATGCGTTTAATCAAATTAAAAGAAGTAATGGCAAAAACATCATTAGGTCATTCAAGTATCTATAAATTTATTGCTGAGGGTAGCTTTCCAAAGCAAGTATCGTTAGGTGCTAAGTCAGTGGCTTGGGTTGAGTCAGAAGTGGATGAATGGATACTTGATAGAATAAAAAAAAGATAACTTTGAAGTTAAATCATTCATGAGATTAGTTATATTTTAGATATCAATAAATCTAGAGTTGCATTATCGATAAACCTCGTAGCTTTTCTGTTGACCTAGGGGCTATCCCTACTTAGACTGTGAGGAGATCAAGGACGAAACTAGGATATAAAATGAAAAAATCATTATTTCAGTGATGTTATCGGCAGTAGGTGTCGTTGGCTGCTCAAAAGCGGTACCACGATGTGGTGATAGTGAAACTACAGATTTAGTTAAACAAATTGCAAGTCGTGAAATGGGCTATCAGATAGGTAATAAAACAGCAAAGTTGTTATCGTATGAGGTTAGTGCTATCAGGACTACAAGCACAAATGAGCAAACAGGTGCTAATGAATGTGCGGCTGAGCTAGCTTTTGCATATAAAGACAAAAGACCTTTTAAGAAAATATCAGTAATCTATACAGTTGAAGTGACTGATGATAATGAAGTGAATCGCCCCGTGTTTGCCAGAGACTCAATAACTTGAGAAACTGGAACTATGAAAAAATCAAATCGCTATACATCAGAATTTCGTGAACGTGCAATTAGGCTTGTTACTACACAACAGCATGAATACCCCTCTCTTTGGGCTGCGCTAGTATCGATTTCAGATAAACTGGGATGTACTCCAGAAACACTTAGAGCATGGGTTAAGAAATCTCAAACTCAACCGTCTAAACCATCTTCTAACACTCAATCAACTGAAGAACGACTCGCCGCCTTAGAGCGCGAGAATAAAGAGCTCAAGCGAACGAATGATATCCTGAGGCAAGCTGCCGCTTTTTTCGCCCAAGCGGAGCTCGACCGCAAACAGAAGTAAGAGTTGATTTTATTGATGCTTGCCGAGAGCATTACGGTGTCGAGTCAATTTGCAAGGAATTGCTGATTGCACCATCAACGTATTATTCTCATAAACAGATACAAAGAGAGCCTGAACGACTGTCTAACCGCAAAAAACGTGATGCTGAATTGATGATACTCATTCGCGAAGTGTGGGAGGATAATATGTCAGTTTATGGTGCAAGAAAAGTTTGGAAGCAGCTACAGCTTGACGACCATCAAGTCGCCCGCTGTACAGTCGAGCGATTGATGCGAATTATGGGAATTCAAGGTGTTCGTCGGGGTAAAGCACATAAGACAACGATACCTGACGAGCAACAAGATAAGCCACTGGATTTAGTTAATCGTCAATTTACTGCTGAGCAGCCAAATCAACTTTGGGTCGCTGATATCACCTATGTTGCCACATGGAGTGGGTTTGTTTATGTGGCTTTCGTGATAGATGTTTTTTCACGATACATTGTAGGTTGGCGTGTATCAACGACAATGCACACAGAACTTGTTCTTGATGCGTTAGAGCAAGCTATTTGGCACCGTGGCAACCCCGAGGGGTTAATTCACCACAGCGACAGAGGGAGTCAATATTTGTCTATACGATACACTGAGCGACTTGCTGAAGCTGGAATTCAAGCGTCTGTAGGCAGTGTGGGTAACTCTTATGACAATGCATTGGCTGAAACAATAAATGGATTATTTAAAACAGAGGTTATTCGCAGAAATGGCCCGTGGAAGAATGTTGATGCTGTTGAATACGCAACGTTAGAGTGGGTTAATTGGTTTAATAATCAACGCCTATAATCTTCAATTGGGTATATTTCACCAGCTCAATATGAAACAGATTACTATGATAATTTAAGCGAGTCAGGTAAAGTGGCCTGACTTAAACAAACTGGTCTCCGATGAACTCGGGGCGATTCACCAAAAAGCGTTCATGGCTGATTTAAAACCAGTCTACCGTGCAACGACCAAAGATGCCGCAGAAGCAGCCCTAGACGAACTAGATGCTAAATGGGGCAAGCTATATCCTATTGTCATCGAATCTTGGCGTAGAAAGTGGGCTAACTTGTCGGTTTACTTCAAGTATCCAGACTACGTGCGTAAGGCCATTTACACCACCAACGCCACTGAAGCTGTGCATCGCCAGTCTAGGAAGTTAACCAAAACCAAAGGCGCATTTCCAAATGAAAATAGCTTGATGAAATTATTGTATGCGGGCATATTGAATGCTTCGAAGAAATGGACAATGCCAATCCATAGTTGGAATCTGACATTGTCGCAATTAGCCATCCACTTCGAAGGTAGATTAGATGGCGTGCTAGATATTTAGAAATTTAGGCTGACACAGAATTCTGAACGCCCTCTGCTCAGCTTTTCGTAGCTCTACCTCTTTTTTGATTTCAAGCTCTTTAAGCTCAACATCACGCTGGTGAGTGGCTTGAATTGCTTTTTGTTCATCGCTCTTTCTATTCTGCAGTCGCTTTTCAAGTTCATCGAATGCTACAGAGATTTTCTCTTCTACTGTTTTAGCACGCAAAGACTGTATTGCTCGGTTAAATTCTTCATAAGGCATTTTTACAAGAGCATATGCATTTGCTACTCCATCAACATTATACAATTCACGCTTTACTCTCTGCGCACCGGCAACACTAACTTCTTCGACAATTGAATCAATAAGCATATTAATTTGAGTCTCAAGATTTGAATCTAGAGTCTGGTTTTCATATGAACGCTCTTGGCCAGAGATAAGCTGTTTAAAGCTCTTTGCTACATCAAATTTAGCTCTGAGCTCGGCTGCTTTTAATGCAAAAGGAGGTTTGTTTGATGAACCGTATCCAACCCCAAATACACCTGTTGAGTCAGATTGAGGTACATCTAAGTACCAATCTGGAATACTATTAATGAGTTGGTCCATTTTCTCGGTTTTTTTATCAACTTGCTTTTGGTGAGCAACTTCTATCTGTTCAATTTTTTCATGGATACCGTTACTAGAACATGCTGAAACTTTTAGTACAGTGATCGCGATTAATAGGTGACCTTTTAAAGGTTTCATGTATTTCTCCAAATTTGAATTTCAAGAGTAACGATACAGGATGTTTAAAAACGCGCATTTTTAAAAAAACTTAAATTTGATAAATCAGCAGGACAGCATTTATGATCCGTATAACCCCCAAATTTGTGAGGGTTATTGAAGAAACTAAAGGATTTTTGCATGAACAAATTCGCCATATTGTTAGGGTTGTCATTTATTTTGCCCAGTAAAGTAATCGCTGTAACTGGTGGAGGAGACCAAGGCGGCCCAGCATATGAAAGTTGGCAAGGGTTGATTATTAAAGATAAAAATCGTTGCTCTCCGTAGGTTAAGTTGCAGGCTCGACCATTCCGAGAGCGCTATTTGCTCCCTTACCTTTTCTAGATAGTAAATACTAACATCTAAACAAATGATGACCTGAGTGTGGCCAACTTAAAACTATTTTAATTTTAAGAGCTGTTAATTTCGTTACTTTTACATTATACAAGTTTATCTTTAGTTTAGGGTGTATTTACATTTACGCATATCTACAGCTTTGTCCTTTCTAGCAATACTTCTCATCCTAAATATTTAATGACTTTGTTTTCTTAGTTGAAATATAGATTAACTTCAGACCTTATTTCTTTCGTCAAACCATCAACAGAATCTACTTACACTGTTATGTAAATATAAAATATATTGTATACAGTGATAATTTTATGTTACAAAAGTGTTTCTCTTTCTGAGTTGGATAGAGAAAACAATAATTATCAAAGGTAAATTATGAAAATTAAAACATTAATTCTGGCGCTACCTATACTTGGAGCAAGCTCTTTAGCTCAATCAGCTAACCTGCAAGAGCGCTTGTTTACACCAAGAAATGCAGAAGTTGAGCGCACACATCATCACGGTGTAGATCACCAACATAATGAAAAAGCCCCTATAGCTGAGTTGCAAAAGCAGCCACAACAACTTAATCAATTTATGATGCGCAGCCAAGCCGCCGTTGTCAGTTGTGATTTAGCTGCGATGGCAAGTGCAAGCACTAGTGCAATTATCACTGAACTTAAGAGCCAAGGTACTAATTGCATTAATGAACTTTTTAGTGCGCCATCTTCTATTCAGAGTCAGGTTTATAGTTCAGATAACATGTATGCCGTTGCAAATCATGCTAAGTCACTCTCACAGACTTATGCTGGTGGTGGAGATGTTGATTTAGAAGCGCTGTTTTTATATTTGCGTGCGGGTTTTTATGTTGAGTTTTATAATGCTGACGTGAATTTTAGCTCTTGGGTACAACCTGCAGTAGTTGATGCTATAGATGCATTTGTAAACAATAGCCACTTTTATGATGATAATGATGGACACGGTAAAACACTTGCTGAAGTTATCATAACTATGGATAGTGCTGAGCAGCAGCATCGTTACTTAAACGTGGTAAAGCAGTGGTTAACGCGCTTCAATGAGAGTTATGCTGCAAAATGGAATATGCGTAGTGCTGTTAATGGTATTTTCACGCTACTTTATCGTGGCCAGTGGAATGATGCATTTGTAACCGCTATCGGCACTGATACTGACTTAGTTGCTAAGCTAAGCGCATTTACTCAAAAGCAGTGGATGATAGACTCAGATGCACAATACTTGATTGTTAACGCTGCCAGTGAATTAGCTCGTTTAAAACAATATTCAGGCACGCCAATACAAGCAAGTGTTGATACTGGTTTGAAAGCTATTTTTAGCACCTATAACAGTTTTGGTTATGGTGATGCAGTATGGCTTGCAGCAGCTGATTCTGTAAGTTATTACTCAGATTGTAATGACTACGGTATTTGTGGCTTTGTTGATGAACTAACTCAACAAGTGTTGTCACAAAATTATAGCTGTAGTAGTACTATAAAAATTCGCTCGCAAAATATGACGGCTATTCAACATGCAGCAGCATGTGATGCTATGGGCGCTGAAGAAGGGCTTTTTCATAATAAGCTAGCCACAAATAACACCCCTGTTGCTGATGACAACAATAACTTTTTACAAGTAAATATTTTTGACAGTAGTGACGATTATAGCAAGTACGCAGGTGCTATCTTTGGTATAAATACTAACAATGGCGGTATGTATTTAGAAGGTGACCCATCTGTAGCTGGCAACCAAGCTAATTTTATAGCTTATGAAGCAAGTTATGCCAATGCAGAGCACTATGTATGGAACTTAGAGCACGAGTATGTTCACTATTTAGATGGCCGTTTCGACTTATATGGTGACTTTAACGCACCCACAGAAGATATTGTCTGGTGGTCTGAAGGGGTTGCAGAGTATGTTGCTAATTTAAATAACAACGATGCTGCAAAAGCCACTATTAGTGATGGCTCGCGCTATACACTAGCGCAAATTTTTGACACCACCTATGATGGATTTGATCAAGATCGAATTTATCGCTGGGGTTACTTAGCTGTTCGCTTTATGTTTGAACGTCACAACAACGAACTTGATGCCATGTTGGCTCATACCCGCACTGGTAATTGGAGTGCCTATAAATCAAAAACTGTAGAGTGGGCCAATAACTATGAGAATGAATTTGTACAGTGGTGCGATGACTTAGTTGCAGGTACGAGCACTAATACCCCACCAGTAGCACAAATTAATGGCCCATATTCTGGCATGCAAAATAACAATATTAGCTTCACGAGTAATGGTAGTAATGATAGCGATGGTAGTATCGCCAGTTATCAATGGAACTTTGGCGATGGTAGCAGTTCAAATCTGGCAAATCCTACTCATAGTTACACAAGTGCAGGAGAATACACCATAACATTAACTGTGGTTGATAATGAAGGTGCAAGCCAAACTGTCACTACAGTAGCAACTATCGAAGCTGACAGTAGTGTTGATGATGGTGTGCTATTGAATAGCCAGCCAATTAACATTAGTGGCGCTCAAGATGAATTTTTATATTTCACTTTTGATGTTCCTTCAGGCGCCAGCGACCTTATGTTTAATTTAACTGGTGGTACAGGTGATGCGGATTTATATGTAAGTTTTGAAGCAGCACCGAGTGAAGCTATATATGATTGTCGCCCTTACATTGGTGGTAACGAAGAGTCGTGTGCTATAAATCCTGCACAAGTAGGCCGATACCATGTGATGGTTAGAGGTTATAATGCATTTGATAACGTTCAGTTAACAGCATCATTTACCCAAGTGACTTCTAACGTGCCAGATGTGTGTGCTAGTCAAGGTAGCCGAAGCAGTGGCCGCTTAAATGATGGCGAAGTAATTTGTCTAGGTAATAGCGATCCTATGTGGTTTAGCATTGCAGATGTTCAAGGCCAAAATGGTATTGCGATCACCACCGCTAATGGTAGTGGTGATTTAAGTCTAAGCTACGCTGCAAGTGGTTGGCCAAATGGTAACAATGAAGTGGCTGAGTCAAATAATAGCGGAAATGGAGAGTGTATTTATATTTCAGGCCAGAGTGAATACTGGGGCTACCTAAAAGTAGCTGGTAATAGCACTGGTGCAAGCTTAGTCGTCGACTTTAACAGTCAAGGGTGTCGTTAGTTAATATATAAACTTAAAGCGTGATCTCACGCACTTTATATAATGGAGTCATCAGTTTTCTGGTGGCTCTTTTTTTATAAAGAAACAAATGCAAAGGTTCATTTCTTCAAAGTCAAAACACCCCTTTAGCTTTTTTCTGGTGTTTTAAACTAACTATAAATTGAACTACTTGGATGTAAAGTTGAAAAATAAACATTCAATTGTACTTACGTTGCAAAAGTGTCGCCAAAGCTGACAACTTCAATATTGATGAGTGCATTGAAAGGTAATTAAATTAGGCCAAAGGTGGCTGAATACCAAGAGAAAGAAAGCAACATCAACTCAGTTAACGCTGGACTAAACAATGGTAATCTAAAGAGGAGGCAAAAGCCACTTTCTTGCGAAAGTGGCTTTTGTCCTATTGTTAAGCTTAGGACAAAGTAAGCTCTTGAATAAGACGAATAGGCTCACCATCAACATTTAAAATGGCCTTTACAGAAATCTGTTGTGGTTTGTCAGTTTTTGTTACTTTGAAGGTGTATGTTTTTTGTTCATAAGGTGCTATATCAACACTTTTCTGTTGAGATTTTGCGGGGGTGGCTTGCTCGAATAATGTTGAGGTTAGAATAATGTCCCCAGTTGTTTCTCCAGAATAAGGACCAGATAAATTAAACGCTACTAACCAATGGTCTTCATGCTCTTTCGTTTTTACTACATTAAACTCAACGCCATTAAACGGGGTTACTCGTTTTGAGAGCGTAGTTTGGTGCGTTAACGACTTCCATTTGAGAGTTTGCGCAATAGTAATCTTATCAGCATTTATTTCTGTTAGCAGTGAGATATTATGTGTTCCTGAAGTCAAGTTGCGTTTGAGCTGATGAGTTTTGATTAGCTTATCAGCGCTATCTATGAGCGATACTTGTGCAGTAATTTCTAAAGAGGAACCAGTTGGATTGACCACTCTTAAAAAAGGCTTTTGTTGGTGATAATAAATATCAGATTTAACCCCGGAAAGAGTACTAAAACCAGTATTATTTAATGTGGTTATATATTGATTTTCCAAGAACTCTAGTTCAGAACTGGCTTTATCGTGCAGCTCTATAGAGGGTAATTTTGCCAAAATATTACTCAACTCAAGATCGCATTGTGGTATAAATCTCTCGTGTTGCTGGCAGGTTTTAAACACTCGGTTTAATAGAGCATAATTTTTAAAAAGCCAAGGGTTTGTAAGCGCATTCTCTGCTGTGACAGACACCAAGCGAGTGGGGGTAGGGTTAAATAAGTACGGGGTGATTTTATGGTTGTTATTTTGACCTAATAAGCTGATCTTTTCGCTGTTAAGTGTTGAAATCATTTGCTTATTCAGGGGAATAGAAAATTGTTGGGTTACTTTTTGACTGTCACTTTGAGCGTGCAAGTTAATGCTTAATTGTGCTTGCTCGAGCGTTAGGTTTATTGCAAGTTTCTTATCTGCAATTAATGCACTTTTTATCTCAGGTGTCAGGGCTATTTGCTTTGCTTTAAAGTTATCGTAGCTTTGTGCATTTATAATTAAGTGACTGCCATCTTCAATAAGCAGCATCAGTAATTGATCATCATTCACTTGCTCTTCACCAATAAAAGTGCGGCGATATTTTAGATTTTGTTGGTCACGCTTTCCTTGTAATGCTATGCCAATTTTTCCTCGATGTAATTGAGCAGCTTCGAACTCGATTAGCGCGGCCACTTGGTTTTTATTTGCTACATCAATGAGTGAACTCGGTTTTGGCGCTGGAAAGTCCATGATTGGGTGGTTGGCAGCTGAGGGGGGATTAATATCTAATCGTGATAACGCCGTTGATTGAGTATTACGTAGCCAGTAAGCGTTACCGTCTTGCTCCCAAGGCCCTGATACAATATGGAAACTAGGTTGGATATTTTCTACAAAATCAGCAAAACCTTGTTCTATTTCCGACCAATTTTTAAAAGTACTTTTAAGCAGTGAGTTAGCTGTTGAAAGTGTGGCTTCGCTGTGTGGGTTCGCTAATCTGAGCTCTTCAATAAAGTGAGCAAAGTACTGTGCCCGTTCAGGAGAGCTTAAAAGATAATGAATAATAAAAAAATTAAGTCCACGTTTTAGTGCTGGATCGTCATTTATTTCTTCAATTGTAGGTTTATTTGCGCTGTAATATTGTTTTAAACCGGTTTCAATGTAATTCATTGGGGCGCGATCAAATACCATGACGGTGAGTTGTTTTTGCTTAGGATCATAAACATGGTGAGCAATCGAATCAGCTAAACCTTCGGTGATCCAATTAGGTGCCCACGTTGAATGGCCGTTTAATGCCATATGAAAAGCATGCATGGTTTCGTGAATAACTATATAACGCTGATGGTGCTCACGGTGGCTGGGGAAATTATATCCGGCACGGTTATAAAACATGGTTTCACCACCGGCCGTTTTATGTACCCCACGTAAAAAACCATCATCAAGCATGGCTTCTCGTACACGGGAGCGACTACTACCATAAACAACTGCAATGCGTTGGCGCTCAATATTTGGGGGAGCCATACCAAATAAAGCAACATAATGTGGATATGCCATTTCAAGTAGCTCTAAGTATAGCGTGACCTTCTCTTTGGGTAGATCACTTTTTAGCGCAAAGTGCTTACTTACCCACCAGTTGTAGCCCCGACTATTTCCTATTTTGCCATCGCTGTATGTATATGGAATTGTTTTTCCTAAAAACTCAATATCGATATTATTGAGTGTGCTGGTATAGCCCTGGACGGTAATGTTTGCTTGCATTTTACTTGGGCCGCTTTTTATGTTGCCGATATCAGGTTTATTATTCGCACTAGTATTAGGCGTGGGCTGACAGGCAGTGAGTAGTAAAGTTAATAATGTGAGAGATATAATTTTTGTCATTTTAGTTGTTTTGTCTGTATATTGTATGCAATATAAAATACTGCGTTTAATTGAAAAAGTAAACTATGAATAATAACCAACAATTACAATCAGCAGCACAGCAGGAAACTGGCAAAAATAAACAAACTTGGCGTAGCTTTGGGTTAGGTTTCTACTTGGCTAATACCATGGAAATTTTTGAGCGTTTAGCTTGGTATGGCTTTTTTGCAGTATCGTCGGTGTATATGACCACACCCATTGAGCAAGGGGGGGTCGGATTTAGTGATGCAGAGCGAGGCGCCGTACAGGGGATAATTCCGTTTTTTTTATACTTATTACCTGTGATCACTGGGGCTTTTGCCGATCGCTATGGCTATAAAAAAATGTTTACATGCTCATTTGTTGTGATGGCGCCAAGCTATTACTTCTTAGGTCAAGTGACTGATTTTAATTCGTTCTTTATGATTTTAATGTTAGTCGCTTTTGGTGCATCCTGCTTTAAACCTGTGGTAGTAGGCACTATTAGTCAAAATACTAACGACAGTAACCGAGGATTAGGCTTTGGTATTTTTTACACTATGGTTAATTTGGGGGGCTTCATTGGCCCGTTAGTGGCTGGGTATTTAAGGACTATTAGTTGGGATGCGGTATTTATTATGTCGGCATCTTGGATTGTTATTAATTTTATTCCATTGCTTTTTTACCGTGAGTCAAGCAGTAAACTACGTAGCAGCATAGGTGCGGCAGCGGTTTTACAGCAAGCTCAACATGTTTTGGGTAACAGCCGTTTCGCATTATTACTGTTTACCAGTGTAATTATTTTAATGACGGGGGGAGTTAGCTGGTTAACATACACTCAAGCTTTTTCACTAATTACGATTTGGTTAGCTGCGAACTGGTTATGGGATAAGTGCGTAAGCGTGCAAAAAGCGTCTAAATGGTATCTACAACCGGTGAGGGTTAGCAATCGTAGTTTTGCACTATATTTAGCAATATTAACGGGGTTTTGGACGGTATATAACCAAATTTTTTATACTCTACCTCTGTTTATACGTGACTATATTGATACTCAAGATTTAGTTGCACTCTTGAGTTACTTTGGTCAATCAGCAGTGGATTTTTTTGCTTATGTTGATATTCAAGCTTTAAGTAACAAACTGCAAACACTGGCTGCTACTCAAAGTCTAACACCAGTCAAAGAGATAAATTTAGAGGCAGTGCGTCTAGAGTTAGTCCACCTAAAAGTCAATGTTCCTGTTGCTGAAATAGCGTTATTTTTTAAACAAGCTAGTGCTTCTAACTTTTCAGCTGAGCAAAGTATGCAAGTGGCGCAGCAGTGGCTTAAATACCGACAGGTAAACCCTGAATACCTGATTAATTTAGATTTTGCAGCTATTGTTCTGTTACAAATAATAGTAAGTGTTAAATGTCAGCATTTTAAAGTTATATCTGTCTTAATAAGCGGTTTAATTGTCACAGCAGGTGCTTTTTTAGTGTTGTTATTAATGAGTGCGGGGGTATTACTAAGTCAGTTGGGAGGTTTAGTAGTGGTAACGGTTATATTATTAATTGCTTTTGGTGAAATGCTCACCTCACCAAAAAGCCAAGAGTATGTTGCCAGCATAGCTCCAAAAGGCAGTGCTGCGATGTTTATGGGTTATTACTTTGTGTCTATGGCATTAGGCTTTTTATTTGCTGGATTTTTGTCTGGGTGGAGCTACGGCTACCTGGTCAAAGAGATAAAGTCACCTGAAATCATGTGGTTATTATTTGCAGGCATTGCACTAGCTACTGGGTTTGGTTTTTATTTATTAGCGCGATACAAAAAGGGCTAAATAAATGATTTTTAAAAATCTGTTTATTTTAATCACCGTGCTTTTAATCAGTCATTGTGAGGCTGCTGCTAGTGAGGTGGTTGATTATAAAAACTTAATAGATAGAACCGGAAGCCCATATTATATGCAGGACTTTGAGCAAGGCGGCCACCAACGTTTTAGCCCTCTTTTTGATCTAGGCGCGTGGCATGGACATTTGCTACCAACGGATGAAAACGTCGGCGCGTTCACCGGGCCTGCTATTGTTACTGAGGAGTATTTAAATTTTATAGCGCCTTATCTAGAAAAGCTGACTGTTTATAAAGGCCTGAAAGTCGATGAGGCCAATAAAGTGAAGCTAGCAATGCGGGCTTACAGCGAACCCGGCGCGTTAGTGCAAGAGCTAAGCGGTGATGGGGTAAACATAACGCTTACTTTGCGCTTTGTGACAAATCGCACTTCATTAGTTAAAACACAGATTAAAACCACTGAGCCTGTTACATTACATTTCACAGGACAGCTTATAAACCATTTACGTGCTAACAATGGCACTGAAAGAGAGGGGTGTTCGCCATTTGTGGTTTATCCGAAATTAACCCCCCGATGGCAAGTCACCAACAATAGTATTGCGATTAGTTTTGGCAAAGTAAGGGCGCATGGACACATACTCACTTCGGGGAGCTCACAGTTATTGCTTAAAAAAACGTTAGCGGTTAGAACACGTCATGACGACCTAAGTTACTCAAGCACAACGCACATAAAAAACAATCGTACATTCTACACAAGCTATTCATATTTATTAAATAATCAAGAAGCGGTACGTGAAAAAGAGGTTATTGATAAAATTTTAAAGCAACCCGAACATCATTTATCACTTAGTAAATTACGTTGGCAAGAGTATATAAATAAAGCCACACAGCCAATTAGTAACAAGCAACCAGCTCTACAAAAACTTGCAGTAAAAAGTGTTGAAACGTTAATTGGGAATTGGCGCAGTAAAGCTGGTGCAGTAGGTTTTGATACCGTTAGTCCTGCCGTGACCGGTCGCTGGTTTTCAGGTAATCAAACTTGGCCTTGGGATAGCTACAAGCAGGCATATGCACTGGTAACATTTAATCCAGAGCTTGCTAAACAAAATTTGAATGCTGTGTTTGAGCATCAAATAACGCCAAACGATGCTGTCAGGCCATGGGATGCTGGATTTATACCTGACTTAGTGGCCTATAATTTTAGTGCAAAACGCGGTGGGGACGGCACAAATTGGAATGAGCGTAATACTAAGCCAAGCTTGGCAGCTTGGGCTGTGTGGCAGGTGTTTGAAAATACAGGCGATACTCAGTGGCTCGCGCACATATACCCTAAACTAGTTGCTTATCGTGAATGGTGGCTACGCAATCGTGATCATAATAAAAACGGTGTGCCAGAGTATGGTGCCACTGTTGATAAAGTTCATAATACTCGTGACGGCAAGTTATTATTTAAAGTAAAAACCTCGGCAGGTTGGCGAACAAGAAGTGGCTTAAAAAACTATAGGACTTACCTAAGCGATGAAGCAACCTTAGAAATTAAAGTTCCGGCACAAACAGCCGCATCTTGGGAATCTGGTCGTGATGATGCTGCTGTGTTTGGTTTTATAAATAATCAACAGTTAAATCGTTATATAAAAAACGGCGGGATTCGTGGTGACTGGTACGTTGGTTTTGCAGAAAATCGTAATGATACAGGTACATTAGTTGGGTATTCATTATTGCAAGAATCTGTGGATCAAGCCTCTTATATGGCTGCTGATAACCGTTATTTAAGTAAAATAGCGAAGCAGCTTAAGTTACCGCACCAAGCAAGTTACTTTTTAAGGCAAGCCGCTCGGTTAAGGGATTATATCAATCGGTGCATGTTTGATAAAAATACAGGCTTCTACTACGACATTGAAATAGCAGATACCCCCTTAGCGAATGGTTGCGCTGGGAGGCCTTTAGTAAAAAGAGGCAAAGGTCCTGAAGGGTGGTCACCGTTGTTTAATCAAGTAGCGAGTATGGAACAGGCCAGTGATGTGGTAAAAACAATGCTTGATAACAATGAGTTTAATACTTACGTTCCGCTTGGCAGTGCTGCGCTGACTAATCCGGCTTTCGGTGCGGATATCTATTGGCGTGGACGAGTATGGCTTGATCAAGCTTACTTTGGGTTAGTAGGTATGAGTCATTACGGTTATTGCAAACAAGCTCAACAATTAAGTGAAAAGCTATTAAATCATGCCAATGGTTTGCTTTCTAATGCGCCAATACGTGAGAATTATAATCCGCTTAATGGTGAGCAACAAGGAGCGCCTAACTTTTCATGGAGCGCAGCACATTTATTACTAATTGCTCAAAGGCAAGGTAAATGGTGCCAATAATTGGCACTGTTTAATTCAGTTCACCAGACTAATCACACTATGGGATAAATTAATCACCACTGCTTAAGCTTCACAAATTACAAGAGAATTAACACAAATAGAATATTGTATACAATATTCTATTTGTGTTAATATTTATAGGAGTTACCTTTAAGCAACAGGAAATATGATGAAAACAACGAACACAGATTGGCGCTTTTCAGTTATGCCGGCCGTATTCACATGGCTAAAAGAGTCTGAATCTGGATCATTTGAAATAGACTTTGATACAACAAAGAAATATGCTGCAGAAATTTTAAAAGTGCAAGGGAAAGGCGGTAGTAGAATGGGGGGGCTTGTTGGCTCAGGCACATTAGGTGAAAATAGTTATCTAAGTGTTGATCAGCGTCTTTCTTTACTTGAAGCTCTTTCTGATGTTGCAAAAGAATATGGTGTCCCACTGATCAGTGGCGCAGCGGCAGAAACGAAAGAAGAAATAGCTGAAATTGTAAAGCAACTAGCATCTGTTGGCGTAGATACCGTTATGGTTATGCCGCCAAAAACCAAAGAAGCACCTAGTGATGAAGACATGTATGCGTATTATGCGCTTTGTGCAACAGCCGCAAAAGAGGCGGGGATCACTATTATGCCTTATAATAACCCTGATGCAGCGGGCTATCATGCACTGTCAACAGAGCTTCTTAAAAAACTTGCTGCGCTTCCAGAAGTTACTGCACTAAAAATATCAACCTCAGACGTTTCAATCATTGAGACGATAATGTTAGAAAACAAAGATGCTAAAATTTTGGCAGGTGTAGACACAGTCACTGTGCATGCCGGACTAGCAGGAGCATGTGGCGGGATCACAGGTGTAGGTTGTATCTTTCCAAAAGCGAGTGTGACGATGCAGGAGTATGTAAATAAAGGGGAATGGGCTGAGGCTAACAAAATTTCTCAGGCTATGAATTCCATCTCTTACTTGGATGCTCAACCGCTACTTATGGAGTACCTTAAGTGCGCATTTGGAATTCATCATGACGATAAGGATGGTGGACTTCGTACCTTCGGTAATAAATTAACTCAACAGCAAATTGATGACGTTTGTGCAAGATATCTTTTAGCTAGAGAGAGACTCAAAGCTTTGGACTTGTTAGGCTAATTCGTTTTCTAGTTCTTTCAAGTACTAATTAGCTGCACGGTAAGCATTCGCCGTGCAGCAATGAGTATATTTATCTTATAACCCAAATGGGTTTTCGAGGCTATGAGCGGGTTCAGTGAACCACTTTGGACCATTTTCAGTAATATAAAAGTGATCCTCTAAACGCACACCAAATTCACCAGGTACAACGAGCATTGGCTCATTACTAAAGCACATACCAGCGGCTAGAGGTGTTTTGTCACCGCCGACCAAATAAGGCCATTCATGGATGTCTAAGCCTATGCCATGCCCGGTACGGTGTGGGCAGCCTGGAGTTTGATACTTAGGTCCAAGGCCTTGCTCAGCTAAGTAAGCGCGGGCAGCGTGGTCGACACTTTCACAACTTTGACCTATTTGAGCTGCATCAAAAGCGGCCATTTGTGCGGCTTTTTCATAATTCCAAAACTGTCGTTGGCGGTCCGTAGCTTCACCAAATACGTAAGTGCGTGTAATATCTGATAAGTAGTCGTGTACTTTACAGCCAGTATCAATTAAAACCATATCTCCTTTTTTAAGAATCTGTGGTTCTTTGACACCATGAGGAAATGATGTCGCGAGGCCAAACAAAACTATGCAAAAGTAGTTACCTGGCGCGCCAACTTTTTGGTGGGCTTGTTTAATAAATTCTTCTACCTCAGTCGTGCTTATACCCTCATATAGCATACTGGCAGTGGCCTGATGAACTTTTAAGGTCATATCCATCGCGCGTTGTATTAGCTTTAGTTCGTTTGCTGATTTATGCATGCGACAATGAGCAGTAACAGGCTGTGCATTAACAAGGTTTAAGCCTGTTTGCGCTTTATTTATGCCATCGAAAATGAAAAACTGCGCGCTTTCGTCAATCCCTACAGTGCCACTCTCAGCAATGCCCATTTCGGTGAGCACTTTGACAAATAATGCATAAGGACTTTCGTGTTCAAGCCAGCCGCGAATTGGGCCTTCTATAACTTTAAAGCCATTGAGAGAGCCAATTTCAAAATCAGGAGCTATATATTGTAATTCGCCCTTCGCGGGTAAAATAGCACCGACCATGCGCTCACTTGCGTACCAGCGCATACCCGTAAAGTAAGTAAGGTTAGTCCCTGCATTTAAGTAAATGGCATCAATATTATTGGCTTGCATATACTCTTGAGCACGGGCAATACGGGCTAGATGCTCATCAGCTTGAATGGGAGTTAAATCGCGAGTCATATTGGAAAGACTAGCAAGTGCTTGTTCTTTCGTTTGAGTACTAATACCTTTGGTCATCATTAGGTTCTCCTATGTATTTGTTTAATTATAATTTTTAAAGAATTAGCGCATAAACCGTTTTATAGAATATGGCTCTAAATTTATGGAGGGGGCTTTATTGAGACACAAATCTGTAATTAACTCGGCAGTTATGGCTCCTTGTGTCAACCCTAAATGCTGATGACCAAAGGCAAAGTACAGGTTATTGTGATTGGGGGCTTGGCCTATTATAGGTAATGAGTCAGGCAATGATGGCCTACAGCCCATCCATGTAGTCGTTGCACTAAGAGGCTGGCTAGCTAATAACGCTTGTGCATGGGGCAGTAAAGCTAATGCACGTTTATTGTTAGCCTTTCTATTTATACCCGCAAACTCCACTGTGCCTGCCACTCTTAACCCTTGACTCATCGGGGTCATGATAAGACTCCGTTCAGCAGAAGCTACGGGCCGTGTTAGGCCATGATTAATATTAACCATACAGTGGTAACCGCGCTCGGTATCTAAAGGTGCTGTGTATCCTAGCGGCTCGATGAGAGAGACACTCCAAGCACCCGCTGCGATCACGACTTTATCGAAATTGAGACTATCTTGTTCATCACTCACCATAAAACCTTCACTTTTAGGCGTGATAGCAACTACTTTCTGTTGACGAAATTGCCCTTTTAATAAACTGAACTTTTGCGCTAATTGGATACAAAATAAATGTGGTTCAATACTATGAGCAACGTCTTCAAATAATAAAGCGTGACTTATTTTATCGGATAAACTGGGCTCTAGAGCATGTACTTGCTTTGTATCAAGTAGCTTTACTTTAATTCCTTGCGCTTGATACATAGCCAAGGTGCGCTGCACATCAACCAATGGGGTTTTTTCAAAGGTAAGTAAACTCCCTTGTTTAGTAAGCAGGTGGCCCAGTTGATAGTTTGCTAATAATCTTTCATAAGCATGAATTGCATGTTCATTTAAAGCTTTGAGAGCATGTGTATGTGCAATAAATCTGGCACTAGGCATATTTTTAATAAACTGCCAAAACCAAGGGAGAGCTTTTATTGCATAGCGCCAATCAATGCGCAATGGTCCTAATGGGTTAAAAAGCATAGCAGGTAATTTTTTTAATAATGCTACCTGCGCTAGAGGAAATACCTGTTCGGTGGCAAAGTGCCCAGCATTACCTTTTGAACAGCCTTGCGCTAGGCCATTTTCATCGTATAGCGTCACTGCAAAGCCAGCTTGTTGTAACTGTAAAGCTGTGCAAATACCAATTACACCGGCACCGATCACGGCGACTCTTTGAGTTCTTGTATTGGTCAAAATTACCTTCCCCTGATGATAAAAGTAAAACGCTATACGTTTTTTAAAAAATAAATCGATATTGTATTTACTGACAAGTAGTAAGAAAAAAACTCTACAAGCTCTTTCTAACTCATTTTTAGTTTAACTTTCAATTAGTTATGTGTAATTTGTTATTTGTAATCTTTTAAGGGTGTGTACTTATAAATTTAATATTAAAATAGGATATTGATTATTGTATACAATATACCTATCATATCAAGTATAAATTCAGTTCGGAATAGGCAAATGAAAACCAATTGGCATGGCATAAACCCAGCAATGGCCGCTCAGTTTAATAGTGATGAGTTAGTTAGCTCTACATGGCAACTAGTTGGCAGCGCTATAGTAAAAGCTATAGCAGATTTTAAACCACTGGTTGTAAATGAAAAAACTTCTTCATCAACGCTTAACGATACTGCGAAAGCGTATTGTGTTGATGTAAATAAACCTAAATTGGATTAAGTGATGCGCAAAGGAACATTTTTTTGTATTGATGGCCATACTTGCGGTAACCCTGTGCGGCTTATAACAAGTGGCCACCCTCTGTTACAGGGAAATACCATGAGCGAAAAGCGCCAGGACTTTTTAGCTAACCATGACTGGATCCGTCAAGCGCTCATGTTTGAGCCCAGAGGTCACGATATGATGTCGGGCGGTTTTTTATACCCACCTACTAGCGAAGATGGTGATGCAGCCATTTTATTTGTAGAAACTTCCGGCTGCTTACCTATGTGTGGTCACGGTACAATGGGTATTGTTACCTTCGCCTTAGAGCATGGTTTGCTACATGCTAAAACCCCCGGTACTTTAAAACTGGATACGCCAGCAGGACGAGTTCAGGTCAATTATGAAATGACTGGTGGTAAAGTGCAGTGGGTTAAAATTTACAATGTGCCTGCTTATTTAGCGCATCAGTCTATATGTATCAATATTCCAGAGCTGGGCGAATTAAAGGTTGATATCGCCTTTGGTGGTAACTTTTATATTATTGTTGAACCACAGGGCAACTTTAAAGGTATTGAACATTTTAGTGCAGGGCAATTAATCAAATACAGCCCATTAGTGCGTGATGCTATTAATGCCAAAATACAATGTATCCATCCGCTCGACTCTACCGTTCAAGGTGCTAGCCATGTGTTATGGACTGGCTCACCCAAAAATTCCAACTCAGATGCGGCTAATGCGGTTTTTTATGGAGATAAAGCTATTGACCGCTCACCATGCGGAACAGGCACTAGCGCCCGCATGGCTCAGTTGTTTAGTAAAGGCTTATTGCAGCAAGGCGATGCATTTATTCATGAAAGTTATATTGGCAGCCAGTTTATTGGCTGTATAGAGCAGGTGTCTGAAGTGGCAGGTCAAACTGCTATTTTACCTAGCATTCGCGGCTGGTCTCGGGTAACCGGAACGAGCACCATTACAGTAGATGACGACGACCCATATGCCTATGGGTTTCAAGTAATTTAACGAGGAGAAAAGCATGACATTAACAGGACAAAGCCTAATTGCCGGACAATGGCAAGGTCGCGCTGAGCAAGGTGAATTTCAAGCCTTTTCACCGGCTAAAAATCAACCATTATCGACACGCTACTTTAATGTAACGAGTACTCAGTTAAATATGGCAGTTGATGCTGCTAATAATGCTTTTATCGAGTACAGAAAAACGAGTTTTAGTCAGCGTGCAGATTTTTTAGCGTGTATTGCAGAGCAAATTTTAGCACTTGGCGATGATTTACTAACGCAAACCGCGCAAGAAACCAATTTACCTATGGCACGCTTACAAGGTGAGCGAATGCGCACGGTTAATCAGTTAAAAGCATTTGCCAGTGCACTGCGTGAAAACCCAGACTCACCACTAGGTTTAAAGCTGCTTGATGAAGCTGATAGTAATCGCTCGCCACTACCTAAACCTCGTACAGAGCTTAATTACTTACCTCTTGGGCCTGTAGCTGTATTTGGTGCGTCTAATTTTCCGTATGCATTTTCAACACTCGGGGGGGATACCGCCGCCGCACTTGCAGCAGGCTGCCCAGTGGTTGTTAAAAATCATACTGCGCATCCAGGCACTGGGGAGTTAATGGCCCGTGCAGCGCTTGCTGCGATTAAAGAATGTGACATGCCGCTAGGTGTATTTTCAATGCTGCAAAGTGATGTTTACGATATTTCGCATCAATTAGTCGCAGCTCCGGTCATTAAAGCAGTCGGTTTTACTGGGTCGTTTAATGTGGCTAACTTACTGCAAGCTACTATAGCGAAACGCCAAGAGCCAATTCCATTTTATGGTGAGCTAGGTAGCATAAACCCACAAATAGTTTTACCCAATAAAGCGCAAAATGAAGGTAAAGCTATGGCTGAAGCTCTTTGCCAATCAATGCTAATGGGTAATGGCCAATTTTGTACCAGTCCTGGCTTATGGCTGGTACCAACGGGCTGTGATGAATTAGAAGCCGAGGTAGCCAACTGCATTAGTGCAGCCGCCTCAGATACTTTATTAACCCCAGGTATTGTGAAGACCTTTAAAAAGCAAGTTAGCCAGCGCAGTGAGCTCGAAAACGTAGAGCTTATTGCTAAAGGGGAACTCACAGAAGACTTTCATGGTAATGCCCACGTATTTGCATGTAATGTTGATACTTATTTAGCAACTCCAATGTTACGTGAAGAAGTATTTGGCCCAGCCGCTTTATTGGTTCGTTATGAAAGCATGGAGCAGTTAAGCTTACTAGTAGCAGCGCTTGAAGGGCAGCTTACGGCAAGTGTGCATGACAGCGCTGATGATTTAGCTAAAGCTGAACACGTTATAGAAGAGCTGAAATACAAAGTAGGGCGTTTAATACACAATCAAATGCCAACCGGCGTAGAAGTATGTGGCTCAATGAACCATGGTGGACCTTTTCCAAGCTCCACAGATGTTCGCAGCACTTCTGTTGGGTTAAATGCAATGTTGAGATTTTTGCGACCAATTTGCTATCAGTCTTAGTTAATTGTAGCGGGAGTGGAAATTGCATTTCCCGCTATCTCTTTATTATGAAGGATTCTAACTTGGCATGCGTGTTTTCATAGGTATAATGCATATTAAATGCAATTTATAAAAATTACTATGGCCATAGAACATAAAACTCGAACTCAGCTTGTTGCAGAAGCTATCCGCGAAAAAATTCTTTCAGGTGAAATCAAAGCGGGAGATCCATTACGTCAAGCAGCATTAGCCACTGAGCTAAACGTAAGTCGGATTCCAGTACGTGAAGCTTTGCTTCAACTCGAAGCTGAAGGGTTAGTCAACTTTGAAGCTCATAAAGGTGCGACTGCTACACAGCTTTCGGCATCTCAAATTGATGAGATTTTTGATTTAAGAGCATTGCTCGAAGCGGAACTACTAAAACATTCGATAAATAATTTAACTGATCAGGATTTAATTGATGCAGAATTAATTTTAGCTGAGCTTGAAAGCGCTATGGACGCTGGCGATACTCATTTAGCTACTGGAGATTTAAACAGTCAGTTTCATGCTAAATTATACAGCCGCGCCGCGCGCCCACAAACCCGTGAGCTGGTTGATATGTATAGTAAAAACTCTGAGCGCTATGTACGTATGCATATTTTATTGGCAGGTGGTTTAACAAAAGCTCCTGAAGAGCACCGTACTTTACTTGAGTTATGCAGAAAAAAAGACTGTCAAAATGCCTGTGAATTTCTAAAAAATCATATTGTTAAAGCTAAAAACGATATAAAAAAATTACTAATAAAATTAGAAGGTGAAAAAAGTAATTAAAAAATATACCTAGCAACTAGTACAGGCTATTAAACTCTAATTTATAACTTTAGGCATTGCTTTCGCTTTCCAGCAGCAATAATACAGAAGTGATGCCTTCCCTCCCTTTTTATTATTCCAATTAGCACCATAAATAGATCCTTTCTGTTGGGTCGAAAGTTTATAAGAATTTTTCATTAATAAGATCAGTTGCTTAAAGATGAATATGAATTATGTGTATATTTAATATTGTATACAATATGTAATGGGTGTATATTTTTTGTCGTCTAAGTTAAATAGGCAATAAAACCAACAGGAACAAGGGAACATTCACATGTTTACAAATAATAAAAAGCAAACTCGGGGAATAGGCATTAAATCGCTGTTAGCAACGGCGGTAACGGCTGCATTAATAATGACTCCTACAGCAAAAGCAGTTGATGGTAGTAGCATTGTTAAAGGTCATGTAGTGGCACAAGCTGGCAACGATTTAACCGGGGCTACAATAACTTTAAAACATAAAAGTAAAGGCTTAGTGTATACCATTACTAGTAATAATGATGGTGACTATTTACTGCGCAATGTGCCAGTTGGTACATATGATGTCACTATAAGTAAAGAAGGCTTTGAGCCGTTAGTTGAAGAAAATGTTGCAGTGACGATTGGTCAATCAATTATTCTCGATGCACAATTATATAAAGCCGGTAGTGATATTGAGCGAATTGCTGTTACGGGATCCGCCATTCGCCGTGTAGATATGGCTTCGTCTACTTCAGGTCTAACATTCAGTGATGCTGAATTAAAAGCTATGCCAGTAAACACTGGTTTTGAAAGTATTGCGTTATTAGCTCCAGGTACAGCGGCACCGGGTGGCGCAAGTTTTAATGGTGCTTCAAGCTTTGGTGGTTCATCAGCAGCTGAAAATGGTTATTACTTTAATGGCTTAAACGTAACCAGTATCCGTACAGGTTTAGGCTCAATTCGCTTGCCATGGGAAGCTATTTCACAAACGCAAGTGAAAACGGGTGGTGTTAGCCCTGAGTTTGGTGGAGCACTTGGCGGTATTGTTAATGCGGTGTCTAAGTCTGGTGATAATGACTTTAATTTCGGTGCAGAAGTACGTTGGGATCCTGATAGTTTACGTAGCCAGCACGACTCTATTTATCAAGAAAATGGGACTATTAGCACTAATACCAAGCAAAGTAGTTACGATTTTAAAGAGCTTCAGTTATGGGCTAGTGGTGCAATCATCGAAGATACCTTGTTTTTTTATGGTTTGTTTGCACCGCGCCGTGAAGAGTCAGCTGGCGCAGGACAAACAACTTATTCTGATTTTGAGCGCGATGAAGACCGCTGGTTTACAAAAGTAGATTGGTTTATAAATGAAGATCACTCAGTGGGTTTTTCAGCAATGAACAATAAGCGCACTTGGACCGATAAAACCTTTGCTTACAGCTGGCAAGAGAATGTGATTGGTGAGCAACAAGGTGTGGATGCACCAGGGGAAGATGGCGGTAAAGTATATAGCTTAAATTATAATGGCTACCTAACTGATACTTTTTCTGTTTCAGCAGTTGTTGGCCGAGTGACTGAAAACGTTGAAAATGTAGTCGCATCTCCAAATCCTGGAGTTTGGGATGAACGTGATGGTTTTGTCACTTTAAGTCAACACACAAATTCATCGGTAACAGAACAAGAATTTACGCGTGACCAAGCAAGAATTGATTTCAACTGGGATCTAGATATGCATTCAATCCAGTTTGGTGTTGATTACACTAATGTAAAAGTTGATTACTTTGAGGGCCAAAACGGCATTGGTGATGCAGAAGGTTGGTGGACGGTTAAAACTGCCGGTGATAATGATATATCGGGAGCTTCTTTAGGAAGTGACTTTATAGAAAGACGAGTTCGAAGTCGCGAAGTCGATTCAGATACAACTTCATTAGCTTTTTATATTAACGACTCATGGCAAGCAACCGATAATTTAGTGCTTAACATGGGGCTACGCTATAGCCAGTTTGAAAACACGGTATCAGATGGTCGTGCCTTCGTTGATATTGACAATCAAATAGCACCGCGTTTGCAAGCTATTTATGACGTATCGGGTGATGGCAGCGCTAAGATTTTTGCTACATATGGACGTTATTTCCAACCCGTATCTGCGAACATGAATATCACCCAAGGATCTGCTTCGATTGAATGGTTTGAGTACTTTGAGTTAGATGAACTAGACGCAAACGGTGCACCAACTTTAATGGCTGATGGCTCGCCAAGCAGAGGAGATATGTTGCGAGATAGGCGTTGGCGCCAGCGTGGTATTACTGAACCAGGGTTGATTGCTTCATCTGCATTAAAACCAATGTACAGTGATGAATTTACTATCGGCTATCAGCAAGAAGTGTTCGATACTATGTCAGCGGGTGTACGCGCTATTTATCGTGATCTTGGACGCAGTGTTGAAGACACTGATATCGGCCCGGTATTAGCTAAAAAGCTGGCAGAAATGGGCATTACCGATAATGTGGGTCAAGGCTCTTATTATGTGCTTAATAACCCAGGTGAAGCTATTCAAATGTCATATGATTTTGACGGTGATGGCCAGATTGATGAGGTTAATTTAAGTGCTGATGAACTTGCTTTACCAGAGGCTAAGCGAAAGTACTTAGCACTTGAGTTTACCTTAGACGGCAATGTGACGGATGATTTACGTATTAATACCTCATATACCTGGTCACATAGTTATGGTAACACCGAAGGGCTTGTGAAAACGGATAACGACCAAGCTGATCCAGGCTGGACAACCTCTTATGACTATGGCGATTTGATGGATCACGGCTACGGTAACTTACCTAACGACCACCGCCATGCATTTAAATTCAGTGGTGCATACAACATCACAGAAGCTCTGACCATTGGTCTTGTTGCCCGTACTACATCAGGCCGTCCTAAAAGTTACTTTTCAGTTCATCCAGCGGGCGTAGATAGCTGTGCAGAGGGGAATCCTTGGGATGCGTGTATTAGCCAATACTATGATCAAGCATCACATTACGATGAAAATGGTAATCCAGCTCCTCGTGGTAGCAAAGGAAACCTACCTTGGTTAACGAATGTCGATATGTCATTGACTTATAACACGGACTTTTTTGGTACCAATATGACTTTAAAAGGCACCGTCTATAACTTATTTGATGGTGATAGTGCTATGTCAATCAATGAAGAGCGTGCGCAGTACGGTGATAATGGCTTAGAACTGAATCCAGACTATGGACTCGTGACGGGGCGTCAAGGCGCGCGTTATGTGTCTTTAGTTGCACGTATAGAGTTTTAACTCCCTAGTGAAACAGCTGTTTGAAAACAGCGGACTAAGCTATTTATCTTAGGGTAATTTAGTGTGTTGTTTTGATGTTTAAGCACATGCTCATTTGAGCCATACAGCCTTAATGCTGAGCAGGAAACTGCTTGGCATTTTTCGTATAAATTTTAAGGTTAACTATGACGAACAGTTTATATTCTCATTGGCAACAGCCTAAAGATGGTTGGCTGCAAGTGGATACTCTTGATATGCATACCGGCGGTGAACCTTTACGCATAATCATTGATGGGTTTGCTGAACTACAAGGGCAAACCATGATTGAAAAGCGAGCTGATTGCCTAACAAGATTCGATCACCTACGTAAAGCACTGATGTTCGAACCCCGAGGTCATGCTGATATGTACGGCGCGTTGATCACAAAACCTGAACGTAAAGATAGCCATTTTGGCGTACTGTTTTTACATAATGAAGGCTATAGCACAATGTGTGGTCACGCTATCATTGCGCTTGCCACAGCAGCTAAAGATAGCAGCATTTGCAACTTTATTGAAGGCGTTAATGAATTACGTATAGATACACCTGCAGGGCTTATCAAGGCGTATATTACTCTTCGAAATAACCAACTAATAAGTGTTTATTTTGATAATGTTGCAAGTTATGCAGAAAAACTTGATATGCCAATAGAGATACCTCTGTTTGGTACCGTCAATTGTGATATTGCTTATGGCGGCGCTTATTATGCTTTTGTAGATGCTGATACTTTGGATGTAAGTTTGGCGCCCAACGATCATGAACAAATTATTAGCTTAGGAAAAATCATTAAGCAGGATGTTAATAGCCACTACCAACCAAAACACCCGACCGATGATGCATTAAGTTTTTTATATGGGGTGATTTTCTATTCAAATTCACAAAAAAGTCATTCTGTATTTAGCCGCCATGTCTGCATTTTTGCTGAGGGCGAATTAGATCGCAGCCCTACTGGTACCGGCGTGAGTGCCAGAGCTGCATTAGAGTTTGCAAAAGGCAGGCTTAAATTAGGACAGCAAATAAAAATAGAGAGTATTTTAGGCTCTATATTTTCAGTTGAGCTAAAAGCGCAACGCATGTTAGCTGATACCCATGCAGTAATACCTAGAGTGAGCGGTGAAGCTTTTGTCACTGGCAAACATACTTTTTTAATTGATCCAAATGATCCCCTAAAGCAAGGATTTATATTTCGATGAAAAATCAATTTACCTCTCGCCAACAATTACTAAAGCAGGCATTAAAAAAAAATGGGTTAACAGCGCTACTCGTATTAGGCCATGAAAATATTCGTTACTTAAGTGGCTTTAGCGGTAATGCTGCTTACGCGTTAATAACTGCGGAGGAAAGTGTACTAATAACCGATTATCGCTATTTTGGCCGAGCTCAAGAAGAGTCTATTGGCTTTGAGGTTGTCAGCCGTGATCGTGATAGTGAAACATTAGGTCAGTGCATAAATCGTTTTTTAACGACTAATAGTCAATTAGGTTTTGATGCCGCTTTTATTGATGTTGCGCTTTGGCAGCAAGTGGCAAGTGAGTTAACTAGTCATACAGTTACACAAGTTACCGGTATGGTTGAACGTTTACGCATGGTTAAAAATGATTGGGAAGTCGAGCAAATAAAAGCGGCTGCGGCCATTGCTGACGAAGCGCTTAGACAAACATTACCCTATTTTAAAGAAGGTGTAACAGAGCGAGACCTAGCGCTGGAACTTGAATTCAGAATGCAAAAACTAGGCTCTGAAGGAATGTCGTTTGCCACTATTTTAATGTTTGGAGAGCGTTGTGCACTGCCTCATGGCAGCCCGAGTGAACGTACTCTATCTAAAGGTGATTTTATTACTCTTGACTTTGGCGCAGTGGTGAATGGTTACCGCTCTGATATGACTCGCAGTTATGTACTTGGTAAAGCTTCAAAGAAACAATCAGCAATCTATCAAAGCGTAAGCAATGCTCAGCAAGCAGCGATCAACCTACTCAAAGCAGGTGTTGACTGTCTAGACTTACAAAATATCTCACAGCAAGTACTCGATGACTCTGGTTTTGGTAAATGGGCAGGGCAAGGGTTGGGCCATGGAGTTGGCTTGTTTTTACATGAGTTGCCCTTTATTAATAAAAATTGCCGTCATGTATTAGAGGCAGGTAATGTGATCACGATTGAACCTGGTATTTACATTCCGAATTTTGGTGGTGTGCGAATAGAAGACGATATTTTAATAACTCAAAATGGTTATGAAGTATTAACCCAGGCTCCTAAGCCGTTCGAATTGGAGGGGTAGGATGAAAGTAATAGATCAAACGCAAATTGATGCTGTCCTAGATTTTGACTCGCTTCGCATTGCTTTACAAAAAGGGTTTGCTCAGCAGTTTACTATGCCCAAGCGTCATGTGTATGAGTTAGATAAAACAGACACAAACCATGACGCATTTGCCGTATTACCAGCATGGAATGAACAGGTTATTGGAGTAAAGGCATTTACCTACTTTCCAAGTAATACTGATAGTGAGTATGCGTCACTTTATTCAAAAATAATGCTGTTCTCTCGCGCTCATGGTGAACCTCTTGTTCTAGTTGATGGTACACGTGTAACACTTTGGCGCACAGCTGTAGTATCTGCTTTGGCAAGCTACTATTTATCGCGAAAAGATAGCCAGCATTTAGTGTTTTTTGGCAGCGGCAATTTAGCTGAGTATATGGTTCGAGCACACTTGAGTGTGCGCGATTTTAAATGTGTAACGTTAATTGGGCGTAATCAAGATAAAGTTGCTGTTTTACACAATAGCTTACAGCGTGCATTTACTGATATTGAGTTTGTTATCGGACAAAGTTGTGAAAAAGTTATTAAAAGTGCCGATGTGATCAGCTGCGCAACAGGTTCACCAACGCCATTATTTAAAGGTGGTTGGTTAAAGCCTGGTACGCATGTTGATTTGATTGGTAATCATCGCTGCGACTCGCGCGAATGTGACAGTGTTACTATCGCACAAAGTAAGGTATATGTAGATAGCAAGGAGAATGTTCTTGCTGAAGCTGGTGAATTGTTGATTCCTATTTCTGAAGGAGTTTTTGATGAAGCTAATATATCCGGCGAGCTTGCGGATCTAGCTAAAAAAAATAACTATGAGAGAAAATGTGAATCCGATATAACAGTATTTAAGTCTGTTGGCACAGCGTTAAGTGATCTTATAACTGCACATTATATTTATAAGTCATTAAAAAAATGAGTAGCTTATTACTTTTATTATTAGGGCTTTGTTTCGTTATGTTGAGCTTACTAACATTGATAAGATGGCTCAGGATTCGTTATGATAAGCACCATTGGCGAGTTTGTAAAATTGTAAACATTAACAATGTAATTGATAATAACGTGCGCAATTTAGAGCTTTTCTACTACAAAAAAATATTAGTCAGCTATGAATTTAAAAGCAAGATTTATAGTGTTTATATTGCATTTGATCATCAGCTTATAGCCCAGTTTAAAAATGGGATTGATTGTACAATTTTAATTGACTCTAACAATCCTAATGTCACTTATCTGAATAGTAATTACTGGGTGAAGTACTGTGGAGTTTGGCTTTTTTCGGGCATTATTTTTATAGCTTCAAGTTTTTTTAACTTCTAATTAAATTGTAATGTCTAAGTTAGGTGGTTAGTTGAGTGTATAATTGTAGATGGCAACATACTTTCATCTCAAATGAGAATTGTTAGAGTATGGCTTTCATACTGCCGCATTAAAATTCGTGATGATGAACTGCGTTAGTAGATATAATAGAAATGGCAAAATTAGTTGGAAAGATGCTAATAGTTATCAGTTAATGCATGTCTACTCAGCTTCTCATACTTGAAAGAAATGTTGCTCGTTTTGTGAATAGTAATGAGCTATGCCAATTGAATAGCACCATTACAAGTCTAAATACTTAGTATAGCTAAAGTTGTTAGTAATTTAGAAATTCATAATGTTTAAAATTTTAAAAATTGATCGTAGAATTAAAAAAATTATGTGTAAGATACTTTAAACGAATGTCCCAAGATAAATACGTATCAATTACAGAAGCAGCAAGATATGCTCGAGAGAAAAAGTTATCTTCAATTAAAGAGTGGCTTGAGGCCAGTGAAGGTGATGAATTTCCAGAGTCTATTCCTAAGCGCCCACCTAATGTATATGGCTGTAAATGGTCAGAAGTTTTAGCTCCTAAAAACTCACCTGGTTGTGGGCGATTCGTTGAGTTTCATGAAGCTTGTCGAATTGCTCGGACATTGGGTGTTGAGACGATGACGCAATTTAGGGAGTTGAGTAAAGAGGGTGGTAGGCCTGCTAATATACCATCAAATCCAAATCTTCATTACAAAAGTGAATGGAAAGGTTCTGCATTAAAGCACCTCTAACTTTCGCTCTTTGTGGAAGCTTGAAAGTGATACACCTAATAGCTCTGCTGCTTTAGATACTCCAATATAGTCTTCACTTAGCGCACGATACACTAGCTGCTTGTACAGGTAAGTATCCTCATGAGGGTAAGGTTCGCCCGGTTCTTGGGTACGCCAGCCCTGTTTACCAAACCAAATGAACATATTCTTTTGAGTTTGAGGTGATATGACGCCTGACTGTAAAGCACGATACAAAGAAGCAAGCATGCTTATGCCGTATTCATGCTTGAGCATATATAGTTCTTGAGCTTCTAGTTGTGTTCGGCTTTTACCCAAGTGCTGTATTAAGCTAGTACTAGGTAATAAAAAAGCCCCAGCAAAGTAATTACACGCCTTTTCCTCATCTAAGTTTTCAGAAAGTCGGTTATGTAGTACTAAATGACCTAATTCATGAGCAAGTGTAAACCGTTGGCGATCGCCGCTTTGTGCCGAAGAGATAACAACAACAGGCAGCCCATTAATATTACCCGCTAGACCATCAAATTTTTTACTGGTTTCTACATCAGTGCAAATTATCATCACACCTTTCGACTCTAACGTATCAATCATGTCATGAATAGGATTTAAACCTAATCCCCATTCGTTGCGCATAGTGATAGCAATATCTTCTAATTGATCATATGAAGCAATCACATCAGGTAATGTACTGGTAGTGAAAACGGCGTAATAGGTTTAATCGAGTCTGGATAGAAGTTTAAAAGCTCTTGCCAGCGCTCAGCCTGATCCAAAACATCACCATTTATGCAATCTAAAATCCTCTGCGGCGTACTTGCGCGCTTACGATATTCCACACCCTCTAATTTTACTTTTATAGGTCGGAAAAAGTATTCTGTGCGCACTTCTAGTACGCTGGCTAGTTTTAATCAGTTAGATGAAGAGGGCATGGCAGTACCATGCTCATATTTTTTTATCGCATTAGCGGATACACCAACTGCGGTAGCTAAGGCTTGCATTGATAAGCCTGAAGCTTTTCGGGCACGAGTGAATCGTTCAGCAAACATATACCTTATGGTTTATAAAATGCATTATTTTGTCGTAAATATAAACCATTGGTGTATTTTTGTCCATGAACATAAATTACACTTTCATACTAAGAGTTGCTTCAGGGTTTATTTATACAAGAATTTTAGAAGGGTTATGTAGTAAACTACTCACTATTAATTGAGGTGATAAATCGAAATTATTCACCCAGTACCCCGCATAGTACCCCATGGTGTTATTGGCTTAATTAAAAGGTTTGAAAATCAAATGAGTAGAACAGGAATACAGTGGTTCCCAGGGCACATGAATAAAGCCCGTAATGAAATCAAAGAAATTATGCCACAAATGGATGTGATCATTGAGGTGCTTGATGCCCGTATTCCTTACAGCAGTGAAAACCCTATGGTAACAGCGCTGCGTGGCGATAAGCCGGTCATTAAAATCATGAATAAAGCGGACCTTGCAGATCCTAAATTAACGCAAGCATGGAAAGACTACTTTGAGCAGCAAAGTGGCGTTAAAGCGATTGATTTTGGGAATGATAAAGCAGGTGAAGTACATCGTATTAATGAGCTTTGTAAAAAATTAGTGCCGCATAAAGTGGGCGCTGATAAACAAATTAAAGCCATGATCATGGGTATTCCCAATGTTGGTAAATCAACACTAATTAATACCCTAGCGGGCCGAATTGTAGCAAAAACGGGTAATGAACCTGCGGTAACTAAAGCTCAGCAACGAATTAAACTTGATGATGGCATTATGCTTTACGACACGCCAGGCATGTTATGGCCAAAAGTAGAAAACGAAAACTCAGGTTACCGTTTAGGGGCAACGGGTGCAATTCGTGATACGGCCATTGATTATGAAGAGGTGGCAAGTTACACCGCCGAATATTTACTGCATGCATATCCTGAGCTTTTAAAAAGTCGCTATAAAATTGATGAGCTACCAGAGTCTGACTGGGAGTTTGTTGAAATGGCAGGCAAAAAGCGTGGCTGTATTCGTGGTGGAAATCAGATCGATACTTATAAAATGTCTGAAATTCTTATTAATGAATTACGAGATGGCATTATTGGTCGCATTACTATGGAAACACCAGCCATGCGTGAAGAAGAAGAGCAAATGGTTGCACAGCTTCGCGCCGCGTTAGAGGCAAAAAAAGCCGCTAAAGAAGAAGAGAAAAAGCAGCGCCGTGCCCGTGCGCGTAAAAACCGTCGTTAAAATTAAAACGTTGATTTTTAGACATAAAAAAAGCCCTGAAAGGGCTTTTTTAGTTTCATATCTACCGTCACCGATATGAGCAATGTAGCAAGTAAAATAAGTAGGGGTGCCCACATATTGCCAACATCAAGGGGCGTTGCGGCTAGCAATATGTGAGCTAAGCTTTAACGTGGCGACACGTGTTTCAGGGTCTTGAAACAATCAGGTTATCCCGTACAAGTCGTAATGCTCTTCCGTCTTGTTGATATTGATTATCAGTTAGATTTGACAAGCTGTCAATATCTAAATAAAAATAATTATCATTTCTGTTTTTTATTTTTCGACACATTGATTACTTTGTTTCAGACATAAAAAAAGCCCTGCAAGGGCTTTTTTAGTTTCATATCTACCGTCACCGATATGAGCAATGTAGCAAGTAGGTGATCACCTGTTGCCAACATCAAGGGGCGTTGCGATCAGCAACAGGCGATCTTAGCTTTATCGTGGGCCACACGTGTTTCAGGGTCGAGAAACAAATCAGTTTATTCCGAACAAGTCATAAAGCGTTGTCGACTTGTTGATAGTGATTATCAATTAGATTTAGCTATCTGTCAACACCTAAGTGAAAATAATTCTCATTTCTTTGTGTTTGTTTTTTAATCTTCTCAAATACAATGTATTAGCACTAAAGTTGGGCTGTAAATTATGACTAATAAAAACTATGCTGAAGCTATAATAATTAAAATAATCAAATGCGATGTTCTCAATTTGGTCAATAAGCCTACTTGCGATTATTTACCTAGCAATTCTATTTGCTGTTGCAGGCTGGGCTGATAAAAGAAAAGTACTGCCTTTTAAAGGCTTAACCTATGGTTTATCGCTTGGGGTATATTGTACTTCTTGGGCGTTTTTTGGCACCACGGCACAAGCAGCATATAACGGCTGGTGGTTAGCACCGACTTATGCTGGCACTATTTTACTGTTTATTTTTGGCTGGCAGGTATATTGTCGCATTGCACATATTTGTCGGCAGCAAAAAATAACGTCGATGGCAGATTTTATTGCCACCCGCTATGGACAATCTTCAAGCTTATCAGGGCTAATATCACTTATTTCTGTGATTGCGATTGTGCCTTATATCTCTTTACAGCTTAGTGCGACCGCACAAAGTATGAATTTACTTACCGACAGAGCCGTCACACAAAGTCATGAAGTGTGGGCCGATAGCACTTTTTACATCACCCTTGTTTTAGCGTTATTTGCTATTTTGTTTGGTGCAAGGCGGCTAAAACCCAGTGAGCATAACCCTGGCCTTATTGCGAGTATTGCTTTTGAGTCTGTGGTTAAGTTATTGGCATTTGTTGCAGTGGGTTTATATGTGTGCTTTGCATTATTTGACAGCCCCATGGCACTGTTTGAAAAAGCACAGGCGCTGAATATCGATCAGCAAGTAGCTGTAACACAAAGCCCAACCTATGTGTATGTTGCCCATACATTACTCGGTATTTTGGCAACCCTATGCTTGCCAAGGCAGTTTCATATGAGCTTTATCGAAAAAAATAACGATAAAGAATTGGCTTCGGCACGTTGGCTATTTCCGATTTACTTATTACTTATCAATCTGTTTATTTTACCGATTGCATACGCCGGATTAATTTATTTTCAAGGTCAAGAAGTTGGCTACGATACCTTTGTACTGGCACTTCCTATGGCAGCTGACAATGCTTTTGTAGCATTACTGGCATTTTTAGGCGGCTTTTCAGCTGCAACCAGTATGGTAATTGTGTCATCAATTGTACTTTCTGTGATGATAACCAATGACTTTATAAATCAGTTTATTTTACGCCGCTCGCAGCTTACATCGAGTAGCCGTGGACTCGATAAAAATAACCTTCTACACGCGCGTAAAATCGTTATCGTACTCATTTTATTACTTAGCTATTTCACTCACCGGGTACTGGGCGAGAGCACAACGCTTGCTAATGTTGGTTTAATGTCGTTTACCTTGGTTGCACAATTTTCACCAGCTATGATTATTGGTCTGTGGTGGCGACAAGCCTCTTGTAGAGGTGCGCAGCTTGGTATACTAAGTGGCTTTATCATCTGGGGTTACACGCTATTACTGCCAAACCTAGCAGGCGGATTAGGTAACGATAGCTTGTGGCTCGTGAATGGGCCTTGGGGGATTAGCTGGCTTGCACCCACCAATTTATTCTCATTAGGCATGGAAAGCATTAGCCAAGCCTTGCTGTTATCGTTAGGTGCGAACTGTTTAGTGTATTTTTTGGTGCCGTTATTTAGTCGTGCAACTTTGGCTGAACGCTTGCAGAGTAATAAATTTGTTTCTCAATTAAGTGACTCACGGATCAGCAACCACCTACATCCACTTAGTTATCATGATTTAGGAGCTTTATTGCAGCGATTTGCCGAGAAAGAGGCCGCGCAATCTCTGGTAAACCATTATTTCCCTGATGATAAAGGTAAGTGGAAGCGCCCTGCTAATGTTGAATTAGAGCTACTGGTTGAGCGTGAGATGTCAGCGGTGATTGGCGGGGCATCGGCACGGCTCATTTTAGATGTAGCTAAAAATGAGCAGCGCCAGCCACTAGAACAAGTTGCTGAGTTTGTTGATGAAGCAAGTCAAGTTCTTAAATTTAATCGTGATTTACTACAATCAACCATAGAAAACATCCAACAAGGGATCAGTGTAGTCGACAGTGAACTGCGACTTGTAGCGTGGAATCAAGGTTATAAGAATATGTTTGCTTACCCAGACGATGCTCTATATATAGGGCGTCCGGTGGCTGATATTATTCGTTTTAATGCTGAGCGTGGTCTGTTCAGGGGCGAAAGTGTGACCAGCGAAGTCGAAAAACGTTTAGCGTATTTACGCCAAGGCAGTGCATATAAATACCAACGTTCGCACAATGATGGCCGTGTCTTTGAGATGCAAGGTAATCCACTGCCAGGGGGAGGGTTTGTAACAACCTATACAGATATTACTGAATTTGTTAAGCAACAGAAAGCGCTGACAGAAGCCAATGTCAGCCTTGAGGAAAAAGTAACAGCACGTACATTAGCACTTACTCAAGCAAATCAAGAGCTATCAAAGGCAAAACAGGTGGCGGAACAAGCAACAGTCAGTAAAACACGCTTTTTTGCTGCTGCGAGTCATGATTTACTTCAGCCCTTCAATGCCGCGAGTTTGTTTTGTTCATTAATGAATGAAAAAGCACAAAGCACTGAGCTTAAAGAATTAGCGATGAATATTAAAAATTCATTAGGCAGTGCTGAAGAACTGTTATCGAGTATTTTAGAACTAACGAAGCTCGATTCAGGTTCGTTTAAAGTACAAATGAGCGAGTTTGCAGCCAGCTCACTTGTAGAGCCGCTGCGCAATGATTATGAAGCGCTCGCAACTGATAAGGGTTTAAAGTTTATAATTGAGACTTGTGATGTGCGTTTGCACACAGATAAAGCGTTGTTACGCCGAGTATTGCGAAACTTACTCAGTAATGCCATTCGTTACACTGAGCGAGGCGAAGTACGCTTAAAAATGCATCATGACGATGATGATCATGTGTCATTCATTGTTGAAGATACAGGAATAGGCATTGCTGCAAGTGATCAGCAAACCATTTTTCAAGAGTTTAAACAGCTTGGTGCTAAACCAAGTGCTGAAGGGTTAGGGCTAGGGCTTGCAATCACAAAGCGTATTTGTGACCTTTTAAAAATCCCTTTAGTGATGGGCTCTGAGCTTGGAAAAGGAACGCAGTTCACTTTAACACTGCCATGTAAGGTCAGCCGTCAAGCGAGTAAAGAGCAAAGCGCAGAAGCGCAGCAAGAAACAGAGCTTGGTCAACTGCGTATTTGGCTGCTTGATAATGATCGAAATGTGTTAGAGGCATTAAAGCAGTTACTAGAAAATTGGGGCTGCGAGATCTCCACAGCCACTAATTTAGCAGACCTTGAGCAGTTAAAGGCAAGCCAAGCACTACCGCAATTACTGATTATCGATTATCAGCTGGATGATGGGGTAACGGGCCTTGAAGTGATTGAGCAAGCAGCCCTTACTGCGTTACCGGCCATCGTTAATACCGCGAATCATGATGAAGGTATACGTGAGTTAGTACTCGATGCGGGCTACCCATTGCTTTATAAGCCTTTGAAAGCGCCCGCCTTAAAACGCATGATTAAGCGACTTACTTAATCAGCGTTTTGCTCAGTTGATGGGGTATTGGCTTTCATTAAGCGCTCTACCTCAGCGACAAATTTTTTATCTAAACCATCTTCATGGCTTAAAAATAACATCATTTCATCACCATTGTGGTCAATTACTGTTACCGTGGTGGTTAGTAGGGTACTTTTAGCATAATCGACGTTGAGCTTTTTAATGTCACTAAAGCTGCGCTGATCTTTTTCGAGCACACCTTGCTCATTTTCCCAGTAACTAAAAATTGTGTTTTCTGTGATGCCGTTTCCATCAGTTTTAAAATCAACAAAGGCATCGCTATAAAAGTATTGCACATTCTCATTTGCTGGGATGATCTCTTTTCGTTTTAAAAAGTTAACTTGATACGACCATAGCTTATCGCCGGTTACTATGGTTGAATTTGGCAACAAATATAGCTCATAAATTAAGCCATAAAATAACCAAGGCAACATGAATATCGAAATGATAACCTGCCTCGCTCGCCATTGAGAGTGGTACTCAAGAGCCTGTTCAGGTTGCTTGAGGTTTTGAATGTAATTAACCAGCGGCAACCATAAAATAGGTGTCACTAAAAACAGCCAGGTACCATATTCCCAGTTATAGCTTACGACTTCAGAAATGATAATCGCCAGCCATAACACGAACCCAACCGCAACGGGCATGATCTTATTTTTGCCAAAGGTTTGCTCGCTATGCTTGCAAAGCTGAAGTAACAACGGAATAAAAAACAGTGGTGCAAATATCCCTCGGGCAATCGGCATTATATGGCTTTGTTGCTGCTCTTTTATCGCTTTCCAGTTGCGATAGCTCCAGTAGTTAATGAATATTCCTAAGCTCAATAAGCTGTAAATAACAAACTTACTGTTACTGACAGGGTAGAACTGTTGCTCAGCAAAAAATGGGCGGTTACTTGCTTCTATACGCCAAGCGCCGATGAAAAAGATGATTGCTGCCAAGTAACTTAAAATAAAAACGCTATACCAATTGGTTTCGTCATCCACTGGTGTGGTTGTGGCGCTATTTGTGCCGTATTTAATGATGCCGTAATGGGTCGCGTTATTGAGTTTTTTGCGTTCGCTTAGGTAAAGGTCTATTTGATCGGCTGGAATATGATCCTGCTTAGCACTGTAATCAAAGAATAAGGTCAACACCGAGTCTTTAAATGTCACGCGTTTTTCGAGATGAAAAAATGGGTTATCGATCGTGACCTGCTCATCATCAAACTGCCAATTAGAGTCCGTAAAAGTAACCTCTATTGTTGTTTCGATATTATTGGGGTAACGAAACCACATTGGTGCATTGTTACGTTCTCGCTGTTCAGGTTTATAAACCGAGCTTCGAATGTCACTGGCGTAAAAGTTGTTTTTAAAATCATTACCATCAGGTCGCCAAAAGTTATCAATAGTATAGTGCTCATTGGTAATTAGCTGACCGGTGTCCTCTGGAGATTCAACCAGCATAGGTTTGGCTGTTTTTAAGCCTTTGTAGGTATCTTGATAATATTCTCGATAATCATCTTCTACGCTTTTTAAGCTGTTTTTAGCGATTGAACTACGACGATTTATTGCTTCAAAGACGCCGTATTTATATTGAGTTGAGAAACTAACTGGCTCGTCAATACCTTCTGGGATCTGATAACTATCAAAAACCTGTATGCGTTTAAGGGTTGGCTCTGTGAGCATATCAGTAAAGCCTGTTTCACCTTGCTTAATTATTAACGCTACATCGTAGTTCGGTTGAGCTAAATGTTCTAAATTGCCGCGCTGATAAGAAATGGTCGGATCGAGCCAATAGCGCTTACCTTGGTGCTCTAAAGTGACAATGACATGATCAAATAAGCTAGGAGATACCGGTAAGCTGGCAGTACGTTTTCTGCCTTCGGTGTTAACTAAAGCAGGGTGAGCCTCTACGCCGAGCGCTTTAAGTAAAGAGATGAGCAAGACGGTTTTGTCTTTACAATCGCCATAGCGCAGTGCCAAGGTTTCTGATGCAGGAGTAGGTTGATGCGAGTTGGCGCCCATTTCTAGGCCCAAATAACGCACGTCGTCTTGGCTAAAACGTAGGGCCGCCACAATTTGAGACTCTAAATCGGCATGTTGAAACTTAATTTGACGGGCAATTATTTCAATAGCAGGGCTCACTTCGATGGCTGATTGGTACAAAGGTAACGACCAATTGATCACCTCTTGCCAATTATTTACTTCAGAAAAATACACTTCCTTGTAAGGTGAGTACCAATAAGGTACTTCACTTGCTGAGATCATTGTAGGCTCATTGTGTTGGCTAATTTGGTAGTCAAAACCCGTATCTAGCTTGGTTTTAGTAACTGGTGACTCGCCATTCATAAAGTTGATATATAAGGGCGTAGGCTTTTGCCACTTTACCCGCATAAATTGCTGCACTATCGGCACCGACCAGTTTAGTGTGCGCATGGTACTAAAGTGTTGATAAACCGGATTGCTGCCCGAAATCGTATAGCTGTAATCTAATATATCCATGACACGCATATCATCAATAATGATATTTAGGCTTAATGTGCCATTGTATATTCGACTTGCTAGGTCGGTCTCACGTTGTAACACCTGTAGCTCGGCACTATTTAGTTTATCTATATATTGACCGTCACGAATAATGCCTAAGCTATTGAGCGTAAGAGATTGATAATTTGGGTCAAAATCAATATTCAGCTGGCTTATATAATCAACCCCAGACTGATTGACCGCTTGCATTACGGTGCGATTAAAGCGTTGCTGTGGGGCTTGCTCAGATACCTGAAGCTGAGTGTCGAGCATCAGGTAGAAAGTCCCGTCTCGTATTTGGTCTCGAGGAATCTCAGGGATAAGTAACTCATGGTGTTTTACCCAGTTAGCTGCGGGCGCAATCTGATAGTCTTCAGCGCTTGCAAAACAGCTCACAAAGAATAAAAAAACAGCCAGTACCTTAAGTTGTAAGTGCATCCATTTCATTGTTATTTTCTAATTCCATTATATCTATGAGATAAGTTACTGAAATAAGAAGCCGCTGCCAACTAAAACTCATTAAAAAATTAAGCTGATTTGTTAAGTGATAGAGCTATATAAAAAGCTACTCGATTTTGCCAACCTGCGAAAGCTGATTAAACAAAATGCCTGCTTGGGTGCGGTTATAAACATTGAGTTTGCGTAAAATCGCTGACACATGTTGTTTGATTGTGGTTTCTTGAATCGACATTTCAAAGGCGATTTGTTTATTCAATAAACCGTCGGCAATCATCGCTAGTACGCGGTATTGCTGTGGGGTTAGTTTTTCGAGGTTACGAGCAAATTCGCTTTGTTCGTCGTTGATCACCACATCAGTTAAATCTACTTCAGGTGGTAACCACGTATCGCCATTAAGTACATGACTAATTGCTTCACTGATGACATCTAAAGAAGATGACTTCGGAATATAGCCAGCAGCGCCAAGGCTCATAGCTTGTTTGATTATAGCGGGTGTCTCATTGGCAGAGACCATGATCACTAAGATATCAGGGTAGTGGTTTCGCAGTTGCGAAAGGGCTTGTAGGCCATTTGCACCTGGGATCGTAAGGTCTAAAAATATTAGTTCAATCTCAGGGTGAGCGCTTAACAGTGTAAACAAACCATCAATGTCACTGGTCTCTTTAATATGTTCTTCAGGCACTGATGTCGCGGCAGCTTGACGCAGCGCACTTCTAAATAACGGGTGATCATCGGCGATTATGGTGTTCACAGCTAAAGACATTCCCTCGATTCTCCAATGCGTTATGTTATAAGTGATTTTGCCTTTTGAAACAAGGTTTGCCTGAGGGGAAGTTTCAGACAAACCTTTCTCACACAAGGATTTAGATTCTATTTTAGAAACGGTAACCAACAGTGAAGGCTACAGTGCGAGGGTCGCCGTAGTAACCAATTAGCGTATTATCACCACCTAAACCTGGGGTGTATTTGCTGGTATCTGTTGGGTCTGTTGGATCAGGTGCCACGAACTGGTAACCACCAATCATGTACTCTTCGTCCGTTAAGTTTTTACCGTAAAGACCTGCAGTCCAGTGACCATCTGTGCTGTACCAAGTAATACCCATATTAAAGATACCGTAAGCATCTTGCGTTAATAGACTATCTTCTTCGAATAGCGCATAGTCGCCTCTGTGGTAGTAGTTACCATTAATAACAAAGTCGCCCATTTCTGTGTACATACGGTACGTTGCACCCAGATTGAAGGTTAAATCAGGTGTGTTTGATACTGTAAAACGGTCTGATTTATCGAATTGTTCACCTGTTACAGGGTCAAAATCAATCACGTTATCGAAGTTACTGTCAATATAACCTATTGATGCATCAAAGCTGAGCGATTCAGATGCTACATAGTTAAGCTCAAGCTCAATACCATCAGATGTTGACTCACCAATATTACCTAAGCGTTGGTTTAGATCTGCATCTGTTTCACCGGGTAACACAGAAATATATTGACGATCTTTATGGTCGAGTGAGAATAAGGTGACGTTTGCACGTAAGTTATTGTTCCACTCACTCTTCATGCCGATTTCGAATGAATCAACAATTTCTGGTTTTGCAGCGGGCTCTGCTGTGCTTGCCCGAGGGTTGAACGTACCTGACTTAAAGCCTTGCGCGTAACTTGCAAAGAACATGATGTCGTTTGAATACTGGTATTCAACACCTGCACGCGGTGTGAAGCGTGACCATTCTTCCTCATCATCGAGTACCGTCGGTACAAGTTGGCCTTCTGGGCGAGTGTAACCAGGGATCCAGTTTGATTCTGGATAAACAGTATCAAAAATTAAACCGTTATAAACATTCGCCTCTTTTTTGTCTTTGGTGTAACGCGCACCCAATGTCATTGACCATTGTTCGTTAAAGTCATAACTACCTTGGATGTAAGCCGCCTTACTTGTTGAGTTACTACAGCCACCGGTTTCACGGGTTAAGCTTGGGCCACCTAATGCCTGACCTAATACTTTCAAGATAGCTTGGAATTGACCACATGATTCACCGTCATAGTAATAAAGACCCGAAACCAGTTTGTAGTTATCGCCTTGATGGTTTAGCTGTAATTCATGAGTGGTTTGCTCATCATCGTAAATTGCAGGAACATCGAAAATTTGAATTGAAGTATTATCAAAGTCGATGTTGGTTGGTGAGTAGCTCTCACGGCTTGAACCGACATATTTAATGCTGGTGTAGTCAGTCATATCCCAACGAGCAGTCAGGCTGTAGCCTTCAAGTTCAACTTTGTTCCATGTTGGTAAGCTGGTGTATGAGTCATACACGCTGTCTGGAACTGGCGCATCGGTTAGTAGGCTTGGTAGTAAACGGTAGCCACCTTTTGCGTTTGATTTGTCTTCTGTTTTATCCCACGCTAAGCGAAAGAATAAGTCATCAGTCGGTGTGTATTCGAGTGTTACACGTGCTGCGGTCACGTCTTTGTTGTAGTTTTCGCGGTCTTGGTTATCAAGAGCCGATGTTAAAAACTCACCAAAGCCATCACGGTTAAGCGTTGCAAACCCAAAGCCCACGTAAAGTTTTTCGTCAACAATCGGTAATTGGCCGGTAATCTTTAAATCTTTCTGGTTATAGCTGCCCACAGTCCCCTGTACATTTAACGTGGCATCACCGCTCATTTCTTTGGTGACGTATTTAATTGCGCCACCTATGGTATTTTTACCGTAAAGTGTTCCTTGTGGGCCGCGTAATACTTCGATTTGTTGCACATCAAGTAGATCAAGCACGGCACCTTGTGGACGAGCAAGGTAGACATCATCAATATAAATACCTACGCCTGGTTCATAACCCCAAAGAGGATCTTGTTGACCTACACCACGAATAAACGCAGTAATGGTAGAGTTAGTACCACGACTAGCTTGCAAGGTGGTATTGGGTGAAAACTGCTGAACTTCGGTCATGACGACAATGCCATTTTCTGCCAGTTCTTCAGCACCAATTGAAGTGACAGCAACAGGCACTTCTTGCAGATTTTCAACAGTTTTACGTGCTGTTACCTGAATACGTTCAAGTTCACCTTTTTTTGCTGCAGGTTCGGCTTGTTCTGCCGCTTGAGCACTGACACCTGCCAAAGCAAGTGATACAGCCAGAGTAAGTGGCGCGACTTTTGGGTTAAGCTTTATCATGTTGTATTCCTTGTTATTGTTGTCATTAGTCTTATGGCCACTCACATTGATGTTGCCGAAGACTGAATAAGATTTGCCCGTGTCACCTGTCAATTAATGTAGAAGATAGTTGCAGAAATTGAATTAGTACCATAGTGCTATACCCGCCACAGCCCTTTATTTATCAAGCAATTAAGCTATTTTTAAAGCAGATAGTACCTTAGTGTTATGTATTTTTTGAGCGCTTAGGGTAAGACTAAAAGCATTATTCCGATGTCACCTCATCTGTGTAATAACAATAATTATAGGAATGTCTATGCTGAGCATGATAGGACTGTTAGGCGGTTTAATACTGCTGATCATTTTAACGCTGCGTGGGGTAAATTTATTTATCGCTGCGCCAATCTGTGCACTGTTAGTTGCACTTAGTAGTGGCATGGCCATTTTCCCTGTATCGGCAGATACAAACTTTATTAACGCCTATATGGATGGCTTTGCAGGCTTCTTAAGTGCGTGGTTCTTTATGTTCTTACTGGGTTCGTTATTCGGTAAGTTTATGGAAGACACCGGTGCTGCAGACAGTGTTGCAAGCTACATTGTGGGTAAATTAGGTATGAAGCACGCCGTTCTTGCGGTTGTGATTGCCTGTGCAGTTTTAACCTATGGTGGCGTGAGCGTCTTTATCGTTGCGTTTTCTGTTTATCCAATGGCATTAAGTCTGTTTAAAGATGCAAACTTACCGCGCCGCTTTATTCCAGCAACGCTGGCATTTGGTTCGGTGACCTTTACCATGACTTCGGCAGGTTCGCCAGAAATTCAAAACTGGATTCCGGTTAAGCACCTTGGCACATCGCCTTATGCAGCATGGGAAGTGAGCTTAGTGGTCGCTATTTTCATGGCGACAGCAGGTTACTTTTGGTTAAACAAGATGATCAAAAAAGCCGTTGCTAACGGCGAAACCTTTGAAGCACGTGATGATGATCCTGTGGTTATTGAGCGTCGTCGTCCGCATCCAATCACGGGTGTGATCCCACTGATTGTGGTATTAGTTCTGTCATTTGCATTGCACGATATTTTACAGCAAACAGCGCTTATTGTTGCCTTGCTTGGTGGTGTGTTGAGTATTGTGATTATTAACTTCAAGCATTTTCACGATATGGGTAACGCTATTAATGTGGGTACAACCGGCGCTTTAGTGGCAATCGGTAATACCGCTGCCGTGGTTGGTTTTGGCGCTGTGGCGAAAGTGTCACCAGCATTTACCGCCGCTGTCGATGTGATGACCCATATGCCGGGTAATGAACTACTTGGTGCTGCGGTTGCGGTTAGTGTGATTGCCGGCTTAACAGGCTCTGCTTCTGGCGGGCAAGCCATTGCATTACCGCTTGTCGCACCTGGGTATTTAGATATGGGTGTGAATCCAGAACAACTACACCGTGTGGTGGCGATTAGTTCTGGAGCACTCGATACCTTGCCACATAATGGCTATGTGGTTACAACGATACGCGCTATCTGTAAAGAAACGCATCAACGAGCGTATTGGTCAATGGCAGCGCTGACTGCGGTCATTCCGCTTATCGGTGTCGCATTGGCACTCGGACTCTTTATTTTCTTTTAAGGAACAGCAATGAAAACCAAATTAATAATTTTGCTATGGCTGGTTGTATTTAGTAGCACTGCGTTTGGCGCTGCAAACAAAGCCGACACCATGCTGGTGGAAAAACAGCATTTTACAACAAAAGATTTTACCACTGTGTCTGGTGTGACCTTAGAGCAAGTGGACATTGGCTGGGAAAGCTATGGAAAACTAAACGCCAATAAAGATAATGTGATTTTAATCACTCATTACTTCTCTGGTACGTCTCATGCCGCAGGTAAATATAAAGCGGATGACGCCCTACCGGGTTATTGGGATGCGATTATCGGCCCAGGTAAAGCTATCGATACGAATAAATATTATGTGATTAGCTCAGATACCTTAGTTAATGCCAACTGGCATGATCCGAATGTCATCACCACAGGCCCTGCGTCAATTAATCCAAAAACAGGTAAACCTTATGGTTTGGATTTCCCTGTGGTTACGATTACTGACTTTGTGAATGTGCAAAAGCGTTTACTCGACAGCCTAGGTATCACTAAGTTACATGCTGTGATGGGCGCATCAATGGGGTCGTTTCAAGCACTTGAGTGGGCAACACGTTACCCAGATAAAGTTGAGCGCTTAATTCATGTGATTGGCGCAGCAACGATGGATGTATGGACAGTCGCTGCACTTGAAAAATGGGCGTTACCAATTCGTCTAGATAAAAACTGGCAGCAAGGTAATTACTACGGCAAAGAGCGCCCATTAGATGGTTTAGCGGCAACCATGCTTAATATTACGCAAGATGCGATGCATCCAATTATTTATAACGCGAGCTTCCCTGACTTTAACGTATTAGATGAAGGCGCGTTAAAAGATATTCGCACCTTGCCTAAGTTAAACCAAGTACTCGCTCAGCGGGCAATGGCACGAGCGAAAACGCAAGATGCAAACCATGTACTTTATTTGGTACGGGCATCACAACTATTTACCGCTGGCATGCAAAGCGATTTAACAACGGCACTTAAAAATGTCTCTGCCAAAACATTATTGCTACCCGCAACGAACGACTTACTGCTTCGCCCTGAGAATATGCGCACTGTGTATAAAACGATGAAAGCAGCAGGTAAAGACGTTGAGATTTCAGAAATTGAAGGGGGCTGGGGACACCTTGATGGCATCTTCTCAATAGCCCCTAAAGCGCAGCTTATCAGTGAGTTTTTAGAGGAGTAGCCCGATGAGCAGAACGGTTTTAATTACCGGTGCAGCCAGTGGTATTGGATTATATGTTGCACAGCAACTGGCGATGCAAGGTCACACTATTATTGTGACTGATTTAAATCAGCAAGCAGCACAACAAGCGGCAGCAGGCATTGTTGAACAAGGCGGCAGCGCTGAAGGGTATGCACTTAATGTGGCAGAAAGCACCGCAATAGAGCAGTTTTTCACTGAGCTTAATCAGCCAATTGATGTACTTATTAATAATGCGGGTATTCAGCACGTTGCAAAGCTTGAAGATTTTCCGGCAGATAAATGGCAGTTCTTGCAACAAGTTATGCTCGTTGGCCCTGCGATGATGACCAAGGCTGTACTCCCTCGCATGCGTGAGCAAGATTTTGGTCGCATCATTAATATTGGCTCAATCCATGCGATGGTGGCGTCTAAATATAAGTCGGCTTATGTCGCTGCCAAACATGGCTTAATCGGCTTTGCTAAAACCATGGCACTTGAAACTAATGATGCCAATATCACCATTAATACCGTGTGCCCTGCGTATGTAAAAACGCCGCTTGTGGAGCAACAAATTGCCTCGCAAGCCAAAGAGCATGGTATTTCTGAGCAACAAGTGATCGACACGATTATGCTAGCACCGATGCCGAAAAAAGCATTTATTAGCTTAGATGAGATCCTGCATACCATTAGCTTTTTAATGGCCGATGCAGCACGCAATATTACCGCCCAAGCAATCGCCATTGATGGCGGTTGGACTGCACAATAGGAGGAGCCAATGGCAGGGTTTGATAAAGTAGTTACAAGTTACAGCGAAGCAATGGCTGGCCTTGAAGATGGCATGACTGTGATAGCCGGTGGTTTTGGTTTATGCGGTATTCCTGAAGGCTTGATTGCGCAAATTAAACGTCAAGGCACCCGTGGCTTAACGGTGGTATCGAATAACTGTGGTGTTGATGGTTTTGGTTTAGGCGTGCTGCTTGAAGACAAACAAATTAGCAAGATGGTTGCCTCTTACGTTGGTGAAAACGCGCTATTTGAGCAGCAACTATTAAATGGTGAACTGGAAGTTGAGCTCACACCGCAAGGCACTTTAGCTGAAAAAATGCGAGCTGGCGGCGCGGGCATTCCTGCATTTTATACCGCTACAGGTGTCGGTACACCGGTGGCTGACGGTAAAGAAACCCGCAATATTAATGGCCGTGACTATTTATTGGAGCCAAGTATTACTGGCGACTTTGCGATTGTTAAAGCGTGGAAAGCAGATCGTTATGGTAACTGCATTTATCGTCATACGGCGATGAACTTTAACCCGATGGCAGCAACCGCAGGCAAAATTACGGTTCTTGAAGTTGAAGAAATTGTTGAGCCGGGGGAGTTGGAGCCAAGCCAAATTCACACGCCGGGTATCTATATTGACCGGGTGATTAAAGGTGAATTTGAAAAACGCATCGAGAAAGTTACCACTAAGCAAGAAAATCAATAAGGAGCACGCTGATGGCATTATCACGAGAACAAATCGCTAAACGCGTGGCGATGGAACTACAGGATGGTTACTACGTTAACTTGGGTATAGGAATTCCAACCTTGGTCGCTAATTATGTCCCTGATGGCATCGAAGTGATGCTGCAATCTGAAAATGGTTTACTCGGTATGGGGCCATACCCAAGTGCAGACCAAGTTGATGCCGATATGATCAACGCAGGTAAAGAAACGGTCACTGCTGCAACGGGGGCGGCTATTTTTAGCTCTGCAGAAAGCTTTGCCATGATTCGTGGTGGGCATGTTGATTTAACTGTGCTTGGTGCGTTTGAAGTGGACCAAAACGGCAACATTGCCAGTTGGATGATCCCGAAAAAGTTGGTTAAAGGGATGGGCGGAGCAATGGATTTAGTGGCCGGTGCTAAAAACATTATTTGTACTATGACCCATGCCAACAAGCATGGCGAATCAAAACTGCTGACCGAATGTAGTTTGCCGTTAACTGGGGTTGGTTGTATCAATAAAGTGATCACCGATTTGGCATTGTTAGAAATTAAAGACGGTGCATTTCATTTATTAGAGCGTGCCCCAGGAGTCTCAGTCGATGAGATTATAGCCAAGACACAAGGTAAGCTTATTGTCTCTGAAGATGTACCTGAAATGACCTTTAGTTAGCAATTAAGCTCCTAATTTGACTGAATTTTATACTAAACCCTAGTAATGTGCTTTTTGTTCATGAATTTTATGAGCAAAAAGCCATTTATTATCATCAATGCAACTTACCTCCTAAACATTTCGTTAATCTATCGTTAACACTAAGCTCCAAACCAGATCGCCATTTGCAGTCGGCCGATCAACGACAACAAATAATTATAATCTGGTGTGGAGTAATTCATGAAAGCAAGTAACACACAGCTCGCTTTAGCCGTTGCAGCGGCGTTAGCAAGTACATCAGCATTCGCACAAAGCGACACTGAACAACTACAGCAACAACTCGATGCACTTCAAAAAGAAGTGGACTCATTAAAAACATCTAGCGGCTTTAACCTAGAATTTGGTGGTCGCGTACAGCTTGATTACAACTATTTCGACGGCGCTTATAATGCCGACAATGATGGCGCTGGAGGCAGCGACTTCTTTCCTCGACGTATCCGTACTTATGTTGAAAGTGAACATGGTAACTGGGATCACAAACTATTACTCGAATTTGCAGAAGGCACGGCTGAAATTGTTTTAGCCCGTGTACGTTATGCATTCGACAACGGCTTAAAAGTAAAAGCTGGTAAAATTCGTGAAGACATGTCGCTCAATGCGCTAACCAGCTCTAAGCACATTAACACCATTGAGCGCAGCACCCTTGCTAATACCTTCTCACCTTTCTTCCGTTGGGGTATTTCAGCTTATCAATATTTTAAGGACTCAGGCTTACGTTATGCCGTAGGTGTTTACAAAAATGATGCGTTTGGTGCATCAGGCCATGATGAAGACGACAAACTCACATTGGCTGTAACAGGTCGCTTAACGTGGTCAAGTGCGGCGCCTGGTGATGTGATTCATTTAGGTGCTTGGCACTCTTATCGCGATATGGGCGGTAATGATTTAAGCGCTCGTTTTGCCCGCGGTGAAGTGCGTGAAACCAATGTGCGCTTAGTGGATTACGCGGTAGGCGGTGAAACGGCAGCGCTAGATAGTATGTCGCAAACAGGCCTTGAATTTGCCTACCAAGCGAATGCATTCACGCTAGAGGCTGAATATGCCAGCCGTTACCTCGATACGGTGGATAGTAGCAATGTATTAGATGGTGAGCGCTTTGATGGTTTTCATGTTTCTGCCAGTTACTTCTTAGGTGGTCAGCAGCGCAATTACAAAGCGGGTTCTGCGTTATTTGTTCAGCCAAAAGGGATTAAAGACGCATGGGAGCTGGTTGCCCGTGTTTCACAAATGAATGCCAGCAGTAAAGACCAAGGCACAGACGTAACTACTTATACGTTAGGCACATCATATTACCTAAGCAGCGATATTAAGTTTATGGGCAACCTGATTTACAGCGATGTTGATGGTGCAGGCGCTTCTTCGCTGGTAGGTGATGAAGATTCAGGTATGGGCATCAGCGCTCGTATGCAGTACTTATTTTAGGAGTCGTGCATTATGACTATGTTTAAATCAATTAAGAGCTCTTTATTAGCAGCCTCGTTATTAGTAACCAGCCCGTTGGCGTTAGCTGACTTACACTTTTTAGTACCTGGTGGTCCAGGTGGCGGTTGGGATACCACTGCCCGTGGTGTGGGTGAAGCCATGGTAAAAGCGGGGATTGAAGATAATGCGTCGTTTCAAAATATGTCGGGTGGCGGCGGTGGCCGTGCGATTGCTTATTTGATTGAGTCGGGCACTAAAAAAGGCGATATGTTGATGGTGAACTCAACGCCTATCGTCCTACGCGCATTATCAGGCAAAATTCCTTACAGCTATCGTGATTTAACGCCAGTTGCCAGCATGATTGCTGATTACGGCGCGTTTGTTGTGCGTAATGATTCGCCTTATAAAACATGGCAAGACGTCATTGATGCCATGAAAAAAGATCCCGGCTCTGTAAAAGTGGCGGGAGGTTCAGCGCGCGGCAGTATGGATCACTTAGTGGCAGCACAAGCTGTGAAGGCGGCGGGTATTGATGGTCGTCGATTACGTTACATTCCATACGATGCGGGTGGTAAAGCGAAAGCAGGCTTGTTGTCGGGTGAGGTCAACTTACTTTCAACGGGCTTAAGTGAAGCACTCGAAGTCGCCAATGGCGGTCAAGCGCGTATTTTAGCGGTGACTTCAGCAGATGCTTTACCGGATTATCCTGAAATTCCAACCTTAAAGTCGCTAGGTTACGACATGGAATTCGTAAACTGGCGCGGCTTTTTTGCAACCCCAGATTTACCAGCAGACAAACTAGCCCAGTACACAGAAAAGTTGCGTAAATTACAAGCAACACCTGAGTGGGAAGCGGTTCGTGCGCGTAATGGTTGGTTAAACCTGTTTCAAGAGAAAGAAGCGTTTATTAAGGCGCTTGAGCAGCAGGAAGCACAGCTAAAAGTGGTCATGGAAGAGCTTGGTTTTATTCGTAGACTAGGTTAGTTGGGACTTTTTAATGTTAAACCGTGAACTAATTGGACCAAGTTTATTCTTGGTCCTCTTTACCCTTTACGCCCTTGTGGCTTGGCAAATTCCACTCATGCCATTTGAAGAGTACGAAAGCGTTACTTCTGCAACCTTACCTAAAGTGTATGCCGTATTCGGTATTGTGGTGTGTGTACTATCAATTGGTGCCAATTTATTAAAGCAAGCACCAGCAGAAAAAGCAGAGCTACTCAGTAAGGGCAACTTACTACGTACCTTTGCACTGTTAGTGTTAATGGTTGCCTATAGCGCCATGCTCGAGCCGTTTGGTTTTTTAATTGCCACCAGTGCCTTTTTAATTGCTGGCTTTTTTATTATGGGCGAACGCCGTAAAACGGTGTTGTTGTTTGCCTCTGTGCCTGTGGCTGTGGTTTTTTGGTTTTTAATGACACAAGTACTGGGCATTTACTTAGTACCTGGCAACCTGTGGAGTTAAGTTATGCTTGATGGAATTATGTTAGGTTTGTCGACCGTACTCGACTGGAACAACTTGTTATATGTGATTGTTGGCTGCTTTGTTGGCACCTTCATCGGTATGCTACCTGGACTTGGTCCAATTACTGCGATTGCATTGATGATCCCGATCACTTACAGCATTGGTGCTGATTCGGGCATGATTTTAATGGCGGGTGTTTACTACGGCGCTATATTTGGTGGCTCTACGTCTTCTATTTTGATTAATGCGCCAGGGGTTGCAGGGACGGTAGCGTCATCGTTTGATGGTTACCCGCTAGCAAAACAAGGTAAGGCAGGTAAAGCTCTGGCTATTGCAGCCTATGCGTCCTTTATTGGTGGAACAATTGGCGCCATTTTACTGATGGTGGCTGCGCCATTATTAGCGAAAGTGTCGTTAAGTTTCCAATCACCTGATTATGTTGTACTAATGTTTTTAGGCTTAACGGCCATTGCCGCATTCTCTAATAAAGGGCAATTTTTAAAAGCTATGATGATGACAGTATTTGGTTTAATGCTGGCAACGGTAGGGATTGATCCGTCTTCGGGTACTGAACGTTTTACCTTTGGCCAAGCCGATTTATTAGATGGCATTAGCTTTTTATTAGTGGCAATGGCGACGTTTGCGTTGGCTGAGGCACTCATTAATGTGGCGCGCCCTGAGGCTGAACCAGATAAAAAATTGGATGATCCTGATACGCCAAAAATTGGTTCAACAAAACTGACTAAAGAAGAAGTCAAAGACATGGCTCCAGTGGTTGGCCGCTCATCTTTACTTGGTTTTATTGTCGGTGTTTTACCAGGGGCAGGGGCGACGATTGCCAGCTTTATGGCCTACGCCACTGAACGTAACCTTGCTCCAAAGGCACTGAAAGATAAATTTGGTAAGGGCTCGATGCGTGGCTTAGCAGCCCCTGAATCGGCTAATAATGCAGCCTGTACCGGCTCATTTGTACCGCTACTTACGTTAGGTATTCCTGGCTCTGGCACGACAGCGATTATGTTAGGCGCCTTAATCGCCTACGGTATTCAACCAGGTCCTATGTTAATGCAAGAAAACCCAAGCGTGTTTTGGGCAGTTATTGTCAGTATGTATTTTGGCAATATCGTACTGCTTATTCTGAACCTGCCGTTGATCCCATATTTTGCTAAAGTGCTGGCTATGCCTAAATCGGTGCTCACCGTGATGATTTTATTCTTCAGCTTAATTGGCGTTTATTTAGTGTCGTTTAACACCTTTGATTTATTTATGATGGTGGGCTTTGCGTTGGTGGCATTAGTCCTTAGGTTGCTAGCTTTCCCGATGGCACCTTTGTTACTTGGCTTTATACTTGGCGATATGATTGAGCGAAACTTCCGTCGTGCGATGATGATTTCAGATGGCTCGCTGAGCTTTTTATGGGACCGCCCATTAACACTCAGTATTTTCGTAATTTCAATCTTAGTGTTGTTGTTCCCATTGAAAGATTATATTGTCCAACGTCGTAAAGAAAAAGCAGCCACGCAAGCACAGCAGCATGCGTAGCACAAGGCGATAAGATGAGATACACCAATAAGCTAAACCCATTTCAGCATATGGTTAAAAAGCCAAAGCGCTTAGAAACACGACTCATTATTTGGGTTACTGGTCTATGTGTTTTACAAGCTGTGTTGTTTGGCGCTTTGGTGTATCAGATCACAGCGCAGAGTCTACATAGTCACATGGGTGACAAGGCACTGGCGTTAGCAACGAGCATTGCATCGCGAGATGATGTACAAAAAGCGTTACTAACACAAAAAGACCACGCAAAGCTTAATATTGAAATAGAGCAAATTCGTGAATTAACGGAAGCAAGTTTTATCGTTATTGGCGATAGCCAAACAACACGTATTGTTCATCCTGATGCTAATAAGCTGGGTAAGCACATGGTTGGGGGTGATAGCCAAGCTGCACTAAGAGGTGAGCGCTATGTGTCTATTGCGAAAGGCAGCTTGGGTGAGTCAATTCGCGGAAAAGTGCCAGTCTATTCTGAATCAGATGAGATAATAGGGCTTGTTTCAGTGGGGTTTTTGGTGCAATCGATTGAGCCACTAATTCGTGCTCGAAGCGCCGAAATCATGCTTTGGGGCTTATTGTTAGTGGGGTTGAGCATTTTGGCTGCGGTGTATATTGGTCAACGGGTTCGTAATGCTATTTTTGGTTTGCAGCCAGATGAAATAGCACGGCTATTTTCTGAGCAAGATGCTATTTTGAATACTGTTCGTAGCGGTATTATCGCCCTTGATCCAGAAGGTAATGTGCGTAACTTAAACCAACGAGCCTGCGAAATTCTTGGCAAATCGACTAGCTGTATCCATCAACCATTAAAGCTTGAAGACTTACTTCCTGAACATACCGAGTTTTTAATGCATAATCAGCAGCGCCCGATTGTTGGCTTTGAATTATTTGCTGCCGATAAACGCATTGTGTTGTCGCGATATGCATTACAGGTGCAAGGTCAGGCTGATGGTATTTTGTTGAGTATGCGCCCTGCTGATGAGCTTGAATATTTATCGCAGCAATTAACCAAAGTGCAAGCCTTTGCAGAGTTATTGCGGGTGCAAACGCATGATTACTCAAACAAGCTAAACTTAATTGGTGCGTTAATTCAAATGGGGCAAACGGATCAAGCTATTGAGTTAATAGGACAAGAAAGCAAAGGCTCACAAGCGCAGATCCATCATTTACTCGAAAGGATCCAAGATCCGGTACTTGCTGGATTACTGGTCGGTAAATACCATAAAGCACGTGAACTAAACGTGATACTTGAGCTTAACCCAGATAGCTTATTAGGATCGATCACCCGTAAGGATATGCTTGAACGGGTTGTCTCGATTCTCGGCAATTTGATTGATAACGCAATTGAAGCCGCTATTCGAGCTAGCGATACACGTACCCCTAAGGTTCGTGTTACGGTTGATGAAACCAGTAAAACATTATTGTTTGATGTTGAAGACAGCGGTTTTGGTTTAGGCGATGACAAGGATGTGATATTTACACCACAATACAGTTCTAAGTCAGGGGCAGCGCATGGCATAGGTCTTTATTTAGTTAAAACCAACTTAGATTCGTGTCGTGGTAGTTTAGAAATAGGTGAGTCTGATCTGATGGGGGCACGCTTAAGTGTCTACATTCCAAAATAATAAAAATGATCAGCCTATAATATAAAAGGTAAAGAAGATGACTTATTCGGTTGTCATAGTTGAAGATGAAGTCGAGGTTGCACAGCTGTTAGCGCAATACTTATTGCTTCCTCATGGTATTGCAGGTCAACAAGGAACGCGTCAAACTTTGCGCCAAGGACAATATCAAGTGGTTGGTATGGCCGGTAATTTAACGACAGCTAAAGCATTATTGCAGGCGGTTGATGCAGATTTAATTCTGCTTGATATTCACCTTCCTGATGGTAATGGTCTTGAGCTGTTAAATGAGTTACGTCGTAATGAGCTAAAAAGTGAAGTGATGCTGTTAACTGCGGCAAAAGAAGTCGAAACATTGGAAAAAGCCATGCAACTTGGTGCATGCGATTTTTTAGTTAAACCACTTATGCTTAATCGTTTAGATCAAGCTTTAGCGCGCTTTGAAGCAAGGCAGCAATGTTTGTCAGATGCAAATGAAGTCACGCAATCTATGGTTGATACCCTCTTTGGCTCACAAGAGCAGCAAAAAGCGCCAGTTAGATTACCTAAAGGTGTCGATCAGCTTACTTTGCAAAAAATTTTAAAAGCATTTGAAGCGAACCTAGGAACGGATTTTACTGCCCAGCAGATGGGGGATTTAGTGGGGGTAAGCCGCTCAACGGCTCGTCGATACCTTGAATATTTACTGGAAGCAGAAAAAGTCAGTGCCGATCAAAGCTATGGCAGTATTGGTAGGCCTGAACGTTGTTATAAAATGCTTACTGGTTAGATGGCGGCATTTTATTAGCGTTTTCCCTGATTTTATGTGATTTTTACAGCTTAAAATCATTTCAAGATACTTTAAAAAGTACCACTTATCTTTAGCATAGAAAAATTTTATAAAATTGATTGCATTTTAAGCGACTTCGATGGTGATGTTCGCTTTAAGTAATGCTATACTCCCGCCGAATAATTTTTCGACTTTATTAAGAGTAAAATAATGGCAGATTTATCGAAGTACAGAAATATAGGTATTTTCGCCCACGTTGACGCGGGTAAAACTACTACCACCGAGCGTATCCTTAAGCTTACGGGTAAAATTCACAAAAGTGGTGAAACGCATGACGGTGAGTCTACTACTGACTTCATGGAACAAGAAGCTGAGCGTGGTATTACAATCCAATCAGCAGCTGTAACTTGTGAATGGAAAGGCCACCGCTTAAACGTTATCGATACTCCGGGACACGTTGACTTCACAGTAGAAGTATACCGTTCACTTAAAGTACTAGATGGCGGTGTTGGTGTATTCTGTGGTTCTGGTGGTGTTGAGCCGCAGTCAGAAACTAACTGGCGTTATGCTAACGAATCAGAAGTTGCACGTGTAATCTTCGTAAACAAACTAGACCGTATGGGTGCTGACTTCTACCGTGTAGTTGATCAAGTTAAAAAAGTACTAGGCGCAACTCCATTAGTGATGACTTTACCAATCGGTATCGAAGACCAATTCATTGGTGTTGTAGACGTACTTGAGAAAAAAGCATACGTTTGGGATGAGACAGGCCTTCCTGAAAACTACGAAGTACAAGACGTTCCAGCTGACATGGTAGACAAAGTTGATGAATACCATGAAATGCTTGTTGAGTCTGCTGTTGAGCAAGACGAAGACCTAATGATGGCTTACATGGAAGGTGAAGAGCCTTCTTTAGAAGACATCAAACGTTGTATTCGTAAAGGTACTCGTGACCTTGCGTTCTTCCCGACATACTGTGGTTCTGCATTCAAAAACAAAGGTATGCAATTAGTACTTGATGCTGTTGTAGATTACCTACCTTCGCCTACAGAAGTTGATCCACAGCCTCTAACTGATCCAGAAACAGGTGAGCCTACTGGTGAAGTTGCTACAGTTTCTGCTGATGAGCCACTTAAAGCGCTTGCGTTCAAAATCATGGACGACCGTTTCGGTGCACTTACGTTCATCCGTATCTACGCTGGTCGCATGAAAAAAGGTGACACAGTACTTAACTCAGCAACAGGTAAAACAGAGCGTATCGGCCGTATGGTTGAGATGCAAGCTGACGACCGCAACGAGATCTCTGAAGCGCAAGCAGGCGACATCATCGCTGTTGTTGGTATGAAGAACGTTCAAACTGGTCACACTCTTTGTGATCCTAAGCACGAATGTACACTTGAAGCGATGATCTTCCCTGATCCAGTAATCTCAATCGCTGTTGCACCTAAAGATAAAGGTGGTAACGAGAAGATGGGTATTGCGATCGGTAAGATGGTTGCAGAAGATCCTTCATTCCAAGTTGAAACAGATGAAGATTCAGGCGAAACCATCCTTAAAGGTATGGGTGAGCTTCACTTAGATATCAAAGTAGATATCCTTAAGCGTACTTACGGTGTTGAGCTAGTTGTTGGTCAACCTCAGGTTGCTTACCGTGAAACTATCACGAAAGAAATCGAAGATAGCTACACGCATAAGAAACAATCTGGTGGTTCTGGTCAATTCGGTAAGATTGATTACCGCATCAAGCCAGGTGAGCCTAACTCAGGTTTCACATTCACATCTTCAGTTGTTGGTGGTAACGTACCTAAGGAATTCTGGCCTGCAGTTGAGAAAGGCTTCGCATCAATGATGCAAGAAGGTGTTCTAGCTGGCTTCCCAGTATTAGACGTTGAAGTTGAACTTTTCGACGGTGCTTTCCACGCAGTTGACTCATCAGCAATCGCGTTCGAAATCGCTGCTAAAGGTGCTTTCCGCCAGTCTATCCCTAAAGCGGGTGCACAACTTCTTGAGCCAATCATGAAAGTTGACGTATTCACTCCGGAAGACAACGTAGGTGACGTAATCGGTGACCTTAACCGTCGTCGTGGTATGATCAAAGACCAAGAAGCAGGCGCAATGGGCGTTCGCATCAAGGGTGAAGTACCACTTTCAGAAATGTTCGGTTACATCGGCCACTTACGTACTATCACTTCTGGTCGTGGTCAGTTCTCTATGGAGTTCTCACACTACGCACCATGTCCTGCAAACGTTGCTGAAACAGTAATCGCTGCAGAAAAAGAGAAAAAAGCTGCTAAATAATTTAGCCTTTTGACCTTTATAAAAAAACCCGCACTCGTTGCGGGTTTTTTGTTTTTAGGCTGCAGACGCTAATCGCAGCTTGGTTAAATATCTTACTGGTTGTTCTTTAACCATGTTGCTGCTTGCTTAGCAAAGTAAGTCAAAATACCGTCTGCACCCGCTCGTTTAAATGCAAGTAACGATTCCATGATGATTGCCTCTTCTGCAAGCCAGCCGTTGTCGATAGCCGCTTTATGCATCGCATATTCACCACTAACTTGATAAGCAAATGTCGGAACACCGAATTCATCTTTAACGCGGCGAACCACGTCTAAATATGGCATACCTGGTTTTACCATAACCATGTCTGCACCTTCTTGAAGGTCTAGTGCAACTTCGCGAATTGCTTCGTCTGAGTTGGCAGGGTCCATTTGATATGTTTTCTTATCTGCACCTTTTAGATTACCCGCAGAACCAACAGCGTCACGGAATGGGCCATAGTAGCTTGAAGCATATTTCGCAGAGTAAGCCATAATACGTGTGTGGATATGACCTTCAGCTTCGAGTGCTTCACGAATCGCACCAATACGACCATCCATCATGTCTGATGGGGCAACTACATCAGCACCTGCTTCGGCGTGAGATAAGGCTTGTTTTACTAAAATCTCAGTCGTGACGTCATTAATGACATAGCCATTTTCATCAATAATCCCGTCTTGTCCATGCACCGTGAAAGGGTCAAGCGCAGCATCGGTGATAACGCCGAGCTCTGGGAATGCTTCTTTTAATGCGCGTACCGTTCGTTGTGCAAGTGCATCAGGGTTGTAAGCTTCTTCAGCTAGCAGAGATTTCTTATCACTTGGAGTTACAGGGAAAATAGCAACCGCTGGAATACCTAAGTCCACTAGTTCTTTGGCTTCCTCTAGTAATAGGTCAATTGAGAGACGATCAACACCAGGCATCGATTCAACCGCTTCACGACGGTTTTTACCCTCTAATACAAACACAGGGAAAATAAGGTCATTGACGGTAAGTTGGTTTTCAGCCATTAGGCGACGAGAGAAATCATCACGGCGCATACGGCGCATGCGGGTATAAGGAAAGAGGTCGAGTCCTGATTGGGCCATTCTTTAATGCTCCTAGTCTGGTAGAGGATAACTAACTACACGATTTCGGCCTGATTGCTTGGCATGATAAAGGGCTTTATCGGCATAGTCAGTGAATAAATTTGGGTTATTTATATCTTCAGCAATCGCGCTGTAAACGCCTGCACTTAATGTAAATTTAATGGTTGTTCCGGCGACTATTATATCAGTGTTCTGAGCAGCTTTGCGTATTTGCTCGGCAATTTCTAATGCGCCTCGATGAGGGGTGTTGGGCAACAGTACAACAAATTCTTCCCCGCCATATCTTGCTACATCATCAAGAGGACGTTTTAAGTGGGTTTTTATAATATTTGCAGCAGCCTGAATTGTTTGATCCCCTGTTAAATGTCCATAGTTGTCATTAATCGCTTTAAAGTGATCAATATCGAACATTATAATACTTAAGGGGGTTTGCTCGCGTCTCGAGCGACGTATATCCATCAATAGCTTTTTATCAAAGTAACGACGGTTTTTTGTTTTTGTTAATGCATCTTCCATATTGAGCTGTTCGAGGGCTCGGTTTTTCTCTTCAAGCTCTCTTAATGTTACTTGCAGCTCAAATGTACGTTCTTCAATGTTGCTTTCTAAGTCTTGCCTCGCTTGCTCTTGTATCGCTAAACGCTCACGCATGAGGGTGTCTTGCGCTTTACTTTCTGCAAGGGCATTTTGCTGTGCACTTACTTCAGCGTCTCGCTGCATTAAAAACATTTTTATCACGGCGTAACTCAAGCTAAGGCTACATATTAAAAAGCACACAAAAGTGAGCGATAACACGCCAATGTTTAAATCAAAGGGATTAAATACACCTAAGGCGCTGTAAATAATGGCACAGAAAAAAGCGCTGATTGAAATTAAGTAAGCTATAGAAGGCTGCTTGTAATGATAGTTATAGTGTTTAACTGACACGGCAGCAATTAAGCTAAGAAAAATGGGTAAACTCAATAAACATAACGACAGAGCAATATGAACGGGTACAAACCACGAAAACAGGCTGAGTAGTACTATTGTATACCCTAACCCATGTATAAGCCGGCGCTTAGCTGGACCAAAAATAGTCTGTTGCAGCGGTGCAAATAAAGCGCTACTTATAAACAGTAAACTAGGAATGGCGAGTTGCTGGAATGAGATGCCATCAGGCTGTAAGTAGCGATAGCCATAGCCGTATAGGTAAGCGAGTGTAAGCCAAAGCAAAGTGAGCAATATGCCTGTATAAGCAAAATAATGTCGTCTAGAAAAACCATATAAAACAAAGTTTGTTATTGCAAGCGACAAGATAAAACCAACCAGCAAACCATAGAGTAAGTTAAACTTCGTTTTATGTTTCAGATACTCGTTTGGTGACCATAAACTTAAAGGGATACGTAGTCCTGCATCATTCTTTACTTGTAAATAGACCGTAGTATGGCTTGCTTTAGGGAGTGTGAGCGACACTAGCAAAGATTCACTCTTTATTTGCCGATTAGCAAGCGGTAATGCATCACCTATCTTTGTGAAAAAAATAGTTTTACTGCCTTGAGTATGAAGTACGTTAACTTCATCTAAGAGGGGGTTATCAATAGATAAAATAACGGGTATATCTGTAAGGGAAGTATTATTTATTGCCAGTTTTACCCAGACAGGGGTTAAATTCATGCCCAAATTAAGGGATGTTCCATCACTGTCTAGCCACTCTATTTGATTGTTATTAAGAATCTGTTGTTCAGTGCTAGGCGCAAGGGTGTACTCAACATTTAAAAGCTGCTGAGACTTGAAATCAATGCCAACATTAATAGGATTAGCCACTAAATAGGGACTAAATAAAACAACAAAGAGTACGCTACACAGTGACCATAGGCGTGTCATTTTATCCCCTAACGGAAAATAATTGCTGAAAGTTGAGTGTAGTTTGTTTTGCCACCTCAGTAAATTCGCAGCCTTTTAAATCAGCAATTTGCTGACAAACATAGGTTAAATAACTGGGTTCATTACGACGCGATTTTGGTTTCGGTTGTATTGTTCTTGGAAGTAAAAAAGGCGCGTCTGTTTCAATTAATAAACGCTCTAGTGGTATGCTTGGTATTAATGACTGTAATTGCCCTCCTCTGCGCTCATCACACACCCAGCCAGTAACGCCTATATAAAGACCTTTCTCTAGGTAACTTTGTAGCGCAAACTTATCACCCGTAAAGCAGTGAAGCACTCCTTTTACACTATACTCATTGAGTATTGCGAGCATATCGTTGCTCGCATCGCGCTCGTGTAAATAGACAGGCATATTAAGTGTTTCAGCAAGAGCGAGTTGTCTTCCTAATACGGCACGTTGTACATCGCGTGGTGAAAAGTCACGGTTATAATCGAGTCCACACTCGCCAATAGCAACGACTTCTGGGTGACTTGCTAGTAAGGTCAGTTGCTGTTCTAAAGATGTATCAGCCGTTTTTGCATCATGGGGATGAATACCTGAGGTGCACAGCAGAGAGTGGCGTTTTGCAAGTTGTAATGATGCTTGGCTGCTCTGTATATCGCAGCCAATCAATAGCATCTGTTTTACTCCGGCTTGAGCTGCACGTTGTAACACTTCATCATGATGCTCATCAAATTGATGATTGCTTAAGTTGACGCCAGCATCAACAAGCTCAATAGTCATTAGTTGGTACGTTTTACGCGAATAGAGCGATTTTGACCTTTGATTTTCAATAAGAAAGAGTTGAAAACACCACGTTCAATTATCACTGTGTCATTTGCTTTTAAGCGCATACGATCAGAGCCTACTTGACGCCATTGCTGACCGTTATCAAGCTCAATAATGAGTTCACCATAAGCAGCCTGTTCAACACTTTTAACGACCGCGCTGATTTCGTCATCGTTGACCTTTGTGACTTCTTTGTGCTCTAAACCGAAGCTGTCATTTTTCGCTTGGATAGGTTGTTGAGTAGGTGTAGCTGCCGCCACAACCGCTTTAGTATCCGTAGCAGAAGAGCTGGTTGCGACAGGTTTTTCTAGCTGTTTTTTGGCTGCGGGCTTTGTTAGTGATTTACCTGCCATGATGTTGTCGTAGCAAAGTAAGCGATTAAAATCATTTTCAACGAAAGTACAGGCTTGAAGTGCTTGGATATTTACTTCGTTAGCGTGTGCAGTGCCAGTAATCGTTAATAGTGCAACGATGGGAATGAGTTGTTTTTTCATTTTATTCCTCTGATTCCTGTTGAGGCTTGGCAGTGTAAAAAGCAGCCAAAATTAAGCCTAGTTCGAATAATAGCAGCATAGGTAATGCTAGTAATGTTTGTGACAGTACGTCAGGCGGTGTTAAGAACATGGCAACCACGAATACACCTACCACAATATAAGGCCGTTTTTCTTTTAAACTTTTTGTTGTTGTTGCGCCACTCCAACATAACAGCATAATAGCCACAGGTATTTCAAACGCAATGCCGAATGCAAAAAACAGTTTTAAAGCAAAGCCTAAATAGCTACTAATATCAGGCGCTAATGTCATCATATCAGGGCCCGTGCTAGTGAAAAATCCTAAAATAATAGGCAACACCACAAAGTAGCAAAATGCGATTCCACTATAAAATAGCAAAATGCTAGATGCTAGAATAGGCATAAGCATACGCTTTTCATGTTGATATAAGCCCGGTGCTATAAAACTCCAAACTTGATGCAATATCATTGGAATAGCAGCAAACAAGGCGACAAATAAAGTGAGTTTAAACGGAGCAAAAAACGGTGCTGTTACATCCGTTGCGATCATGGTGGCTGTGCTAGGCAAATTTGCGATTAATGGCGCTGCAACAAAGCTATAAATATCATTGGCAAAATACACCAAGCCGATAAATATTAGCAAAATGCTTAACAACGCTTTCATGAGTCGATTTCGTAACTCAATTAAGTGGCCAACAAAGCCTGTGTGAGCTTGCTCGGTCATAGTTTATTATTCATCTTCATTATCATTGACCATAAAAGCAGAAATTAAATTCACTTTTTTTCATCATTATTCTTCGTTTCTACTTGTTCGGGTGCACGTTTCTTGTAACTGTGAGTTACTGATTGGGCTGCTTTTTGAAGCTCGTCCACAGAGCTTTTCAATTCAGGAGAAAGCTCCTGTAGGTTTTGTTGCTCTGCTTTTTTTAAGTCTTCATGAAGTTCATGGATACGAAGCTCTTCATTCACTTCAGCTTTGACTGAGTTAGCCACTGACTTTAGTGTTTTTATCCAGCGGTTTACCGTACGAATCGCCACAGGCAAACGCTCAGGCCCTAAAACAATTAGACCTACTATCATTACAACAACGAGTTCCCACATCCCCATGCTGATTAAACCTTATGGTCGTCTTTGCTTTTCTCTGTGGTTTCTTTGTTTTGCGTATTAGACGCCTGCTCTATTTTTTCACTTTTTGAATTTGCTTGTTCATCATCAGATACTGCCTTTTTAAAGCCTTTAACAGCACTGCCTAAATCACCGCCGATGCCACGTAATTTTTTTGTGCCAAATAACAAAACGATGATTGCTAAAATGATGACTAATTGCCAAATACTGATACCACCAAAACCCATGGGTTACTCCAATTATTGTCAAATTTAATGAATTTACTTGTTTAGATTATACTCGCCAAAACATAAATAGCACTTAGTTTATGCGCTTCGCCATGCAGCAGCAAAACCAACAATTGCAAGCGCTGTTGTGATACCCGCAGCAATTAGGTCACCCTGCAAATAACACAGGCCTGATACAATAAAGCAACTACCCGCAAAAATACTTAAAAGTAAAGGTTTTGACGAGGGCTGTGGCGGCAACTGTACAGGTTGTTGATGACGCTTTAAGTTTTGATAGATTAAATCTGGTAATTCGGGCATTTTTTCAGCCCAAAATGGTAGGTTTGCGTACATTTTTTTCATGACAGCCAGCGGGCCCACTTGCTCTTTGACCCAGTCTTCTAAAAATGGTTTAGCGGTTTTCCACAAATCGAGTTGAGGATAAAGTTGTCTACCAAGTCCCTCAACATACAACAGGGTTTTTTGCAGTAACACTAATTGTGGTTGAACCTGCATATTAAAGCGACGAGCTGTGTTGAACAAATTGACCAACACATGGCCAAATGAAATTTCAGCCAGTGGTTTATTAAAAATAGGCTCACACACAGTGCGAATAGCAAACTCAAATTCTTCAATACAGGTATCGGCGGGCACCCAGCCTGAATCAACATGCAGCTGTGCAACTTGGCGGTAATCACGATTAAAAAAGGCGATGAAGTTTTCTGCAAGATAGCGTTTATCTTCACGGTTTAAAGTGCCCACGATACCGCAGTCAATGCCAATATACTGCGGATTGTGCGGGTTTTCTCGCGAGACAAAAATATTACCTGGGTGCATATCTGCATGGAAAAAACTGTCACGGAACACCTGTGTAAAAAATACCTCAACGCCGCGCTCAGCGAGTAATTTCATGTTGGTATTTTGTGCAAGTAGTGCCTCCGTATCAGATACAGGAATACCATATATGCGTTCCATAACCAGCACATTACTGCGGCTATAGTCACTGTAAACAAAAGGAATATAGAGTGAATCAGATTCTTCGAAATTACGGCGCAGCTGAATCGCATTTGCACCTTCACGCATTAAATCAAGTTCATCAAGCAGTGTTTTTTTGTATTCGTTTACGACTTCGATTGGACGTAAGCGTTTTGCTTCTTTTAGTAGCTTGGCAACCAGCCTTGCCACTTTTTCCATGAGCATTAAGTCGGCATCAATTTGCTCTTTGATGTTAGGACGGATCACTTTGATCACCACATCTTGTGGTGCACCTTGCTCATCAATTAAGGTGGCAGTATGTACTTGTGCAATGGAAGCGGATGCCAGTGGCGTTTGCGAGAAATCGCTAAATAATTCGCTAATATCGTTAATGCCAAGTGCTTTTTCAATCAGCTGTTGAGCAAGCTCACCTTCAAATGGTTCGACTTGATCTTGTAATAACGCTAATTCTAGAGCGACATCGTGAGGGAGTAAATCACGACGGGTCGAAAGCATTTGTCCAAATTTAATCCATACAGGCCCAAGTTTTTGTAAGGCTAAACGCAAACGCATCCCTGCAGGTTTGTCTTTATGTTGGTTACGCAACCAAAATAAACTGCCGCGGGCAAGTTTGGCAAACCAAGGTACTTTTTTTTGTGGGATGAGCTCATCAAGGCCGTAGCAAAGTAATGTTTTGGTGATGAAATATAGACGTGTAGTAGACACACAATATCCTTAGCAAACTAGCATGATTTCAATAGCGCATTGACTCGCATCTCCAGTTGAGATACTTGGCTTTTTAATTGACGGTTTTGTTGTTTAAACTCTGCTAATTCAAGCGGGTGGATTGTAACGGCTAGCTCATCTTGGCATAACGTTGTGAGTGTTTTTTCAAGTTTGCTTTTCATTTGCACGCCACGTGTTTTGAGCGTTTGTAATGAAAGCCATAGTTGTTGAGCAGGCGCGTCACCAATATAACGTGAGAAATGCTCTGGCCAATCAATATCAAGCTCTGCAAACGCATTACTGAACCCTTGTGCTATATTTAAATCGCCCTGTAAGTCTAATTTATCTTGGCGAATTAGCTGAGTCAGCATTGCGGGGTTTTTGAGTGCTAAAAGTGTATTTATATCAGCACTGATCATACAATCAAAACTCAGTTCCTCAGTGCTGTATAAATGGATTTGCTCGTTGCTGTAAACGCACAAAATGCGCTGTTGCCAGTCGCGGATCTCTATGAGCAATTGCTTATCGGCAATAGCAGCTAATCTATCTTTCAAAGAAGTATCTAGCTGCAAGACATAATTAACAACTCGTTCTACCAGTGATAATAGAGCATTTGCTAACATAATTATGCCTTTAGTATTTAAAGCCGCGGTGCAGGGCGACAATGCCACCTGTTAGGTTTTGGTAACTCGTTTGTTCAAAGCCTGCGTCTTCCATCATATCTTTGAGTGTTTCTTGATCTGGATGCATACGAATAGATTCTGCAAGGTATTGATATGACTCGCTGTCATTAGCAACAAGTTGGCCCATTTTAGGTAGGATGTTAAACGAGTAGAAGTCGTAAGCTTTGCTGAGAATTTCTTGTTCAGGCTTTGAAAATTCAAGTACTAATAAACGGCCACCAGGCTTAAGAATTCTATACATTGAACGTAGTGCTTTATCTTTATCGGTCACATTACGCAGGCCGAATGCGATAGTGATTAAATCAAAGCTGTTGTCAGGGAATGGCAGTGCTTCGGCATTCATTTGCACATATTCAATATTGCCAACGTGGCCTAGGTTTCTTAGTTTTTCACGGCCAACTTTAAGCATTGAAGAGTTAATATCACCAAGAACGACTTGTCCTGTATCACCGACAAGCTGGCTGAATTTAGCTGTTAAATCACCTGTGCCACCGGCTAGGTCTAATACGCGATGACCCTTGCGAACACCTGAGCTTGCTATGGTTTGACGTTTCCATAAACGATGAATACCAAACGACATGAGATCATTCATTACATCATATTTTGCTGCAACTGAGTGGAATACATCTGCAACCATGGATGCTTTATCGTTTTCAGCAACGGTTTTATAGCCAAAATGCGTGGTCTTTTCTCGATTCTCGTTCATGATTAATCTCTATCGTGGCAATAAAGTCTAGTGTACTTGATTGTGGCTGTAGGGTGCAATTTGATTATAACTAAATCACCAGATTAGCGATTATTTTTATGACTAAGCGCAGGGTTACTGTCCTGCGATGAAACTGCTTTGACCCAGAGATTTAGCTTTCGCCGCTGCATGAGATGCTTTGCGGGCAAGATTGGTAAAGTCACCCTCGTTTTCATATTTGGCAATACCAAGGGCTAAGTGGATTGGAGGTAATTTAGTGCCATTCTTTGAACTAACAAAACGAAGCTTCTCAACGCCATTACGGACTTTTTCAGCAATGACATTGGCCGTTTCAGGCTCTATGTCGGCAAGTAAGATAGTAAATTCATCTTTGCCTGTACGGCCAGGTAAACCACTTTCAAGTACATATTTTTGCACTTGCTTGGCGACTTTATTCAAAATAACCTCGCCAATGACATCACCATAATTATCAATAAAATGGTCAAGGTTTTCGATATGAATCGCAATTGCACATATTGCTTTGTTTTGGCCGAGCCATAACTGTGTCTGTTGGTTTAAATAATGACGCTTGTATAAACCTGTTTGCTGATCAGTTATGTGTTGCTTACGTAATTGAGTGAGCTGTTTTTGTGTTTTCTCTTGTAACGACTTGGCTTTGGCTATTTCTTGTTTAAATTGATGATGCTGAGCAAGTAGTTGCTCAGATTGCTTGCTCAGCATTTTTAACGCGTGACGTGTTTGTTCTTTGTTGTTCTCATCAATTGCATGAACACAATCATTTATATGCTCGGCAAAACGAACAATGTGTTGTTCATTATTATTTGCGCCGCGAGATAAGGAATTAATAACAGAGTCAACGTTGCGAACAATGGCCGTTTTCATTTTGTGGCCTTGCTCAATGAAATCAAAATAAAGCTGTTCTATATAAACTGAATCGATAGAGACTTTTTGGGCTATTGCACGGTCGAGAGTGGCATTGAGTTTAGGGTTTACTTGACTGACGTAAGTGTAAACTACTTGGTAATTTAGCGGCGACGGCGGCAATGCGTGATGTTCTAAAAAGATACACACCTTCGTCATTTTTTCTTGGGCAATTACCATGGAATCATGGAACATCATTTTCAATACCACTAAATACGCATAACAACCATAAAATCATCTCCTCCGTAAGGTTTCTTTTGCTTCCAAGCAATAATCCGCAAATTATATTGATAATTTGTGTTCAATTAATTTGGGTATATTAGTCTACAGTAATCTGTAATGAGTCTATTTAAAAGCAAAATCGCTAACTTTGGAACATAAATTTGTTTCGTTTGGGTCCATTAGTTGATTTTATCAGCAACTTTAACAAGTGTAACTGAGAGCTGTATAAACACTGTACATTGTTGATTCTGCAATGGTGTTTATTTGACCGTACTTTAGGTGGGCTTGGTCGCATTTGTTTGGGTTTTTTCACATGCTACGCTACTTTATCGATAAAGATTAAAATGAATAAGAAGCCCATGAGACAAACCCTATCTAGAACATTAAATCATTCACTGATTGCTGTTGCACTCGCCTGTACCTTAAGCGCATGTCAAATAACAAAAGTGGATGCTGATCAGCAGTTTACTCAAGTTGCGCAACACATTGTTGATTATCGAGCGAGTATTAATCCATATGGTAAGGCCGAAGGTGTTGATGGTTATTTATTAGAGAACCTTTCAGCCTCATTTCTTGAGAAAAAATATCAAAAAAATACTGAATTACTTGCTGAGCTAGATGCAATTGACCGCGATAAGCTGTCGGAAGAAAATCGCATAAATTTAACGATTTTACGCGGGCAAGTACAAAATAGTGTCGATGAATATGTCTTTAATACGCATTATATGCCACTGACATCTGAGTATGGTTTTCACTCAAGCTTGTCGTTTATGATTTCAAGCTCTGACTACACAAAAGCAAGTGATTACGAGCTATATCTAGCAAAATTACAGCAAATACCACGCTTTTTTGAACAAAACATTGGTTGGATGCGTAAAGGCCTTGAAGTAGGGTTAACACAGCCCAAGGCGGTTTTAGAAGGGTATCAAGATTCAATTACTGCTTATATTGTTGATGATGCCACTCAGTCTGAGTTCTACAAACCATTTTTAAAAAATACTGCTGGTGTGAGTCATAGCAAATTCGTGAACTTACAACAGCAAGCAAAAAAAATTATCAAACAGCAAGTTATTCCTGCTTATAAAGGTTATCTCACCTTCTTTAATGATGAATACCAACCAGGTGCACGCACTGATATTGGTATTTCTAGTACGCCAAACGGTAAAGCATTTTACGAAAACCGTGCAAAGTACTACACCACGACTGATATGACGCCAAAAGAAATCCATGAGTTGGGCCTTAAGGAAGTGGCGCGTATTCGTGCTGAAATGGATGAAATAATCAAAGAGGTAGGCTTTGAAGGTAGTTTTGCTGAATTTGTACATTTCTTGCGTACCGATCCGCAGTTTTATGCAAAAACACCAAAAGAATTATTGAAAGAAGCATCTTATATTGCGAAAAAAATGGATGCACAATTGCCTAAGTTATTCCATACCTTACCAAGAATGCCTTATGGCGTTGCGCCAGTGCCTGAAAGTATTGCTCCTAAGTATACGACAGGACGATACTCGGGTTCGCGTCGTGATGATCAAGCCGGCTACTATTGGGTCAATACGTATGCACTGGATAAACGTCCACTCTATGTACTCGAAGCGTTAACACTCCATGAAGCTGTGCCTGGTCATCATTTACAAATATCACTCAATGCTGAGCTTGAGTCATTACCAAGCTATCGTCGAAATGCATATTTGTCGGCATTTGGTGAAGGTTGGGGACTTTATTCAGAGTTTTTAGGCATAGAAGCTGGCTTTTACCAAGACCCTTACAGTGACTTTGGTCGCCTAACTTACGAAATGTGGCGAGCTGCCCGTTTAGTTGTTGATACTGGCATGCATATGTATGGCTGGAGCCGTGAGCGGGCTATGAAGTTTATGAGTGAAAATACTGCACTGTCATTACATAACGTTAAAACGGAAACCGATCGTTATATTTCTTGGCCAGCACAGGCGCTCTCTTACAAAATTGGTGAGCTAACAATTAAGCGCTTGCGTCATGAAGCGGAACAAGCACTGGGGCAGGATTTTGATGTGCGAGAGTTCCATCATCAAATTTTGCGTCATGGCTCGGTTCCTATGTCTGTACTTGAAGAGCAAATTCAGCTTTATATTAACGCTGAACTTGCAAAAAAAGCGTAACAGACAGAGAGTTTAAAAAAGGCGTGTTTAAAACACGCCTTTTTGTTTATTGCGTGTATTTTAAACTACTTATATGATTTGCAGGAAATCGTCACTACAAAGGGGCCTTGAATGAGTGATTTTATAATTTTCAGTATTGATGTATTTGCCAGCTTATTTATCTTTTTACTTGGCGTTGGATTGCTGGTGATAATCTGTTTTTACATCAGTGATGTAACCCAGTCTAAGCAAGCTATTCGTCGCAATTATCCTGTGATAGGACGGTTTCGTTATTTTTTTGAACGCCAAGGCGAGTTCTTTCGTCAGTACTTTTTTGCAATGGACAGGGAAGAGCTTCCTTTTAACCGTGCAGAACGTAGCTGGGTGTATCGAGCAGCTAAAAATGTGGATCGCACGACCGCATTTGGATCAACACAAAGTTTAGAAACAACAGGCACTGTAATGTTTATGAACTGTGCATTTCCAACGTTGGATGAAGAAGCGCTTGAACCTAGCTATGTCACTTTAGGCCCATATTGTGAGCAGCCATATTCTACTAATTCGTTATTTAACATTTCTGGCATGAGTTTTGGGGCACTGTCTAAACCTGCTGTGCGAGCATTATCGCGAGGCGCTAAACTGGCTGGTTGTTGGATGAATACGGGGGAAGGGGGATTGAGCCCATATCACCTTGAAGGTGGGGCTGACATAGTATTTCAGATTGGTACGGCTAAATACGGTGTGCGAGATGAGCAAGGCAAACTCAGTCTCGAAAAGCTAAAGACCATCGCTGAGCATGAACAAGTGAAGATGTTTGAAATAAAGATGAGCCAGGGCGCTAAACCCGGTAAAGGCGGGATGCTGCCTGGCCGTAAAGTCACAGCTGAAATTGCTAAAATTCGAGGGATCCCAGAAGGGCATGATTCTATTAGCCCCAATGGTCATCCCGAAATTAAAACACCCGCTCATTTGCTTGATATGATCGCAACCGTGCGCTCGACAACAGGTAAACCAACAGGCTTTAAGGCTGTAATTGGTGAATATGCGTGGCTGGAAACTTTATTTAGTGAAATTAATAATCGTGGGATGGAGTCAGCACCCGACTTCATAACAATTGATAGCGCGGATGGTGGTACAGGTGCTGCACCACAACCCTTAATGGACTCTGTTGGTTTGCCGCTTAAGGAAAGCCTACCTTTAGTGGTTGATTTATTGAAAAAACATGGTCTGAGAGAGCGTGTTAAAGTGATTGCTTCTGGAAAGTTAATTGTACCTTCAAAGGTTGCATGGGCTCTTGCACTGGGTGCTGATTTTATTGTTTCGGCGCGCGGACATATGTTTTCATTGGGCTGTATTCAAGCACTGCAATGTAATAAAGATACTTGCCCTACTGGCATAACAACGCACAATGAACGCTTACAACGAGGTTTAGACGTAACGGACAAAGCACAGCGCGTCGCTAACTATAATAAATATATTCACTACGGTGCAGGGCTCATTGCTCATTCTTGTGGAGTATCAAGTGCCAGAGAGCTTGCTCGCCATCATGTACGTGTGGTGCAAGAGAATGGCTTATCAGAGCCGCTTGATAAAATGTACGAACATTATCAGTAAAGAACAAAGGCGCTCTATGCGCCTTTATTTAATTTAATAAGCTGACAAGTAATGAGTAAAACTCATCTTTAGAGGTGCAACTTGTTGCATTGAGCATGAGTTGTTCACCCAGTACCAACGTTTGTTGTTGTACAGCCAGTCGAGCTTGCTCATCTTCTATACCATCAATATCAGCAACATGTGCGAGGCCAATCGTACGGCGAATAAGCTCAGCACCACAATAACCAATCGCGTCACGCAATACATCGTGTAAATAATCTTTAGTAAATGCGTTACTTGCAAAGCTAATATCAGTTGTTTCGCTACTTGCAAGACGTAGCCAATGTTGTTCAAACTGGTTATAGCAATCTTGTAAGCAGGTTAATAAATGTGTTTGATATTGACGGCGCTTTGCAAGCTCAGTAATACGGCCATTTTGAGCACAATAGTTTAGTAACAGGTTCCCCATAAAAGAACCAATATCGAAGCCAATAGGGCCAAAAAAGCCAAACTCGGGGTCTATCATTTTGGTGGTGTTTGCATCCACAAAAATACTGCCGCTGTGTATGTCACCGTGTAATAAAGTTTGTGGGCTCGATAGGAACTTAGCTTTTAACTTGGCTGCTGCGAGTTTTAGAGCCTGATTATTACGAATACTCTCTACATGACTTTTAAGTTCGGTAGGAAAGTTATTTCGCTCATGCTCAATATAGGGATCGGTAAAGAACAAATCTTCTGTAATTTTGCACAAGTCAGGGTTAATAAATTGACTGACTTTGGTCTTTTTTTCTTCTGCAGATAAATAAAAATCAGAGTTATAAAAGCTTGTATAGCTGAGGTAAAGTGCGACATGGCTTGCCAGCTTTGGAAATTGTTCTGCATTGATTTGTGCACCACGCAATATTTGTAGGTGCCCCAGGTCTTCAAGAACCGTTAATGCTAAATCAGCATTGTGATGCAAAACTGTGACGGTATGCTCAGGGCATAATTGACCATGATTGATAAGTACTTCGGCTTCAATACGAGCTCTATCTAATGATAATGGCCACGACTCACCAACACAGCGGGCGTAGGGTAAAGCTTGTTTAAGAATTACGCTGTTACCATCTTGATCTGCGATACGAAAAACGAGGTTTAAATTACCATCACCAAACTCATAAGCGTTGAGCTCTGCATTATCAGCGAAAACAGTAATCAACTCTTTTTTGATGATTTCTTTAATATAATCAATAGCATGTTCTGCAGTGAAGGCTATGTAGTTCGCCATGGTTTCATCTCATTGAAAAGTAACTTTAAGCATTCTATACCTTCATGCGTTTAGATGTCCATACATCCAGCTTGTTAGTTGTAAAAACTGCTGTAGAATAGCAATCTGCTAATTAAGTAACTTGGACTTACTATGAAAGACCTCATCGCAAATAGCATTAAATATCAAAGTGGTACTTTAACAGTGCTTGACCAGTATTTACTGCCTCATCAACAACATTGGCATGTATGTCACGATGTTGCAGCAATGAAAGATCTGATTTTAACGTTGAAAATACGTGGAGCACCTTTGATTGGTCTTGGAGCGAGCTTGCTTGTAGCTCATTTGGCTGAGCAAGGCATGAGTAAAGAAGCGCTTGCAGATGCGATTGATGAGTTAGAGTCTAGCAGACCAACGGCTGTGAACCTGATGCATTGCATGACTAAGCTGCGAGAGTCTTTAGCAAAAAGTGATTTTGTTGAAGAGATAGTTAAAACAGCAGAGCAGTTATTTAATGAGGATATAGCGCTTTGCGATAGCATGGCTGAACATGGTGCAAACCTTGTATTAAAAGGCGATAACATTCTTACCCACTGTAATACAGGTGCATTAGCTACTGCGGGCATTGGTACTGCACTAGGCGTGATATATAAAGCACAACAACGCCACGGTGATATTCATGTATGGGTTGATGAAACAAGGCCTTTATTACAAGGTGGTCGCCTTACTGCATTCGAGCTTGAACGTTGGCAAATACCGTACACATTAATTTGCGATAATATGGCTGCAAGTCTAATGGCAGCGGGTAAAGTCGATAAAATCTTTGTTGGAGCAGACCGCATTGCCGCTAATGGGGATTTTGCCAATAAAGTAGGCACCTACAATCTTGCTGTTTTAGCTCACTTTCATAATATCCCATTTTATGTTGTTGCGCCTCTCACTACGTTAGATACAAAAACAGCCTGCGGTGATGATATTGAAATCGAACAGCGCAGCCCCATTGAGGTGCGTGGTGTGAGTGGCAGCTTTGGCGAAGCCTTGTGGGCCCCTAATAATGCACAGGTTTATAATCCCGCTTTTGATGTCACGCCGGCTAAGCTAGTAACAGGGTGGGTACTTGATACGGGCGTTTATAATCAAGCAGACATTGCCCGTGGGGCATTAACAGAGTTAAAATAGCGATTTGTGAAAGCGCTTACTTATAAGCTCTTTACTGGTTTTAAAGGGGGCTTTTCACCACATAAACCCACGCATTTGCTCCACACTGAAACTGCTGTGCAATCCGTTGATAATCATCAACCTCATACTCATCAGCTTGGGCAAGCTCTTGCTTTGTAATTGCGTAAATTGTGCCATTAACTGTGTCGTTTTGATTCCCAGTGTAAAGTAGGGCAGGATGAAAACGTTGCCCACTACTTTTTAAAACTGCCGCATCAGTAATTTCAATTTCGCCAATGACATAACCTAATAAGGTGGCTGACTGACCTTCGAGTAAGCGCCCGAAAGTGTCTAGCTGAACTTGAGGGTATTGCAACGTCCCATATGAAAACAACTTTTCCATATTAATCCAGTAACGGGAAACTTTTAGCGATTGCTGATTCTGTACTTTTAGCAACCCATCCTTCGGTATTATTAAATAAGCGAATTGCTGTAAATTCAGGATTACTCCCCATATCAAACCAGTGAGGGGTAAGCTCTGGCACAGAAATCAAGTCACCTTGCTCGCAAAGCACTTGATAGACCTTATCGTTTAAATGTAAGCAAAATAACCCTTGGCCTTTTACAAAAAAGCGCACTTCATCTTCGCTGTGAGTATGTTCAAATAAAAACTTGCTACGTAATTCCGCTGCATTAGGGTTACCTTTAGCAAGCGAAATAACATCGACAGTTTGATAGCCCCCTTCAGTCTTAAGCTGTTCTATATCGTTAGCATAGGCAGCTAAAATCGCGTCATGACTGGTGCTCTCATCAATATGCTGAGTTGCTTTCCATTGCTCGAAACGTACACCTACTGCTTTAAGTTCTTTTGCAATGGCACTTAAGTCTTCACTATAAAACAATACATCGTCAGCGTTGTTATCATTAAAAATTGTTAATTGACTCATGCTAAAAGCTCCGCGCTAAATGTCGTAAAATCATTAATGTATGGATGAGCGTCGCTCACTTGTTGGCCATCACGAACAAGGTGTAAGGTACGAAGGCCTGCGGCTTTTGCAGCATTAAGTTCTGCTTCCACATCGCTTAAGAACAACACCTCTGCGGCGTCAAATGGCAACTCTGCAATAATATTCTCGTACGAGCGCTGTTGTTGTTTAGCGCCAACTTTAGTGTCGAAGTAGTTGCTGAACAAAGGTCTCATATCGCCGTAATCAGAAAACTCAAAAATAAGGTGTTGCGCTTTTACTGAGCCAGAAGAGTAAACATATAGATTTTTTCCTGCTTGTTTTTGAGCTTGCAAGAAATCATAAGCATCAGGGTAAATATGACCTGTAAAATCGCCATTTTCATAGCCTGTTTGCCAAATTAAACCCTGTAATTGTTTTAATGGTGTGACTTTTTGATCTGTTGCAATCCAGTGTAGCAAGGTATTTATTACTGTTTCTAAGTCAGCCTCTGGCTGCTCAATGTGCGCTTTGACTGCGCTTATCTGCTCGGCAACGTCAGGGTCGTTCTTGTGTGTTTTAATAAACTCAGGGAGTTGCCCTGCAGCATAAGGAAATAACACATCTTTGACAAACGAGATGCGGGTAATCGTGCCTTCAATATCGGTTAAAATTGCTTTGATCATAGTTGTACTCCAGCTTGAATGCCTTCTAGTTTTAGACGTTCGAGCTCACAACTAAATAAAAACTCTAGCCCTTCTAAGTGGCGTAAAACTTCTTTAACGTCTCTGCCTACAACGTATAAACCATGACCACGAATAAGCACTGCATGTTCAATTGGTGTGTGTAAGTGATGGTCACTGACCAATAAGCTTAAACGGTCAATATCTTGGTCATTATCAAAAATAGGAATACTAAGTGTATCTAGATGTGATTTTACACCACTCAAGGCTTTTTGCATTTCATAGCCATGCAAATGAATAGCATGACCTTTGATTACGCGAGATAATACTGTTGCAGCTACTGAGTGGGTATGAAGAACAAATTTTGCTGACGGGATCAGCTTATACATGTTCAAGTGAAGCTCTGTTTCTGCGGATGGTTTACCTGAGCCCTTAGTGCGGTTTCCGTTATGATCAAACTCAATAAATGCATGGGTACCAAGTTGGCCTTTATCAAAACCACTGGCGGTGACCACATAACCACTTTCTGTACGTGCTGAGAAGTTACCACCAGTAGCAGGAACCCAACCACGTTGGCTTACCCACTTACCAGCTTCAATTAGTTCTGAAATAGCGGTATTGTTATGCATACATTCCTCGACATTCTAAAAGTTTTTTAGACGGCTATACATCTGTTTTAAGCAATGATAGCATCGCTTCGGGCGCAAAACCATCTTTAAGGAATCTCTGTGTTTGAAAGTAAATTGCCAAACCTAGGCACCAGTATTTTTAGTCAAATGACAGCTTTGGCAAATCAGCATCAAGCTATTAATTTATCTCAGGGTTTTCCTGAATTCGATGCGCCTGAATTGCTAAAAAAACAGCTCAACCATTATGTGTTAGAAGGCTTTAATCAATACGCACCATCTAGTGGCATTGTGCGCCTGCAACAGCAAATTGCGGCACTGATAGCTAGAAAATACCATAACAACATAAATTATGAGCAACAAGTAACGGTGACATCAGGCGCAACCGAAGCATTATTTGTTGCCATTCAAACGCTTGTAAAAGAGGGTGATGAAGTAGTGGTGTTTGATCCCGCTTATGACTCATACCAACCGGCGATTGAGCTGGCTGGTGGGCGCTCGGTTCATGTGGCATTACAGGCTCCTGATTATTGTATTGATTGGCAAGTTGTTGCAAATGCGATTAGTGAAAAAACCCGTGCTATTATCATTAATACACCACACAACCCGAGTAGCAAAACGCTTAAAGCTGAAGACGTTTCAGCACTTAAGGATCTTGTTAAAAAACATGATTTATACGTCATCAGTGATGAAGTTTATGAGCATATTATTTTCGATAAAGAAGCTCATTTAAGTGTACTCACTGACGCAGAATTGTTTGCTCGCAGCTTTGTTATTTCAAGCTTTGGTAAAACCTTCCACAGTACGGGGTGGAAAATGGGTTACTGTGTGGCACCGAGTGAGTTAATGAAGGAGTTTCGTAAAATTCATCAATACGTGACATTTTCTAGTTTTACTCCTGCGCAGCATGCACTTGCTGATATGTTAGAGTTAAAACCTGAGCATGTTGAACAGTTAAATGAATTTTACCAGCAAAAGCGTGACTTACTAATTGAAGCATTAAAAGAAAGCCGTTTCACTATTTTGCCAAGTGAAGGAACCTATTTCTTATTGCTTGATTACAGTGATGTGTCTGATTTGGATGATGTTGAGTTTTGTCATTGGTTAGTTGAGCAAGCAGGTGTGGCGGCAATTCCATTGAGTGTGTTTTACAGCACTCAGAGTCACGATAAAGTGATACGGTTATGTTTTGCCAAAAATGATGACACGTTAAAACGTGCCGCGGAGATTTTATGTCAACTTTAACCTTAGCCTTAGTACAGTCATCACTGCATTGGCTTGATAAAAGCGCTAACCTTGCACACTTTACTGAGCAGCTTAATAGCTTCAATGAGCAAGTTGATTTAATCGTATTACCAGAAACCTTTGCCACGGGTTTTGCGATTAATCTTGATTGCAGTGAGCCAGAGCAGGGTGAAGTACTAAATTGGTTACAAGCCACAGCAAAGCAAAAGAATGCCGTGATTGCTGGATCTGTGCTGGTTGCGCAAGGAGACAAAAAGGCAAACCGCTTTTATTGGGTTTGGCCAAATGGTGAAGTGAGATTTTACGATAAACGCCATTTATTCTGCTTAGGTAATGAAGGCGATTATGTTATTGCAGGTAAACAGCGTGAGGTGTTCACCATCAATGATTTTCGTATTCTCCCACAAGTGTGTTATGACTTACGCTTTCCCGTGTTCCAGCGTAATAATGATGATTATGATGTAATGATTAATATCGCAAACTGGCCAGCAGTCAGACGTCATGTATGGGACACATTATTAAAAGCACGAGCGATGGAAAACCTTTGTTATGTTGCAGGTGTCAATCGTGTCGGAGAAGATGGCAATGATGTTGCCCACAGTGGTGGCACAGCAATTTATGATTTTAAAGGGGATACGCTTGCTAAGCTTGATGATAATCAGTCGGGTATCATTATTCAGCATTTAGAAAAATCACCACTGGAGGATTTTCGCCGTACTTTTCCTGCCCACTTAGATGCTGATCAATTTCAGTTACTCTAAGCCGAACTCTTAAAAGTTTGTTAAACTCATGGTTGGTTTTTTTACTGTAAGCAATCATGAGTTACAAAATCACGCCTGTTATTCTTGCTGGCGGCATAGGCTCTCGTCTATGGCCATTGTCGCGTAAAGCAATGCCTAAGCAATTTTTATCTTTGCTTAGTGATGAGTCACTACTACAAAGTACATTGAAACGAGTGACAAGCTCGCACTTCAATCTGCCTATTTTGGTATGTAATGAAGAGCACCGCTTTATTGCGAAGTCACAGGTATCAGAGGTCGTTGATGACTTTACTTTGCTACTTGAGCCAGAAGGTAAAAACACGGCACCAGCTATCGCACTAGCCGCTGAATATGCAGTGCAAAATGGTTTAATGGATCCGCTATTAGTCATGCCCGCTGACCACCATATTAGTGATTTTGAAAAGTTAATAGCGCGATTAGATGACGCTATTGCTCTTTGTGAACAGCAGCAACTAATAACGTTTGCAATTAAACCGACCGTACCCCATACCGGTTATGGCTACATCCGCCAAGGTGCAGAATTGAGCCGTGAAGGATGCTTTAAAGTTGCAGAGTTTAAAGAAAAGCCGGCCCAAAAGCTGGCTGAGCAATACGTGCTTAGTGGTGACTATAACTGGAATAGTGGCATGTTTTTGTTTCTACCTAATGTGTATTTAAACGAGCTTAATCGCTTTGCACCAAAAATAGCACACAGTGTCACTAAAGCTGCTGAATTTAAAGAAGATCTGGGCTTTCTCAGGCCGAATGATAAAGTACTTAGTGCATGCCCAAGTGATTCAATTGATTATGCTATTTTAGAGCGTAGCGACAATGTCGCAGTGATCCCGATTGATTTACATTGGAGTGATATAGGGAGCTTTTCTGCGCTTTCGACACTTGCAGATAAAGACTCGTTTGGTAATTACTTAAGCTCACAAGGGGTGAGCGTTGATAGCGACAATAATCTACTAATAAGCGAAGCCGACCATACAATTGCCGCGTTAGGTGTGACTAATAAAGCAATTATACATACCCATGATGCGACTTTAGTGGCTGATAAAAATGCCCTTAATAAACTCCCTGAATTACTCAAACAACTTGCTGTATCTGCAAGCGATAAACTAACGCACCATCAGGTCGTATTTAGGCCGTGGGGTAACTATCGCACATTGGTAGAAAGCGTTGGCTTTAAAGTAAAAAAAATTAGTGTCAATAGTGGCGCTAAGCTGTCTACACAACGGCACCAACATCGAGCAGAGCATTGGGTTGTGGTTTCAGGTATTGCAAGTGTACGTGTAGGTGATGATGAATTTGAATTAAGTGCCGATCAGTCTTGCTATATTGCAGCAAAGCAAATACATCGTTTAGCTAACTATTACCATGAGCCACTTATTGTTATTGAGGTGCAAACCGGAGGTATTTTAGATGAATGTGATATTGAACGTTTTGAAGATGAGTATGGCCGAAATGGCCACAACTCTGATGTTTAAGTAAGTTGCGCTTACTGAAAACGTTATTATGTTCTTTACTCAAGGGGAGCCACAGAGGGCAAGCTAAACTAAACCAATAGCGAGCCCTAAAATGAGTACCAGCCAAAAAATAGCGGTATCCCTAAAATGGTTCAACAGCCAAAAATAAATTAACGCTAATACCCCAGAAATGACAGCGCCAACAATGGATGTAATGAAACCAAGGCCGAACATTAGGTTAAACAACAACACGATAGCTGTGTAAATACCCGCACATAAACTGGGTCGTTCGGTATTTATTAACAGCTTTAATAATGCAACTAAAATTAAAATTTTAAAAATCAGCATAAGTCCTATCCTTGGTTCTGGAGTGTTTTAAATTACCATTACTTGAGTAACGGCACCTAATTTAGCTCAGCTCACTTCTTACATGTGCCAAATATGCCTGCAAGCTTTCTTGCCAAAGGCCTAGCGCACCGGTGAGAGATTCCTTTAGGGGCTTATTATCGAGTAATTTACGTTCTACTTTTTTTAACTCTAAGCCATAGCGGTTAAAGCCAAGCTGTAATGCAGTACTTGCTTGGCGGTGCAATAGCTTTAAACATTGCTCTTTATCATCTTCAACGAGTTGCTGGCAGCGAATTAGCTTGTTGCGGGCTGATAAAACAAATTCATTATAAATAGAGGATACTTCATCTTCATTGAATGAACTAATAAGTGCTGCGGCAGCTGTTTCATCATAAAGAGTATCTCGAAGCTCGACTGCGATGCTCGCTGCTTGATTTGACTGTGAGTCACTAAGCGCTTGGCGCAGCTTTTGCTGTTTAATTGGTTTGCCAACGATGTCTTTTATACCTAGAGCCAAGTATTCTTTTATTTCATCAGGACTGAGGCTTGCAGTAAAAGCAAGCACAGGGGTACGTTGGTTTAGATGGTCCATCGCCTTGAGCCTTTTAAGCACTTCTTGACCTGTGAGATCCGGTAAATTCATATCGAGAAGTACGACATCAAAGTGGTGTTTTTGCATCAGCTCGATAGCGCTATTTCCGTCTTTTGCCAGCTTAATTTTATGCTCGTCATCAGCCATAAATTCAATCGCAATTTTTTGGTTTAAGTCGAGGTCTTCTACTAACAAAACATCCAAGCCGGTGACATAATCTTTAGATTGATGGCGTTGTTCTACAAGGCTTAATTCACCAACAGCAAGGTTAATATCAAAGCTAAACGTACTGCCTTTTGACAGCTCACTCTCTATATTCAATTTACTGCCGAGCTTTTCAAGCAAGCGACTGGTAATCGCAAGGCCAAGGCCTGTACCGCCTTTTTCTTTTCCTGCGCTACTTTGTACATAGGGTTCTGTTAGATATGCTATTTCTTCATCTTCAATGCCAGGGCCTGAGTCAATAACACTGATGCGAAGTCGGTTTTCAAACTGACCTTCTTGAAGTAGTTTTACATGAATTTTGACTGAGCCGTGATCTGTAAATTTAATCGCATTACCGACAAGATTGATGATGACTTGTCTGAGCTTTTGTTGATCACAGTAGTAACATGCTTGCTCAGGAAGATCATAAATAAGTTCAAACTTTAAGTGCTTTTGTTCAGCCAGAGGACTCAGTAATAGGCACAAGTTATTGAGCCATGTTTTTAGTTCAACGTCTTCTTCGTAGAGGGCTTCGTCTCGCTGGTCGAGACTTGCATAATCAAGTACCTTATCGACCAGTAAATTAAGGGATTCAGCTGAGTTAATAATCGCTTCGCAATAAGGTTTATCTCGAGGATCGCTAGATTGGTTCATAATTAGCTGCGCACTGCCTAAAATACCGTTTAAAGGAGTACGAATTTCATGGCTGATAGTTGATAAAAATAACCCTCTGATTTCGAGATCTTTATGCGCTTTTTCGGTGAGCTGATTTAAATTCTGCTCGCGTCTTTCATTACAAAGTAAAGCCATGCCAGTGGCGTAAAACATAGGTGCAATGACACCATTGATAAACAGCGTGATACTAAACCAGTTCTCAGATAATAAATTGGCTGTACTGACATCACCCATCATTAACGTGCGACCAGTGAATACCGCAAGAATAATTATTAAAATCATGATGTATACAATGCTGCCATTCGGATAGTTTTTACGACCATTACGAATAAACAGAGCCAGCAAAAATAATGATTCAATAATGTGCTGTAAATCTGAGACGAGTATTCGACTACGCAGTTCGGTATTGTCTGTGGCAAGGTAAATCATTGTTAGTGCTAGCGTGATAGTTATGCCAATAAAGATTCTCAAGCCAATACATTTCGCATTAAAAAATTGGCAAATTGCGAGAACGTGGATGATTGATGCGCTAAACATAAATGAGTTAGCAATAGAAATACTCGCGATATTATTGATATGACCATGCAGTGCAAAGCTCATAACTGAAATAAACATCACCAATGGGTAAAAAATATAAAGTAAGGTGCCTGGAGTATTTTTGTTGGTTCGCCACGTGAGATAACTAAGTAATGTCATCACAGCCATCATGGCTGCGCTTGCATAGTAGAGGGTCGCTGAGTCGAGCATTGTATTTCCGAGGCATTAATGAACAGCTTGAGAATAAAGTCTATTGTTATGTTTAGCAACCAGAAACAAAAACAGACGCAATGTGCGTCTGTTTTTTTAGAGAATAAATCTTAACGAATTTCGTCAGGAATATTTTGCTGTGCCCAAGATAAAAGCTCAATACGGTTACGGCATTTAGTTTTTCTAAATGCACTGTATAGATGAGTTTTCACCGTGTGCGGACTAATACTTAAGTCCTCAGCAATCTCTTTGTTTTTAGAACCTTTGCTCATTAGCGAAATGATCGCTTTTTCGCGTTTCGTTAGTTTAACAGGTTCAATATCACCATCAGTCAATTTATGTAATGCATCTTTGTTGAACTGCAACATGCGATTTAATGCGTTACACATTATTTCACGGCGATACCAAAGTTGGTCTTCTAACAATAAACGAATGCCTTTCATTAACACGTCGGCATTATCAGTTGTGTAAAACACACCACGAATACCCGTTAATAAAGCGCGATTCGCAAGTTCTGGGTTTTCATCAAGATTAAACAATACAATGTCGCATTTAATACGAAGATTCACCAGTTGCTCTTTAAGTTTTCCCCACGCGTCGGTGCTTGATGTTTCAATGAATAACAAGCGTGTACCTTCCGGAACTTCAGAAATATCAGTACCAGATGTAACCGCAAGGCCTTGAGTCTTTAATAAAGGTTCTAAGACATTAATGCCAATTGTGTTAACCGGTTCCGAATCTAATAGTAAAAAGGCTGAACTACTCATATTTATACACTCTTGAATAAAGTTGACTCTTGCATCCTACCATGCCATCCACCCCTTTCGTATTAGAAATTTCTGAGTCTTGCGCAGGAAAAGTACAGTTTGTGTCTATTTTGTTTCAAAAAATACCCTTGGTTAACCTTAATATTTATGTTAACTCACTGATATCTATTTATAATAGACAGTATTAGTTAATTTGTATTGTTTTTTACAATTATTAACATTAAAACGTATTAGATTTGTTGTTTCTTCTTATCTTGATAAGGAGGCCAACCCATCTCTTTACCTGCAAGCATGTGTAGGTGGATATGGTACACGGTTTGGCCGCCATGGTCATTGCAATTCATAACGACACGAAAACCATCATCACTAAAACCAAATTGTTTCGCGAGTTTTGCAGCCACTACATATAAATGACCAACAAGAGGGGCATGCTCCTGTGTGATGTCGTTAATCGTTGCAATAGGCGTTTTTGGAATAATTAATACATGAAACGGCGCTTGTGGGTTTATATCTTTAAAGGCGAGTGCTAAATCATCCTCATACACGATATCAGAAGGGATTTCGCGGTTAATTATCTTTGTAAAAATAGTCTCTTGGCTCATACTTAGCTCTCTTTATTCGTGGTTAATTGACCGCACACTAATGACAAACTTTATTTGCAGTGTCAAACTGAAACTGCCGCAAGTTAAACAACCAAGGAGTGATCATGCGTAAGTCAGTATTACTAGGTAGTGTGTTTGCACTATTTTATAGTGCCAGCAGTCTAGCTGAAACTATCCACTTTCCAGAAGAGTTTGTGCCTTTACAGGTGGGTGAACGTTTAATAGAACAATCGTTTTTTAGTCGAGTTGACGATGTTGAGCTTGCACCTGGGACTTACCAGTTAAAGTTAAAATACACTGACCTTTATGAACAAGGTTATGACGATCATCAAGTGGTTGAGTCTGAGCCATTTTGGGTTGAAGTAACGGTTGAAAGCGGCAAAAACTATGATTTAGTGTTTAATCGTGCCAGCAATGCAGTGGCAGCAGAAGTGTTTGCTGAATCACCGCAAGTAAGTTTAAAAGCAAAAGGCAGTGAGCTTGCTATGCCATTATCAATCATTGGCTATCGTGCAGCACCTGCTCAAGCCATGGCGAGTGCGCCTGTTGCTGCATCAAGTAGTCAACCGGCAACGACTGCACCTGTAACTTTGCCAGCAAAAGTACCTGGTGGACAGGCGAGCTTGAAAAATACCCCAAATGCAGCGGCAATGCTTGAGTTTTGGTGGCAACAAGCCAGCCCTGAAGAGCGTCGTGCATTTTTAGATAAAGTGACGAAATAATAATTGGAAAATTAAAAGGCGCTGATTTTCAGCGCCTTTTTTGTGTTTGACTTATTATTTTGCGAATAAGCCGTCCACGGTACCTTGTGCAAGTGGGTGATAACCCGCACGGGCTTTTAAGTACACATCATGCGCCCAGTCTTTTTTACCGTTTTTAATGAGTGCTTTATAAAGTGGCACAATTAACTTACGGCGACCAATACCAGATAAGTGCTTATCAAGCGCAGGATAGATAGGTTGATAACCATTACCTACCGCTAGCATAAACCATGCGAAAGCACGCTCAGCATTAGTTGACTGCGTTAGATTGAACTGGTTATCAAGCTCAGTCATTTTCTCAATGCTTAAATCACGAGGTAGGTTATTTAAAAAGTGTAGCCACTCATGAACAGACCAATCCGCGGTTGGTAAGTCCGCTGCGCTAATTTCACCGTTTAACCATGTTTTTGTAACTGCGTCGACTTTATCGAATGCATCAGACGTTGGGTTTGGCGCATCACTTGGTAAACCAGTCTCAAAAATCCACTCATTTACTTTATCCATGCTTACAATACCTGGATACTTTTCGATTAAGTTGGTTTTTAAGTAAGTAACAAACTGAGCTGTTGTTAAAGACTTAAATGAGAACTCATCGAAGTAAGCTTTTACAAATGGATCGAATTTATCACGACCAAACTTGTTTTCTAGGTAGATTAAGAAAAGCTGGCCTTTGGTGTAAGGCACTGAGCTAAATGCGTCATCAGGATCACGGCCATTAAGTTTTAAGTTAAGGCGTGTATCTGGTGCCGGTAACGTTTTAATTAGCTTACGTAAGCCAGCGGCATCGAGCGCTTGCTCCATCACAGCACGGTCACGACCAAATACTTCTTCCATAATGCGGTTTTCAACGTAAGACGTGAAGCCTTCGTTTAGCCATAAATCTTCCCACGTTGCATTCGTCACTAAGTTACCCGACCAAGAGTGAGCAAGCTCGTGAGCAATTAGATTTACTAAGCTTTTATCGCCAGCAACGACCGTTGGAGTGATGAATGATAAACGCGGGTTTTCCATGCCACCAAATGGGAAGCTTGGTGGTAGCATTAATAAGTCATAGCGCCCCCATGCATATTCGCCGTACATCGCGTTCGTTTTATCGATCATCGCTTGCGTGTCGTCAAACTCAGCCACAGATGCATCTAAAATGGTTGGCTCAGCAAAAATACCGGTTTGCTTAGACATGGCTTTAAATTCTAGATTACCCGCACCAATTGCGATTAAGTATGGCGAAATGGGTTGTGGCATATTGAATAAATAGTCACCATCTTTATAGAGCGCATCTTTGTTGTCTGCACTCATAACCGCACGAATATCTTTTGGTGTGTGAATACGAGCAGAGTACGTCACGCGCATTGCTGGCGTATCTTGTACTGGGATCCAACTACGAGCATGAATTGCTTGTGATTGGCTGTACATAAAGGGGTGTGACTTACTGGCTGTTTGCTCTGGTGTTAACCACTGTAAACCTGAAGCTTCTGGGCGGCTATTGTAGTAAATACGCGCCTTAACCGCTTGGCTTTTAAATTTAATTGTTAATTTTGAGCCCTTTACGTCATCACGTGCAGCAAGGGTAAAGTCAGCGTTGTGCCAGCTGCCTTTGTCATCTTGATACATGACTTTGTCGATATCTAAATCGCGGGTATCAAGAACAAGCGTTTTGCTGGTTGCATTATGCCAATCTAGCGTATGCTCAACAAAACCTTCTAATTGCTTATCATCAAAATCAACATCTAAATCTAGTAATAGGTGAGTGGTTGTTACGTCATCTAAGTTTGCGTAAGTGTGCTGGCTGATTGCGTCAGCAGTTGCTTGAGAGCAAGCTCCGGCCATAGCAAGGCTTAAAAGTAATGGTTTAAACTTCATAATAACCCTAGAACGGTAATGAAAAAGAGCCTGTTTTATAACATGATTAGTGCAGTGGGTTGAGTGATTTTTACAATCTAATGCGTATTTTGCGACGATAGGTTACACTAATGCGATTAGTTACCGGTAACCTTTGAGGCGTTTTGTGGCTCAGTCCCTGCAATCTTTTCATACCTTTTCTTTGCCAAGCCAATGCCAGCACATCTATCAAATCGATGAAGTGAATCAGCTTTTAAGCACAGACTTTTCTGAGCCATTTTGTATTTTAGGTGAAGGCAGTAATACGGTGTTTTTATCTGACTACCAAGGCTCTGTGATCCACATGAATACGAAGGGCATAGATATAGAGCAACAAAGCGATGGCTTTTTATTGCACATTGCAGCTGGAGAAAATTGGCATCAATTAGTTGCTATGACTATTGCTAATGACATGCTTGGGCTTGAAAACCTTGCTTTAATACCTGGGACTGTTGGTGCTGCACCAGTGCAAAATATTGGTGCGTATGGTGTAGAGCTGGAAAAGTTTGTTAGCTATGTTGAATACTTTGATATTGCGACAAAGACGATTAAACGTTTAGCCAAAGACGAGTGCCAATTTAGCTATCGTGACTCTATTTTTAAGCATGCACTTAAAAATAAAGCGGTGATCACTCAAGTAGGATTACTCTTACCTAAAAAATGGCAGCCAGTACTAAGTTATGGGCCATTGCAAAAACTTACACAACCTTCTCCACAACAAGTGTTTGAGCAAATCATTGCGACTAGAAACAGTAAATTACCCAACCCAAACGAACTTGCGAATGCGGGCAGTTTTTTCAAAAACCCAGTGATCAGTAATGAGCAGCTAGCATTATTGTTACAACAATACCCAAACTTGCCTCATTATTTTGTCGATTCTGGGCATCATAAAGTTGCGGCAGGCTGGTTGATTGAGCAGGCAGGGTTAAAAGGCTATAAAGTTGCAGGGATAGAGGTTCATCAGCAGCAAGCATTGGTGTTAGTAAATCACGGTAATAGTAATGGTGATGACTTAATTAAAATGGTGGAACATATTCAGCAGCAGGTCTGGCAAAAATATCAAATTGCTCTGCAACACGAAGTGCGACTGATTAACGCCGAACGCGAATGCCATATTGAATTGGGAGCTTCATCATGAAAGCACCAGATGGTAATAAGCTCGCTATTTTACATGCTCTGAATACCGGTGGTTTTATTTCTGGTCAGCAATTGGGTGAGCAGCTCGGTATCAGCCGCGCAGCAGTGGGTAAACATATTCACTCTTTGCAGGAAATGGGACTCGATATTTTCAAGGTCACGGGTAAAGGGTATTGCCTTAATAATAGTGCGGGCTTACTGAACAAAGATAAAATTGGCAAGCATTATAATGAGTTGGGTGGCGGCACCGCTAATGTCGAAGTACAGCCAATTATAGATTCTACCAATAGTGAGCTCATGCGTCGCTTACAAAGCGATATTCCACTCACGTCCGGCACCGTACTCGTTGCAGAAATGCAGCAAGCAGGAAGAGGTCGCCGTGGGCGCGTTTGGCAGTCTCCGTTTGGTGCAAATTTATATTTTAGCTATTTTTGGCGTTTGGATGATGGCTTGCAAGCGGCTATGGGCGTATCTATTGCTGTTGGGCTTGCTGTTTACGATACGCTTAAAGCCTTATATCAATTGGATATAACACTAAAATGGCCCAATGATATTTACTTAAACCGTGAAAAACTGGCGGGTGTATTAGTTGAGCTTGATGGTCAGCCGCAGGGGCCTTGTCAGCTTGTAATAGGTATAGGTATCAATTTACATATGCCAGAAAGTGCCAGTCAGCATATCGACCAAGCATGGACTGATTTAAGCCAGCATGTACAGGGGCTGGATAAAAACAAGCTGGTGGCCTATTTGTGCTTTTATTTAGAAAAACGCTTAGCCCAGTATCAGCAATCGGGTTTAAACGATATGTATCTGACGTGGAATCAATTAAATGCATTTGCGAATGAATACGTTGAGCTTAATACAGGGCATAGGAGTTGGCGTGGTATTTGTGAAGGAATTGATAGCCAAGGTGGCGTGCGTATTCGTCAAGATGGCGAAGTAAAAAGCTATTATGGTGGAGAAATTTCATTGCGTAAGGCTGAGTTATGAAACTGTTAGTTGATGTAGGTAATACCGCAATTAAAGCGGTTTTGTTTGATGGTAACCATTATCAGGCATGCGAACTTAACGCGATACCTTGGTCACAAATACAAGAACTGGTTTATGCGTGTGTGGGTAGCGCAGAGTTACTCAAGCCTTTATTAGCCCAAGCACAACAACATTCCATTCCTAACTTTGAAGCGGTGGTCACTGCTAAGCTTGCCACCTTAAGCTGCGCCTATCAGCAGTATCAAAATTTAGGGATCGATCGTTGGTTAGCAGTGATTGCTGCTTTTGTAGAGTATCCTCAGCAAAACTGCATTATTATTGATGCCGGCACAGCTACAACGATTGATGTACTTAACTCTGAAGGTACGCATTTAGGGGGATGGATATTACCAGGTCTTGATTTAATGACGACCTCGTTGACCCAAAACACTAAGCGGGTGTTTGATGATGCACAAATACCTTTTAGTTCTGAATTAGGCTGTAATACACCGAATGGCTTAAAAAATGGTGCGCTGGTGGCCACGATAGGTGCTATTGAACAAGCTAAGCAGCATATAAATGATGCATCAGTTACCTTGTTGTTTGCCGGCGGTTATGGAAAATTGCTAGCTGATTCATTTTCTCACAGTCAATTTGATAGCTTATTGGTTTTTAAGGGCCTTAACTATTGGCGAGAACTGACAGCAAAACCGTAAAAAAGCGGTAATTTGCCTGAATAGTGAGCGTTTAACACATAAAATCACACTTTTTTTAATTTTATTGTTGCATCACAATAAACCTTACCTTAGAATCTCGCCCCGTACTAAAGCAGTGCCGACTTAGCTCAGTTGGTAGAGCAACTGACTTGTAATCAGTAGGTCATCCG
>NZ_JAOCZL010000025.1:207839-209482 GCF_041414825.1 Pseudoalteromonas sp. 68 DY56-GL68
GTAAATCTGACGGCTCAGCCTTCGCTGGTTCGAATCCAGCTCCCTCCACCACTTTATTCTTGACGGTTAGAGGTAGTTTAAGAACAGGTTTCTATGCGGGCATCGTATAATGGCTATTACCTCAGCCTTCCAAGCTGATGATGCGGGTTCGATTCCCGCTGCCCGCTCCAGACTCTGGTGTTGCTGATATAGCTCAGTTGGTAGAGCGCACCCTTGGTAAGGGTGAGGTCGGCAGTTCAAATCTGCCTATCAGCACCAGTATCGAGAACTCATCTTAATTTCTTCCTTTATCTGTCAGAAAAAACTATTTGAAATTTGAAAAAATTAAATTAATCTACCCTCGGTGGATTATTTTCATATGTAATCTAGATACACAAAACTGATAGGTTCCGTCATGGCAAAAGAAAAGTTTGAACGCGTAAAACCGCACGTAAACGTAGGTACAATCGGCCACGTTGACCACGGTAAAACTACCCTAACTGCAGCAATCACTAACGTACTTGCAAAAGTATACGGTGGTGTAGCGAAAGACTTCGCATCAATCGATAACGCTCCAGAAGAGCGTGAGCGTGGTATCACAATCTCAACTTCACACGTTGAGTACGATACACCAACTCGTCACTACGCACACGTAGACTGTCCAGGACACGCCGATTATGTTAAAAACATGATCACTGGTGCTGCTCAAATGGACGGCGCAATCCTAGTAGTTGCTGCGACTGACGGTCCTATGCCACAAACTCGTGAGCACATCCTACTTTCTCGTCAGGTTGGTGTACCTTACATCATCGTATTCATGAACAAATGTGACATGGTTGACGACGAAGAGCTACTTGAGCTAGTTGAGATGGAAGTTCGTGAACTTCTTTCTGAGTACGACTTCCCAGGTGATGACCTACCTCTAATCCAAGGTTCTGCGCTTAAAGCGTTAGAAGGTGAGAAAGAGTGGGAAGACAAAATCGTTGAGCTTGCAGAAGCACTAGATTCTTACATCCCAGAGCCAGAGCGTGACATCGATAAGCCATTCATCATGCCTATCGAAGACGTATTCTCAATCCAAGGCCGTGGTACAGTTGTAACTGGCCGTGTTGAAGCTGGTATCATCAACGTGAATGACGAAGTTGAAATCGTAGGTATCAAAGAAACTACGAAGACAACGTGTACAGGTGTTGAGATGTTCCGTAAGCTTCTAGACGAAGGTCGTGCGGGTGAGAACATCGGTGCACTTCTACGTGGTACTAAGCGTGAAGACGTTGAACGTGGTCAAGTACTAGCTAAGCCTGGTTCAATCACTCCACACACGAAGTTCACTTCAGAAGTATACGTACTTTCTAAAGATGAAGGTGGTCGTCACACGCCATTCTTCAAAGGTTACCGTCCACAGTTCTACTTCCGTACAACTGACGTAACAGGTGACGTACAGTTACCAGACGGCGTTGAAATGGTAATGCCTGGTGACAACATCAAGATGACTGTAGAACTAATCGCTCCAATCGCGATGGACGAAGGTTTACGCTTCGCTATCCGTGAAGGTGGCCGTACAGTTGGTGCTGGTGTTGTAGCAACTATCGTTGAGTAATATCAACAGATAGAGCTTCACAGCTTATAAAAAGGTCGCCTAGGCGGCCTTTTTTAATGCCTAA
>NZ_JAOCZL010000026.1:0-29190 GCF_041414825.1 Pseudoalteromonas sp. 68 DY56-GL68
TCAACAAATCGCGGAACTGTGCGCAATGCGGATGATTACTATGTAACACCACATTGGCTAATTGAAGATTTTCTAGCGGCCTTTGCTGAAAATAATATTTTGCTTTGTTCACCAGATGAATACCCAAGAGTATTAGATCCAAGTGCAGGCGGTTGTGAACAATACCCAATGAGTTACCCAACGGTATTAGAACAGCACGGCTTTAGTGTTGAAAGCTGGGACATTCGTGAAGATTCACGCGCAGAGATTAGAGGCCGTGATTTTTTAACAACACCAAGTGCATTTTTGCCAACATTCAACATGATCATCACCAACCCACCATTTAAGTTAGCGCAAGAATTTACAGAAAAAGCCCTTGATATGGTTGATGATCACGGCTTAGTAATTATGCTGCAACGCTTAAATTGGCTTGGTAGCCAAAAGCGTAAACCCATGTGGCAACGCTTACCGCTTGCGGCCGTTTATGTTCATAGTAAACGACCAGGTTTCAATCCTGAAAAACCAAGTCAAACAGACTCTACCGAATACGCCCACTTTGTATTTTGTAAAGGCTACCCAGCCGCAGCAGAAATATTCGTAATTTAACCAAATTCAAATCCTAAAGGACTAATGAAATGACTTCTATCAAAGACCAAGATCTATCTAAAAATCAGCAATTACTTAAAAACATTGTTGAACACGTTTTAGACCAAGCCAATTTTACTATTAAAAACTTAGCTAAGCGTCCAACGGTTGCCATGCTCATGGAGTGTGAAAACTGCCTTACTGACCTAATGCCAGTAGTGCAATTAATTGCAAATGACCACATTGAATACGCCCCCTTTTACGACCGCCTAAGCGAAACACTCGACGCAGTTCAGCGCGGTGCCGATTTTGACTTAATTGAAATCGAGCTTAATTAACAATGAGCTTATGGCCTACTTTAAGCTTCGACGTTATTACAGCGGTTTCAACTATGGTTGAAACCGTTGATAACGTTGAGCATAAAGAAAACTTACTAAGCGGCTTAAGCCGTTTTACTCCTTACATGCAGTACAAGATGGCTAAGCAATATTTAGCTAAAGTACAGACGCATAATGATGTTTGGTATAAAGACGAGCCCATAAACCCAAGCGATGAAGCAAACGCTTGGTTTTATGATGTGCTTAAAAATGCAGAATATCGCATTGATGTAAGCTTTTTTAAATTAAGCAAACCTGCCAAGTCAGCACTTAAAAAAGTGCATAACAATAATCACCATAATTACATTGTGCGTGACCTTATTAGCTCTAATCGCAAAGCGAGTATTCAAGCTAGCTTTGTGCGTAGAACAGCCGAAACACTTAGCTTTACAGAAAAGCAGCGTGAAGTATTAGCACAAAAAAAGATACAACCATCTAGTGATGAAACTGCATTTTTACAAAAGTTGGTAGGTGGTGATGTAACAAGCTCTGTGCGCTCGATCATAGATGCAATCGACGATACTGCAGAAAAAGAATTTGTATATAAATGCTTAAGCAAAGTACCAAAGCCATTACAAATGCGCGTGGCTAAACGATTTATAGATAAGTACGAACCAAGCATTAAGCGCTATAAACAAAAGCGCAATGAAAACACAGAGCAATACACCGATAGAATTGCTTTGCAATCAGCTGAGTTATACAAATTTGATGGCACAACTAAAAAGCCAACAGATACGAATATATTCGAGAGCATTCGTGATCATCGTAATGCTAACCAGTGGCTATTACGTACTATTAAAACGCTTAAGCCTCGCCTTACCATTCTTAAACAAATAACCGACAGCATGCCTTTACCTTGGCATATTTTAGCGAATGTAGACAAAACCAAAAAACATGCTGAAGTGCTGGCCCGTGAAGTAACCGAAATACTTAACGACTTAGGCATAGAGAACCCAAGCTGGGGCGCGTTAGATAAGTTTGATGTGATCAGCCAGTATGCTGAAAACTTTGGTGTGACTCTTTTTGCTGCTGAAAAAGGCATTTACTTAACAGAGCCAGATGCAGAAGTAAGTTTGTTAAAAGCGCAATGTTACAAATGGTGGGGACGTAAATTAAAAAATATTCGCCGCCGTTACCTTGAGCATTTAGAAATAGCAACAGGTGAAGTTGGCAAAGACTTGTTTGCAAAATACGACAAAAAGAAAGGCACTAAAACAGTACGAAAAGGCATTAACGCTTATTGCTCACACCAAGCGCTTAATGAATATAAAGCTGATCGTGAACGTGGCAAAAGATACCTTGAAAGCCTTGAATTAGTTAACGAACAAAGCGATGTTATATCGCTAATGAAAGCGGTTGAAGCAGGTATTGCTAACCCTGAAAACATGCGTAATGAGTTAATGCTACGCATACGTGAAACAGAAGAACTAGCCGACGAAATGGGCTATGTAGGCGGTTTTTACAATATTACTGCACCTAGTCGTTTTCATGCTAATTCACCAAAATGGGATGGCTCAACCCCCAAAGATGCAAGCAATTATTTAAACAAGCTGTATTCACAAGCAAGGGCTAAATTAGATCGTCTAGAAATCCCGTATTTTGGGGTGCGCGTAGCCGAACCTCATGCTGATGGTTGCACCCACTGGCACATGCTTTTATGGATGCCCGCCAGATACTACGACAAAGTTAACCACCTTTTACGCCGATATTTTACCCGCGATGATCGTGAGGTATTTTTTCAGCGCTTTAAAAACCGTAAGCATTACCGCAGGAAGTACAAGCATAACCGTAAAATTTGGGGCCTAAATAAATCAAAAGGTATCTACACCAAAGAGCCGGTTAAAAACTATTTCCCAAGTAGCCCACGTTATACCGCCATGAAAATGGAGCCTGCAAAAATCGGCAAAGATGGTAAACGAATTGGCGGTGCAGCAGCATATATTGCTAAGTACGTCAGTAAGAATATAGACGGCTTTGGTCTTGCCAACGAATACGATGCAGAAACAGGCGAGAAGTTTACCCAGTCAGCCCTTGTTAACCCTGTTAAAGCATGGGCAAGCACATGGGGCATTCGTCAATTCCAATTTCAAAAGTCACCCGCAATTACCATTTGGCGTGAGCTGCGCCGTGTGCGTGAAGCAATACAAGGTAATGAAGAGCTTGAGCAAATCCGCAAAGCTGCGGACGAGGGCAGCTTTAAAACTTTTGTTACTTTAATGGGTGGCTTTGGCATTGGCCGAAATGCGCGTTTCAAGCCTGTTTATGAATATACCGAATATGGCAATCAATATGCTGAATGCGTAAAGCGCATTAAAGGCATTGAAGACCTTCACGAACCTTGCACTTTGATTACCCGTGTTCACACCTGGCAAAAACAAATTATTGGTACTGCCGCAGCTAACGACAACACCGCTGTAAATGGCGGGCAGGATGCTAACAACGTCGGCGCAGCCGACCTATCTTGGTCTAGTGGGAATAATTGTACGCCTTGCACCGTGGGTGATAGAGACGAATTATTACTAGATATGATCGGTTTTACCAAAAAACAGATCGCTAAGGTTAAAAAGGATCTAGTGGCGGGTAAAAGGATCAGGCGAAACGGCCAAATTTACCTAATACGAGACGGTAATTTACTCGTATTAGATGAAGAAAAGCAGTTAATTGAATATCGCAAGCAAGCGATTGACTCGCTCGCGCATACAGAAATGCAAAAACAGCAGAAATTAGCAGGCGATCAACACTCAGAACCTTCAAAAGCCAGCATATATGACTTTGCACCAGAGCATGTAAAACAGCTTAAGGACGGCGGCAATGTGGTGATTGGTAACCGTGTTTATTACATGCAAGGGCATGAGCTGCATAGCTTTGAAAAACTAGATCTTAATAAGCAGCGCCCAGCTGGCAACACAACCCCAACCGAAAAACATTATCAATATGCGCGTGAGCTCTACGACTTAGCGACCTCATACGCAAAATTCGATGGCAGAACTAAGCCATCAAGCACCCAATTTAAATATGGTCATGCAGATGTAATTGGTGATCTTGATTTAGCTAGGCTCGTTCTAGCTGGTGAAGCAACAGCAGTCAGTGACAATGACTGGTGGGCATTAGATTTAATGGCGTAACTGTACCCGCGGATTAGTTAATCCGCGGGTACAGATAAGTTTATCTGTACCTTTAACTAGCTACTTTAGGAGTAATTATGAATACCCATACAGCAGCAGAGAAAATGCTCGAAACAGGGCTGTTTTATACAGCTAGAACACTAGGCCATGCTTTTGGTGAATCGGTAAAGCACGGTACTCGTTGCTTAAAAAATATAAAGCGTGATACCCGTTACACCACTGTGAGTGAAACACGATTAGGAGTTGATGCTATAAAAGTAATTGCCATAGATGGCCGCAGAGTGAGTATCGATCAGCTACAAAATAAAGCACTGTTGTTTAAGCGTCCTGCTTTATTAGCAGGGGGGAGTTGTCATGCCTGAAAATAATCAATCCGATATACACCCAAACAAGATTTATTGCGGTACGGACTTTTACCTTGCAATGAGAGCTGAATGCGGTGTGCTGCATGGCAGTTCGTTTAGGTTTAAACACATAACTTTCGTTCAAGACGAAAATCTACACCCAAGGCAGCTATTAACGCTTGATAGGGAACTAAAGCAAACATTAAAAGAATTTGAAAATAAGTACCAGGAGAATACCAATGCTCTATAAAAATGAAATTGTTGTTGATAATTTTGCGGGTGGTGGCGGTGCATCAACTGGTATGGAGCTAGGTTTAAATCGCAAGGTTGATATTGCAATCAATCACGACCCAGAAGCAATTGATATGCACAAAGTAAATCACCCAGAAACAAAGCATTATTGTGAATCTGTTTGGGATGTAGACCCAGTTGAAGCATGTGCAGGCCGTCCTGTAGGTTTGGCGTGGTTTAGTCCTGATTGCAAACATTTTAGTAAAGCTAAAGGTTCTAAACCTGTAGAAAAGGCAATTCGTGGGCTTGCATGGGTTGTGGTTCGTTGGGCTGCTTTAGTGCCTGTGCGGATTTTTATGCTAGAAAATGTTGAAGAATTTCTAACTTGGGGCCCAGTAGTAGAAGAATCACCAGGTGTTTTTAAACCATGCAAAGAGCGTAAAGGCAAAACATTTGAAGCATTTATAAAATGTATGACAACCGGCTTAAAGTTAGATCACCCAGCATGGACTGAAATTAAAGAAGCACTTGGCGATGATTTCCCATACCACAAGCTTGAAAAAGGCTTAGGGTATGACATTGATCATAAAATACTGTCAGCTTGTGACTTTGGAGCACCAACAATTAGAAAGCGCTTGTTTTTAGTTGGCCGTAAGGATAATGCACCTATTGTTTGGCCTGAGCCAACTCATGGCCCAGAGGGAGCTGGGCTTAAACCATACCAAACCGCAGCAGATATAATAGACTGGTCAATACCAGTAAAGTCTATTTTTAACCGAAAAAAACCATTAGCTAGTGCAACAATGGCAAGAATAGCAAAAGGTATTCAGCGATTTATTGTAGAGGCAAAAACCCCATTTATTGTTGATCAAAATAAGGCTGTACCATTTATTACAGAACATGCTAATGCGTCTAATCAGCGGAATATGCCAGCTGATGAACCGCTAAGAACTATTTGTGCTCAGGTAAAAGGTGGTCATTTCGCTTTAGTCTCAGCACATATAGCCAAACACTATACAGGTGTAACTGGCTCAGATATTAAAGACCCATTACATACCGTTACAACGACAGATCATAACTCATTAGTGACAAGCCATATGATTAAATTGCGCGGTGATAATGTGGGCCACGCTACAAATGAGCCGCTACATACGATATCGGCGGGTGGTAATCATTTGGGGGAGGTTCAAGCATTCTTAATTAAATACTATGGCACGTCAGATGCGCAGGCCATGGACAAGCCACTAGGAACTGTTACTACAAAAGACCGTTTTGGCTTAGTGACAGTAAAAGGCGAAGTATATCAAATCGTTGATATTGGTATGCGTATGCTTGAACCACACGAACTATTTGCAGCAATGGGTTTTCCTGATGACTATCAAATAGCATTTGATTCTAAAGGTAAAAAGAACACCAAAAAAAACCAAGTTGCTCGATGCGGCAATGCTGTATGCCCACCTATAGCACAAGCATTAGTTGAAGCTAACCTAGGTAAGCAACAAGTTGCAGAGGTGGCAGCATAATGAAACCAAGCGTTAAACGCCGCAACTGGGTATATCACTCAGTTGTTAAACCTAAAGAAAGTGAGAATCAAAATGCAAAATAAATCATTGACCACAGTACAAGAGCTATCAGTCGTATCTGACGTAATTGAATACCTTGAAGGTCGTGGAGTTGAAGGGCCAGAAGCTGCATGTATTTTAAAAACGGCCGCTACACATATTGAAAACCAAGTGGCTAAAAAGTGCTTTTTAGTCTCAATGGGTAAAGTATTAAACAAGTAGCTGCAGCACAGCCATTTTTAACTATGAAGTACTATCGCTCGAGTACAGACAAATTTAACTATGTGGTACCAGAAATCAGTTTATACCTGGTGCCATAGTTAAGCCTGGCTATAGTCGACTGCAAACATAGTTAAATTTAACTGTATTGGCCACACTAGATAAATGCAGCTATGCCAGCTGCTGGAAATAAAAATAATGAATCAATCAGAACACGAAAGCTATTTAGGTGCAAAAGGTGGCAGTGGAGTTTATCAGGCCATTATTAATGTAATGGCCCCTCATGACTTTTACGGTGAGCTGTTCTTGGGCACTGGCGTAGTATTTAAAAAGAAAGCACCGGCTAAGCACAATGTGGTTATTGATAAGTCACAAACCATGCTAGATAAATTTAGCTATGTGGTACCAGAAAACAAAATTTGTGGTTGTGCTATTGAGTGGCTAGAAAATTTTAAACCATTTTGTAAAACCCAGCTTTATCTTGATCCGCCATACATGCCAGAAACAAGAACAAGCAATGCACGTTATCAGCATGAAATGACAGAAGCCGATCACAAACGTTTGCTACTAGCTGCAAAAAAACATAACCACGAAGACGTTAAAATTATTATTTCTGGCTATGACAATCCGTTATACAACGAAATGCTAAAAGATTGGTGGCGTAAAGACTTTCAAGCAATGACCCGTGGCGGCGTTCGAACCGAAACAATCTGGCTTAATTATCAACCAGGTGATGTGCATTATCACACTTTTGCGGGTGAGAACTTTACTGATCGTCAGCGGATAAAAAGAAAAGCTCAACGTTGGGCTAAGAATTATGAAGCACTCCCGCGAGCTGAAAGGCAAACCATTATGGCTGCATTATTAGCCGTTGAATAACGAGTGCTATAAACCCATTAATTCTAATTGTTGTTCTCGAGGTAAGTTTTTGAGTAGCGATGCGGCAAGTTCTGCCGTTGTTTGGCGTGGTGGGTTTAGGTAGTGCTTAAATGCTAGTGTACTAACAAACGTTGCCCCACAGTTTTTAACGTCAGTACATGAAATGTATAGATCAGCTACATGGGTTGATTGATTTTCTCTTGATGAAATAGACGCTTTACTTCCACAGTTCGGACACGTTACCCGCATAGCCACACCAATATAAATTAACAAAACAATAACTGTGATTATATACAGTGTTCGTTTGTCTGACAAATAACCATCCCACTACTAGCAGAGAACTCAAAGGCTGAAAAATTCACTCCTCCTCGCCTTCCGCTTTCGTGCAAAAAATGCGTCAAATTGACAACCACAGCGACATAGCATTTTAAGCTAGCCCTTGTAGCAAAAGGATCTAAAAAGAGTTTGGAAAGGATCTGAATGTCAAAACAGTGACAATGTTTGACATAAAGTGACAATGAAAGGATCAAAAAGGTGGCGATTTACCCAATATTGAAATATCATTAATTAATTATCATTTAAGTGATAAATAAATAATGAAATATCTACATAAAGGCTCGCAAAGCCAAGAGCGGTTAGATGCACTTTTATCGTTTGGTAAAAGCACAAGCGAAGATATAAAAGCAGCGCTAAGTGATTACTTGGTTCGTGGTATCAGCAAGACCAATGCAGCAACGCTTAATGGTGTGCCTGGGCCCAATTTAACAAGGGCACTTAAACGGCTAGAAACTGTTGCCGGAAAAGTTGAGAAAATAAAAGAGCTTGATTGGAGAGAATAGTTAAATAATAATTTAGTGCTATAGGATTAGCACTCTATGTTGTTATAGTGAAAAGATATTAATTTAATGCATGGAAGTTAAAGTGAATAAAGTAATACATGTACCTGCGTACTTTGAGCCAATATTCGAAAACAAAAAAGTCAAAGTCGGAACCGGAGAAACCAAAAAAACATTATTTGGTGGCGAAAAAGAAATAACCCGAAAAGAGATAAAAAGAGTTCAAACTGGTTGGTCAGAGTCATTTATAGATACAGTAAGGCTTGCAAATGATTTAGAGTATGAGGTCGGTAAATTAAATAATGAAGGTTATGAAGTAGTCTCAGTGACACCAATAACTTCTGGTACTTATGCTTATAAATACGATGTGTCTTCTGGGGGAAGAGATAATCACGGTTATGGCGGGTATGGCTATGGATATGGTTACAGTTTTACTGCAAGTTTGATAGTTACAGCAAAGAAAATAAACAAGGATAATATTTAGAAGTACATATTTTAGCAAATTATTTAGGACTTCATTAGGCAGGTAGCTATTAGCGAAGACCTCCTGATTACTATCTATGCTAAACCCATTTAAGCATATAGCTTGCGTATTTAGGAAAAACAATGTCAGATAAAATCTCTATTATATAAAACTTCAATTATATTTTTAATATTAACTTCGGCTGTTCTGCTTTACAAAGGTATAACTATAGCGTTCCTTACTTCTGGGCAAGTATACGGTGGTGAGTTCTCAATGTTAATCACATTAAGCAATCAGTTTTCATATTTTATGATTTGGCTTGCATCTTTAGCATTCTTCCTTATAGCAAAGAGTATTTATAAAATACCCTTTAATATAGAAGAAAGTAGCTAATATGTTACTTAAAAAGTGGACACGAAGAGGTCACGGAATACCCTTTCGAAAATGATTTTTTCAGCAACATTTATAATTGTGAGATTTGATTAAGCTCTATTCATAGAGACTTATAGGGCTTAATCAGATAATCTTAATTTGCGCTAGCTCCTAACTAGCGCTTTTTTTATTGTCTCTGCTTCGCCAAAATGCCCTAAATAATCGCATTAACCCAAGCGTTGAAACGGCAATCCCCACAATCACAAACTCAAAGTACCAGGGAGCACCCTTATAGCCCATCGCTTTCCAGCCTTCAGCCATGTACGGCTGCATAGTAGGTATAAAGTGACAGATGAACAACCCCAAAAAGAATAAAATAATCACTTCATCCATTATGGTTTTGTCGCGGTTCTTAAGCACAAGTAAGTCATAGTCAGCGTCGTTTTGCTCTGCTTGCATACAGCGCTTTGCCTTTGCTTCAAACTGGGCAATTTTAAAATTGTTTTCAGCACGTGCAACGTCTGCGGCCATTTCAGCCGCAATACGTTTACGCTCAACATAACCGCCGGTTAAATCGGCTATTGGGTCCGTAATAAATGAAATGAGTGTCTTCAACCAGCCCATTATTTACTCCCCCTGATTAATTTAATAAAGGCTTTTGGGTCTTTACTGAATGACTTGATCATCTTGTCTAAACCCTCAAGCAAGTGCGGTGCGGCATAGGCTGTAACACCTATCACACCCGTTTTTAAACTTTCATCAAAACCACGCCACTCACAAAACATAGCGGCTAAGTAAGCTGCAAATATCGCAATCAGTACGCTCATTAGGTAATGAAAAAACGTGAACTGTCGTTTGCTTAAATACATTTGGATAGTGGCTGCTAAGAAACTCAACATAAATAATCGCCCCCATTGTTTAATAAATTCAATGATGTCTAACCAGCTCATGCGCTTTCCTTTGTTGTTGGGTTTAAGTCTGAATACTCAGGCTCTTTAAATTCAATATGCTGTGCAGCGGGTAAGTAGTTATTAATACCCAGTACGTCTTGCTGAAGCGGTACCACTTCATTGTTGTAATAAGCGCGGGTGATTTTGTCTAAATCACCAAAGCCAGGGCTATCACCAGATGATTGCCCGCTGAGTGCTTCTTGTGCGCGGTGCATGCTGAGCATGTCGTTTAGGGTTATTTTTTTGATGCGCTCAAATTCGTCTTTAGTGGATATATCACCGACAGGCGTTATCTTTATCGCCTTTTCAGCATCGGCTTTGTTGCTGCGGAAATTAAAATACAGGCTTTGAAAGTTACCCACGCCTTTTGAATTTCGAATCGCTTCTTTTAGTGCAGCTTCGTCTTTTTCACTTAAGTTTGGATCTGCCATGGAGAAGATAAAGCCCATGTGCGCACCGTTTTTGTAATAACGGCGCCTAAATAAAGTGGCATCTTCATTGAGTAGTGCAGACTGAATACCGCCATAATATTGCGGAATGCCATAAATACCTTGCGCAGGGTCGTACTCTTTTACGTGAATGACTTCGCCAGCCTTGAAATAAATAGGTTGGTGAGTGCGGTTGCTAAGCTGGGCGTAGACACCACGCGTCTTGGTATAACGCATCGTCAATGCGGGTAAATGGCGCAGCCTAATCACTTGCCCAAACGCATTACGAATAATCTGCAAGTAGGCGTTACCACTCCAAAGTAAATCAAACGCAAATTTGCTTAGTGCTTGGTGGCTCAACAATGGGTTTGGTTTATACCACTTTAAGATCATGTTGCGCTTAAAGTAGAGTATGGGCCCATGCTGAGCATTCACTCTGAGCAGTTTCACCAAACCTTGCAAACTAATAGGCGGTGCATAAATACCGTTGCTATCACTAAACACACCAATGTAATCAGTGAGTCGATTATCTAAGCACGGCTCAGGGTCGCCAAAACTAAAGGTATCGGTTACGGCTGTTCGTTGGCTGTAGTTCGGCAATTGGCCGTTACTGACTTGTAATCGTGGTTTACTCATTAAGCTGCAATTCCTACAGAGGTTTGGCGGCTGTGGGCATTGCCGTCCAATGGTTCAAATTTCATAGCATGCATAATTGCCCAAGCAATATCGGCATGGCCTGTGGTGGCTGTGCGGTTGGTGGCATACGTGATCTGGTCGCCAGACACTTTACGGCGAATATTAATAAATGAGCTGGCAATGTTTACCGCGTCTTGGTCAAACTCAAAGCGGCGGTTTTTAATCACGTTAATGGCTTTAATAACCAGCTGGTTCTTGATTATTGGGTTGTAATGAATAGGCTCAGCGTTCGGGAAAAACTTAGTGATCATTTCCCACACGCCATAACCAATCCCAGTGGTATCAACGCCAATATGTTGTACGTTGTATTTTTCAGTGAGTAACTTTATCTCTGCGGCCATGGCTTCAAAGTCATTACCGCTTAAATCGATTGCTTCAAGCAGGCGGAACTTTTCACCTGGTTTCATTGGGCAGCTTAATACTGCCACACTGGCTTTATCACCAAAGCGGGCGGGGTCAAAACCAATCACCACCGGTTTTAACGCAAAAGGGCGCTCCCATTCTAAATTGAAGTCATCCCATTTAGTTGAATCAACCACACACGCCATGATTTGGTTCAGGTTAAAGGCGCTGTGTGCATCATCAATAAACTTACACATAAACAAGTTATTAAACTCGTCTGTGCTGTATTCGTTTTCAAGTACGCCAATATCAATGCGGTCAAAGCCTGAATTAACCACATCATGTACAGTGAGCATTTGGCGCCAAATACCGTCGTCACACAACATGCCATCTTTCAGCGCTGTGTGGCTTACATCAATTTCAAATTCAGGATCGTTACAGGCTTTTGTTTTGCGGTACCACTTACCATTCCAATGATCATACGCTTCATGGCTGGTAACTGAAGGCGTACTAAAATAGGTAATACGTAAATGCTTGTGCGTGGCCATGGCTTGTGCAAGGCCGCGTAATGTTTTGTATTTTGGTATCCAAAATACTTCATCGATGTATAAGTCGCCGCTTTCCGATTGTGCCGTTCGTGCGTTGGTCGATTTAAAAATAAGCTTAACCGTTTTACCACCTTTAAGGTTTAACACCATTGGTGAGCCGGTTAATTCAATATTAAAGTGTTCACGTACTAGCGCGACAATATTTGCTTTAAATACTTCGGCTTGGTCGCGGCTCGCTGATATAAAAATCTTGTTCCGGCCGTTAACCACTGCATCGTAAAATGCTTCAAAGGCAAAGTAGAAGGTTGCCCCAATTTGGCGTGGCTTTAATATGAATCGGCTGCGGTGATCTTGATTCTCAAACCAATGCTTTTGGTGTGGGTAAAGTAGTTTGTCTTTAAGCTCATTAAGCATGTCAACGGTAATGCCAGAGCAATCGTTTTTCTTTTTCGACTTTTTATTGCTGCCATTACTTTGTTGGTTTGGCGCATCATCATTAATGGCACGTTGCTTAGGGGCAGGGGCAAGTTTACTTTTATTCAGTGCGCATAATTGGCGCGTGCAAAAGTCGAGCTCTTTGTAGTCCGCTTCGGTTTTGTTGTCTTTATCAGCCAGCAGGTTTATGCGCTTGCTAAAGGCCATTTCAGCGTTATAGCTTGGACACATGTCCTCCCATTTGCCCGCCTCAGCCCAGCGGCGAACACTACGCGCACTTGGCATGTCATCCAGGTCGGCAATTTCATCCACCGTGTAACCTTCAACCACATACAAGTCTTGTGCTTTTTTGCGTATTTCTGGTCCGTAGTTCGCCTTCATAATGCACCGCGTTTAATAATCCATAGCGGCAGTGTATTCGTTATAAAGCGTGTGATCTGTCAGTTAAAAACCTATCAATTCCTAAAAGCTAAATATAGGAATTTCAAAAAGTTAAACCGTTGGAAAGGTGTAAAAAGAGGGTGCAAACTGCAAGCAACTTTAAAGCAAAACGCTCAACCAACAAAGGTTTTATTTATGCCAGGTCAACTACGTACAAAACCACTTTCCATTGCTGCGGTAGGCATGACAGTTGATGGTCGTGAAATCACAGAGCAAGACGTAGCCGACATTGTAGAAACCTACAACCCGCGCAAATATGGCGCACGTATCAACCTTGATCATGAATTCAATTGGTCGGGCTGGGCAGCTAAAAACCTACACAACGTTGATATAGCAGGCATGTTGGGCGATGTGTTGAGCGTTGAAGCATACGAAAACGAAGAAGGTGTGGTGTGCTTATATGCGGTGCTTGCACCAAATCAAAGCTTTGTTGAGCTAAACAAAGCCGATCAAGCGGTGTACTTCAGCATTGAAATAAACCGTGACTTTATGGGCTCGGGCAAAACCTACCTAACAGGCCTTGCTGTCACCGATTACCCAGCGAGTTGCTACACAGACCGTATTAACTTTAGCAGTAAGAGTAAGTCAGACGACAAGGACGTCGCCTTATTAAAAGTCGAGTTAGGGGCATGCGAACCCGTCGATGATGAACCCACTAAAAAACCCTTTTTTAAACGACTATTTTCATTCAATCAGGAAGAACCCGATATGAAACCAGAAGACTTAGCCACCGCATTAAAAGATGCACTGGGCACACCGCTTGCCGAATTCAGCCAAAAGCTAGACGGCTTTTCAACAAAGCTTGATTCATTCTCAACCACCAAAGTGGAAGGCGAAGAAACACCGCCTGAAGATGGCGAAAGCACTCAAGTAGCTGAGCTAAAAGAAGAGCTATCCACAACGAAAAAACTGCTTACAGAACTGACAGACAAGTTTGAAAAAGCAGTAAACGCACCTGCGGGTAATACCACCGACGCCGACGATGAACCCGAAGGCGACGAAGGTAAATACAGCCAGTTGCTGTAATCACACGGATTGAACGTAACCAATTTAAACGCAGGAAAGAACATGAAGACAAGAACCAGAGAATTATTTGTTGCCATTATGGCAGGCATGGCCGTTAACTATGGCGTGGCATCAATGTCAGAGCAATTTAACGTTGAGCCAACTGTAGAGCAACGCCTTTATGACGCAGTGTATGAATCGTCTGAATTCTTACAGATGATTAATACCGCACCGGTTGATGACCTAGTCGGTCAATCGGTGATCATGAGTGTTGACGGTGGTGTGACGGGTCGTGCTGGTGTTGAAACCGACGACACCAAAGAGCGTAAAACCCGCGATGTATCGAAGCTCGATAAACGCGAATATCGCTGTTACCCAACTGAATGTGACATTCATATCACATGGGTGAAAATGGATCAGTGGTCGAAGTTCCCTGATTTCCATGAACGCTACCGTAACCACGTTCGCCAGGCGATTGCACTGGATATCATCAAAATCGGTTGGAATGGTACGCATGCCGCTGATACCACGGATATTGTGGCATACCCAATGATGAATGACGTCAACATTGGTTGGTTGCAATTACTTCGTCGTGATGCACCAGAGCGTGTTGTGACCGAAGGTGTAACAGTGAATGAAATCCGTATTGGTGCAGGCGGCGACTATGAAAACCTCGATCAAGCAGTGCATGACGCATTGCAAGGTATTCCAGAGCATAAACGTGCCAACATGGTGGCGATTATCGGTGATGAACTACTCGCACACGATAAAAATAAGCTGTACGCCAAACAAGCACACACACCAAGCGAAAAGACAAAAATTGAGCTTCAACAGGTCATTGAAACCTATGGGGGCTTGGCGAGTTACAAAATTCCTTTTTTCCCCGCACGCGGCATCTTAGTCACCAGCTTTGACAACCTAAGTCATTACGTGCAAACAGGTTCAACCCGTACGAGCGTTGAAAATAACGCGAAGAAAAAACGTGTTGAAGACTATCTGTCACGTAACGATTGCTACTACGTCGAAGACTTAGAAAAAGCGATTTACTTTGAATCAGCCAATGTGAAGTTACCAAATCAAGCAGGTGACGGCTGGGTTTAGTTTACTAACAGCAGCAATTGCCGCCCTTTTTTCCAAGTTTCAGGGCGGCTCTTTTTAACCAACTAGTAGAGTGTTTTTAAATGAGCTTAGTTAAAAAATCATTAGCCAAAACAGCAAACAGCGTACCAAATAGCACTGACACAAAGGCGCCAACAGCAGCGGTTGAAGCCGTTCAAGCTAATACGCCAGTAACCGACAATGAGCAAAAAGAGTACCCGTTTTTTGTAGCGGCCATCGAGTCTGACTTAGCTCAACTAAAAACATTTAGCGATATTGCAGATAAAGCCAGTTATAAGTCAGAAGCCCTAAAGCGTAATGACTATCTAGGCTATATCAACCGCTATCGCCTAAGCGGCCAAAACCACCCCAACACCGTGTTGGCATGGGTATTTATTTGGCTAGTAGATTTAAAACGCTGGGATGCAGTGCTAGGGCTATTGCCATTGATGGTTGAACAAAAGCAGCCATTACCCACGGTGTTTAATACCAAACATTGGCCTGCGTTCGTTATCGATCAGTTGTACGACGATGCCAACTTTTACTTATCAGAATCAAAACATGATGGGTTATTTGAAATCAGTTTTGTACTGCATCGCTTAATCAAGATCGTGAAAAACCAAAACTGGACAGGTTTAGAAGTCGTGGGCGGCAAGCTCTACGCCATCACCGCTAAGGTCGATGCGTCATTACACAATTACGGCTTTGCTGCGATTTTTGCTGAGCAGGCCCTCGCCATTAACGATGGTGCAGGTGTAAAGGGGCTATTAAAAGATCTGCAAAAGTTACTAAAACAAAGCGAGCCAGAAAAAGCGGCAGACGCTGACTAGCTCCATCGCCGGTGGGCAACTTAGCACAGCGTTTGCATTGCTTGCTTAACGCATGTGACTAAGTGGCGCCCACACCCAATTTAATTGTCATGTGAATGGTCTAGTGAAAGGTGTGTGATGAATTTAAGCGGTATGCCACAGGCAGATTTACAAAGCGTCAATGTTGAAGTGCCAGGCAATGGCTATTATCCAGCACTCGGCACGGCTCACTTTATTGAGCATTACGCGGTTGCCAGCGAGTACGCGAATAAACCTGATCTGCTCGTTGAAAAACTCACCCGTGCTCAAGCAGAAATAAACCAAGAGCTAGACGGTGTTCAACTGACCAATAGCGAACCGCTTAACGCGCAACAAGTGATTTTTTACTGTGATGCTGTGTACAGCAAAGCCAAAGCAAATTTGCTGGTATCAAAGCTTGGCAATACACACCGTGATAACGCGACAGCACAGAGCCAATCAGCGGTTGATAATCATGAACATTGGCAACGCGAGAGTATTAACGCTTTGCGTTTATTGCAGTCGCTCAGCGTGAACTTGTCGGTTGAATTGCTATGAGCCAAAGCAAAATAGCAATGCTTAAACAGCATTTAGTTAGCGCTGTGTATCAGGGTCACAAATTAGCCCTTGATACCCAGTTTGATAGTTGGATTGAAGGCGGACGCATTGAGCCCTGTAGCAAAACAATAAATGGAAACGGGTTATTAGCCGCACGTTTTTATTACTCAGGGGTGATCAGTATAAACCCGTGCTCAGCGCCAGCAGCATTGATTTGTGCCTTTGCCTCGTTTTGGCTGCAAAACAATGGCGGTAAATACGACAGCCGCGACCTTGAATTCAGTGCTGATGTGAATGATGACAACAGCAATGAAGTTGAATTGATGATTGAACAGCTATGTGAAGAGATTGAGCTTGTTCAAACAGAGAACGGCCCGTTTGAATTAGACGGCATACGTTATGACTTTGGTGAACAAAGCGTGTGGATTGCTGAAGAGTTTACATTGCTAGGGCAAATAAGCCGTGCTTAACGTCAAATTTGACGAGGGGCAAAGTAAAGAGCAGCTCGCGTTTTTACGCCTTAGCCCAAACAAGCGCCGCAATTTAATACGCGGTGCAATTCGCGCGGCAAACCGAAGTAGTAAAACGCGGATCACTGAACAACAAGACTTGATGGGGAAGCGCTGGCAAGGCAGGGCAAACGGCAGAAAAAAGAAAATGCTCACCAAGCTTAAGCGTCGCATGAAAGTGCGGTACGGACCTGATAGCGGCCGTGTGTACTTTAATCACACACGCACTGCAAAGATAGCCCGCGCCCATCAAGAAGGGGTCAGCCTTGATGTAGAAAAACAATCAAGTGCTGGCAATCAAACTAAAGATGGGCCAGCAACAAAAAACCTCGCCCGTGCATTAATTGCGGCGGGTTACACAATCCCACGGGGGAAAGGTAAAGGCACGAAACGGCCTACGATAATCTGGATAACCGAGCATTTAAGTAAAAACCAAGCAGGGTTTTTACTGCGCGAATTAAAGGGCAGCTCAAGTAAGAGCAGTTGGCAGATTGATTTGCCTGCCCGCTCATTTTTAGGGCAGACCGCCTCTGAGCAAAAAGAGCAGCAGAGTTTTATTTTAAACAAAGCTATGCAAGTGGCGTAGCGCAGCAAATAAGGAACGACCATGGCACAAGGTAAAGTATCCGTTGCAGCCAGACAAACAGGCAGTGGCGCTACGAAAGAAGTGGAGCGCAGCGTGTTATTCATTGGCGAAGGGCCAGAGAGTAACGGCAAAATTCTACCTATTAATGCACAAAGTGATTTTGACAGTGAATTTGGTGAAGCCGATTCGCCATTAAAAACACAAGTAAAAGCATGGCAGCGTAACGGTGATGATTTGGTCAGTGGCTATGCCATTGCTCATGCTGTTGGTGCGAACATTATGACGCTCATTGATAAAGCGATGGACCAAGACGTCAGTCCTGAAATCATCGTGATTTGTACGCCTGTTACAGGCAAAGCCGACATTGAAAGTTACCAGGCTAAAGCCCTCGAAATCTTATCAAGTCTTGCAAGACGGGTTCATATTCTTGTTGCTGCGCCAGGTCTTGCCGCAGAGCAAACATGGTCTGATTTAGTAACCGCGCTTCAACCGTTGACAGATGGGGTGGTTGCCCCACGTGTGGCGGTGGTGCCATTGCTATTTGGTGATGAACTCGGCGCGGTAACAGGGCGCTTGTGTAAACGCTCAGTCACGATTGCAGATAGCCCAATGCGTGTACTGACGGGTGCCATGTCTTTGATGCCACTACCAGAAGATGCCGAAGGCAAACCACTCACCAATGCAACCACGGCAGCACTGGATGCACAGCGCTTTAGTTGCACTCAGTTTTATGCTGATTTTGATGGTGTGTACTTTGGTGATGTGAACACCCTTGATGCGGAAGGTGGCGATTTTCAACAAATTGAAAATGGTCGCATTGTTGATATGGCCGCGCGGGCTGTTCGCATCATTGCGATTCAAAACATTAAGAACCGCCGCTTAAACAACAGCCCCAGTGGCACTGAATTTGGCAAGCGCGTGATGAGTAAACCATTACGCGAAATGAGTAAGTCAGTGAACATTGGTGCAGATAAGTTCCCAGGTCTCATTGAACCGCCGAAAGAAGACAGCATTAGCATTACATGGCTGAGCGCTAAGCAAATTCAAATAATGATGAAAATCACGCCGTATGATTCACCAAGTGAAATCCTCGTCGGCATCATGTTAGACCGCCAAGATCAGGAGTAAGGCACATGCAAAAAGTATTAGGTGGTAAAGATTTTGATGTGTTCATTGGTTCGTCAATGGTGCACGTAATAGAAGCACAGGTAAAAATCACCGATGGCCGAAAACCTAAAACCGTGCGTGGTGTGCCTAAAGGCTACATTGATGGCCCAGTGTCAGCGGAAGTAACCCTAAAGCTTGATCATGAGAACTGGCTAATTGTGCAATCACAAGCAGAAAAAGCGGGAAGCTGGAAGGGGATTGAGCCGTTTGATGTGGCATTCAATGCTGAGGTATCAGCAGGGAAAAAGAATATTGAGGCATTTGGTTGTTTACCGCAACTAGAAGACTTGCTTGATCTGAAAGCGGAAGGAGGCGACGAAGACGTCACCTCGATTAAGTGCCCTGTGACGAGTCCTGATTTTATCAAAATCAATGGTGTGCCGTATCTAACCGCTGATGAAGTGAGAGATCTGTAATGACTAAAGCCATTCGCAATCTATCTGTTACAGCGTTACTTAATACATTACAAGCATGTGGCTACCGTGTGTTTGAAGGTGAATTAAACCTAAACATTATTGGTATTCGCCATGCAAACACCCGTGCCAATACGTTTAATGATGCGATTTGTGTGCTGTATCAACAAGGTGGTGAGTGGCAATTAAACCAGTTTAAAGCCACTACAGACGCAGGCCTTTACTGGCGTAAACACCCGATGAACGTAGACGGTACTGCCGTGCTAGTTGCAGGACAGCATAAAAGCTTATGGACGTTGGGTTATCACCAGGGCAAATACCGCGCCCTTGTACAACATAAACCCGTTGTTGTCTTGCGTGACAACAATAAAGACACCGAGTTAGACACGGACGTCACACCAGAGGCGCAACTACAGCAAGGTTATTTTGGCATTAACTGCCACCGCGCAAACAGTAAAACCACATCAACCCAAGTTGATAAGTGGTCTGCCGGTTGCCAGGTGTTTGCAAATCCAAATGACTTTGACGAGTTCATTGCCTTGTGTGAGCAATCCGCTGCCAAGTATGGCCCTTATTTTACCTACACGCTGCTAGACCAAGCAGATATTAAAGAGAGTATTGATCATGGCGTTTGAAAAGAAAATTACCGTTGAGACTTCGAAAGGTGAAATCACCTTTAACATTAACGCTAACGACTACAACAAGTATTTAAATGCAACGCAGCCCAATAACAAAGTGCAACCGGCAACCAACTTTTTGTTAGACACCGTCATTGAAAGTCATGTAGCGAAGCTTAAAGAGTTAGTGCAAGAGCCTGGTGCGCCATTGTTCTTAGTGGGGGCGGTGGTTGAAGAGTATCAACCAGAGTTTAATTTCAAAGTAAAAAAATCGAAAGCCGAGCCAAGCAAATAGGCAAAAACAGACTTGATCAGTTGTTGGCGTATCACGCTAAATACTTTGGCGTGATCCCCCCAACGGATGAAAGCTTGGCACAGGCTCTTTACTTATACACCAGTGAACAAGAGAACTTAGCAATAGCCGTAAACAACGGTATTTGTACAGCAATAGGCGGCGATTAATGGCAACCCTCAGCAAGTTAGATAAGCTCACTTATTCAATCGGCATCATTGATAAAGTCACTGGGCCGGTTAATAAAGTCATGGCTAAAATTAACCAGCTGAGCAGCCAAGCACGAGCTTCGCAAGATCAAATGATGCGCGGTGCAACAACGGCTGTCGCGGGCGGTTTTGCGCTGGCTCGTTCTTTAAATCCCGCCATTGATCATGTGGCCGCATTGGGTGAAGTACAATCATTGGGTGTTGCCGATGATGCGCTACAAAAACTGACTAAAACCTCCTATGAGTTTGGCTTTCAATTTGGCGGTAACTCCGCAGAGTTTGTGCGAAGCGCTTATGACATTCAGTCTGCGATTGCGGGCTTAAATGGTGATGAATTATCTGAGTTTACGAAAACATCAAACATGCTCGCTGTGGCGACCAAAGCGGACGCGTCAACAATCACCAGCTACATGGGCACCATGTACGGTATTTTTGAGCAAACCGCCAATAAAATGGGGAAGGCCAATTGGGTAAATCAAATTGCAGGCCAAACAGCGACAGCGGTACAACTATATAAAACCACCGGTGCTGAAATGCAAGCCGCATTTGCCAACCTTGGGGCAACGGCAACCAATATTGGCTTAAGCTCAGCACAGCAATTTGCCTTAGTGGGTGAATTACAGCTGGTTGCTAAATCAGGCTCGGTGGCAGGCACGCAAGCCGCCTCGTTACTACAGGGCATTGGCAAAGCACAAGACGCACTGGGCATTAAACTGACCGCTGATAATGGTGATATGTTGGCGATTGATGTGGTGTTAGGGCGTATCAATGAACGCTTATCCTCATTGGGTTCTGTACAACGCGGTGATGTGTTGACACAAATCTTTGGTAAGCAGGGCGCGAAAGCAATCGACGTACTGAGTACCAAAGTTGATAAGCTCAAAGCAGGCATTAACACCTTTGAAAATGTACAAGATGCGTCAAAAGCCGCGGAAATGGCAAACATTATTGCCAGCCCGTGGGATCGTTTAGTCGGTTCGTTTAATGCCGCAGCCACCGCGGTAGGCAATCGTTTACTACCTGTGGTTGAACCATTTGTTGAACAACTCGCCGCTGGCTTTGCATATATCGTTTCCCTGACTGAGCGCTTTCCTGTTTTATCCAGTGTGATAGCAACGGCTGTGGTGGGCATTATTGCGCTGATCACCGTGTATGGGTTGGTTATTTTCACAATGGGCCTTTATCGCATGGCGCTTGTATCAACCGCTGCACTCACCAGTGGTTTAACCTTACTGACTAAGCTTTGGCAAGGGGCGTTGATTGCTTTACGTGTACTGGGATTCTTATCACTTATTGCGACAGTCGCCGCTGCATCGATTGCGTTTGGTGCGTTTAAAACCGTGATGTTGGCAGGTAAAGCCGCCACATGGTTATTTAATGCTGCACTGTGGGCAAACCCTGTTACATGGGTTGTTGCAGGTATTATCGCATTGGTTGCCGCCGTGGCTGCGCTGATTTATTACTGGGATGATCTTGTTGCCGCATTCCAAAACACGGCATGGGGTCAAGCACTCATGCAAGCATTTGTGAATGTGAAAGCATCGTTTGATTACGTGATTGACAGTGTTAAGTGGTTACTTGAAAAGCTTGGTCTTATTGATGATACCGAAGCAAAAATAAGAACAGAAGCGGTATCAGCCTATGAAAGCATTGATCGCAGCCAACCAAAAAACTTAGTTATGCAGCATGCGGATCAGGCCTATAGCCGCGACTATGGCAAACGCATTATTGATAATGCCGCTGCTATACCTAATCGTACCGTTACGAATAACTATGCTTCAGCTAACCATTTTACTAACGCTGCTAATTCGCCTGTATTTGATGCAAAACAAGCCGAGTTATCTGGCCTGAACAGTCATATTAGCCAAACAGTAGCAAAAACAGATCAGGCAGTTACTAACGCAGTACACACCAATGCTAACAGCGTTGAGCAACTGAGTACCCAACAACACAGTAAAAGCTATAAGCCAAGTGTGAAAAAGTCAGCGTATTTGCAAAGCCTAGCAACAAGTAACAACACAGACAATTCGCGTCAAACGGATAACAGTAAACGTGTCTACATCGATAATTTAACGGTTAAGTCTGAAGACCCATTAAACAGTATTGAAACAATGATGGAGCTTACAGGCTAATGACAACTATCAATATTGATTTAAACATTGTTGATCAGGACTTGGCCCTTGATAGCTTTGCCGTGCCTAGCCAGCTAACGAATAGCGATGTGATTGCACAGGATATTAAGCACCGCATTATTGAAAGCGGCAAACTGGTTGAGCTCATTGGCCTTCGTAATAACAACATCGTTGCCAAAATTTTAACGGAGATAGAGTTGATAGTGGAGCAAGATCAGCGTTTGAAGCCAGGCACCATCAAAGTGATAAAGCAGCTGACAGGTGAAATTAGTGTCACCGCTCACACGATTGAGGGGGCCATTTAATGGACTACACCACGTTATTTAAGCAAGAGCTTCAAGCCGCGGGCATTCCTGTCACGGATGAAGAACTGCACGCACTGTGGCAAAAGCATGTTGAGCAAGGTGAGTTTTCGGTTAACAACACAAGCACGTTTAGCCCGTTTTTTCGTTTGCAAAAATCCATCATGGTTGAGCCTGCACGACAGCTTATCGATAGCTTGATCACAAAGGTAATGCCTAATTCCTTTGTTATGCTTGCCAGTGATGAGTGGTTAGAGCAACACGGCGAATCGCGTAAAACCTTTAAGTTGCCTGCGGTAAAAGCAAAAGGACTGATTGAATTTACACGCACAGATACCGACACGGAATTAGTGATCCCCCAAGGCACAGTAATAGAGAGCTTACCGATCAACGGGCACGTATATCGTGTCGTGACGTTATTTGATCAAACCTTTGCTGCGGGAGAAGCAACACACACTGTGTCAGTCGAGGCTGAGCAGACAGGGCAAAGCTACAACTTAGCCGCGGGTTACTATGTACGTGTTATCTCAGATATTGAAAACCTCACAGCTACGAATAAGACTGATTGGCTAACCAGAGCAGGGCAAGACGTTGAAACAGATGATAACTATCGGTTGCGTATACGTGATGCATTTTCGTCTCTAGGCAGCTATCACGTTGATGCGGTGTATCGCTCTATTATTTCAACCTTTACGGGTATTTCAGTTGATAACATCGTATTTGAAAAGAACGCACCACGGGGGCCAGGTAGTGCAAATGCCTATGTGTATTTAGATGTAGGTGCAATCAGCACGGCTTTATTGAACCAAATTAACAATCACATTGCTGAAGGTAATCACGGCAGTGGCGATGATTTGCAGGTTTATGCAATTAACTATCAGCCCTTTGATATTGTCGCGAACTATCAACAACACCCCAATACCGCTGATCGTCGTGCCGACATTGAGCAGTTTATTCGTGCAGCATTCAGACAAAACGCGGCTTACAAGCATGTCACTCGATGTCGGCCCAACACATTATTTAGTTTTAGCCAGCTCGCCAGCGAATTACACGCAGAGTTTCGAGAGCTTAAGACAATCCGTTTCGACAATGCAGATATTAACTGCGAGCTATGGTTGCCGGCAATCAACAGTGTGGTGCTAACGAATGCATGATGAATTAGTACCGCAATTACCTAGTTGGTTGAGCGGCAAAGATGCAGAAGCACTGGCAAAGGTTGCGCAAAGTTACTGGCAGGAAGTTGAGAGCTATCTATTTTGGTGGCTTGAGCAGCAACACAGCGAAACAGCACAAACCGCTATTTTAGACTTGCTTGCATGGGAACGCTCTATCAATCGCCTACCTGGTGAATCAGCCGCACTTTATGGCTTGCGTGTAAAACATGCGTTTGCCAATGCCACTGATGCTGGCTCAAATGTTGGCATGGAGCGGATCTTTAAGCGTCTTGGTTTTGGTTATATCCAAGTGAATGAGCGCGTACCAGGCTTTGATTGGGATATGGTGGAAATTGCCATGTTAGAAGATGAGTTTAGCGGCAAAGAACAACTTGTTAATGAAGTCATCGAGCAGTATGGCAGAACATGCCGCCGCTACTTTTTAAGCGCGATGGCAACGGTCAATACAACCGATGCCATTGGCCTTGTGGAATATGATCAAGAGGTAACAGGGTGAGTCAATTACAAATAACCAATGCGGGCTTAGATTATCGCAACGCCGTATTCGCCGGTGATGAAGTACAAAACATTACGCATTTTGTGTTTGCGAATATTGATGGCCAAGACGAAACCGCGCCAATAGACCCAAACACGGTGATCCCAGCAAACATTGTGCACAGTGAACCTGTTAAAGCGGTATCGCGCATCGATGGTAATGCCGTGGTGATCAGTGCCGTGATGGGCTACGACGTCGGCGACTTTGACTATAACTGGTATGGCGCCGTTGCGACCAAGGCGAATAATGAGCAAATTCTTATCGCGGTGGTCACGACTGCACGACAAAGTAAAACAAAAACGAGTGCTGAGGTTTATGGAAACTACAGCGCGAAAAGCATTGTATGGCGAAGCCAAAACATTGCTGATGACTTAAATATCACGTTAAGCGCGTTGCCCTGGCAAGTGCAAGTGGGGGAGTTTGTTAGTAAGTCTGAATTTGATGTCCACACACATGCGCAATACCTAGAAAAAACAGACTACATCACTAATTTACCCTTTAAACCAGAGGGGCCAATCACTGTTTTTAATCGTTATTCGTTAAAAGCCGCAGAGTTCGCGGCGCCAATTACTCGTAAAGACGAAACCCAATTACAAGATGGGGATTGGTTTTCAGTTCGAGCAAGTAACGGTGAGCCAGTGTTAAAAATCGCAGAGGGCAAAGCAACAAAGTTTAAGCGTCTAGAAGATGGTGCGGTTGATGTGCAAGTGAACATCGTGGCTGATGATAAAAACGAGCGGGTGTTTGTTTATAACGCCGCAGATGATGTATGGGAGTTTTAAATGGATAGCATTGTTAAGCAGCGCAACGATGGGTTTAAAGCTGGGGAGTTCTTACATAGAACCACGCAGTTATTGCCATGGCCTGAAAATGAGCGTTTAGCATACATTTATGATGCAACAACAGCAGCGAGTTATACATTTGGCTCAGTTGCATCACGAACTTATCCAAACGTTTATGATGCGCTAGGTGGTTATATCGATATACATGCGACAGGGCTTCGGTATTACAACAAAGACGGCTCTATTCGATGGGTATTATTGAGAAACGACTTACCGCGAAATAATGTTTCATTTAAAGGAAGCGTTTCAATCATACATTTGATTGATGGTGTGCCGCACTTTATTGGCCTTGTTGATGAAAATAGCTCTAGTTATCACAGAATTGTAAAAGTTAACTTGATTGATATGACGGCAGTAGTGAGCCCTACTGCATACGAAAATACAGAGTTGATATCGAGTTTCGGTATACTTGAAGATGGCACTTTATACTGTACTCACTTGTATTCGAATAATACGCGAAGCGCATCAAAGCTGGTTGACTTAAATACCCTCACAAAAACGGATGACATACCAGAGGTCGGCATAGTGAGGCAGTTAAGAAGTAATCCAACTTCTACATCGACCGACAAAGATTTTTCAGGCATTGCGTTATTCAATGGTTCGTTATCGCTAATCGGTTCATCAATCGGTTCGTCAAGCAGTGGCGGCTACACATATGATATTTGCAGCATTTTATTTGGCATTAACCCTGACTTAGATATGACAACAGCAAAAGCAGGAAAGACGCCATTGCGTACCAGCCACTCCTTTGCAGTGAATATGTTTTCAGGAGGGCTTACGCAAGTATCAAAAGATCTATTTATGTCGGATATGCAAGAGCAACATGGTTACTTCGCTATGACTAACATCTCGAATAAATATTTCACTCGACAAGCATTAGAAGAGTGGGCGTCTAATTGTCTTTATGAAACAACAGGTTTTCGTATTCCGCTAAGTGCAAGCGAAGGAACATGACATGCAAGTTTTATTATTAATTCAATCAGGTGCTATCGCACCACAGCTCCCCGATAGTATCACGTTATTTAAGCAACAGAGTATCGTAGATATTGGTGGGAAGGCCTATTTCTTTGCTGATTATATTGGCTCTAAAGCGCTTGTCAGTGATCACAATGTTGATGATTACCTCGCCAGTCTGAATCCTGTTGAAACACAGTTAATCCCTGTCATTATCGATAATGTTGCAGGGCAGCTTGAGGGGTATGTAAACAACGAAAACGAATACACGGTGCCGCAATCAAGTGATGCGGTGATTGCGACAGGAAAATTAGCTATCCCTGATCGTAAATTCAAAGTGCCGTTTAAGCGCGTTGATACGGGCCGTGTTCAATTAATGCCTGCCGAAGTGGTAGATGGTGTATTCACCTTGCCACTTAAATTTGAAACCAATGGCGTGTGGATTGTTAACCAAGCGCTTATCAATACCGACTATGAGCAAGATATTTTTGAGCTAAAAGAACGTAAGTTCTCTGTCATTTAGGGTGTAGCTATGCAAGTAAAACTTAACTTTATCAGTGCAGGCAAAGCACAATTACTTGAGCCACTCAAAACTAAGTTTGGTGAGGTGCACCGGTTCTTTGTTACAGACGGGTTTACCTTACCTTGGTATGTGCGCTGGTTTCATAATCCCTTTGGTAAAGGCTTACCCGCGGCTATTTGGCATGATTACGCATTGAAAACAGGTCGTGAGAATGCACATTACGAGTTCTTTATTTTACTTACGTTCTACGGTGTACCTCGTTGGAAAGCATACCCTATGTGGTTTTTTGTGTGGGCTTACGGCTCGTTAAAGTCACTGCTTACGGTTTTTAGGTAACGCTATGGAACTACCAGCTTCGTTTAATACACAAAGCAGGGCGGCACTGAATGCTGCGTGCAAGAGCATTCATATCATTGCCCTAAACAGTTACCAAACGCCTAGCCTTATTACGGCAGCGGCGGGGAGTCAGTTACTTGCAAAAGCAATCAACGATGCAACAAGGCAGCAACGACCTAACGCATTCAATGCAGTCATACTTAGTTGCAGCGCCCCAAGTGCAGCTGGTTTATCTAGCAAGCTTACGGCCTTTAATGTCCTGTGTGCGCTGCCAGCCTTTACGCATGCGCAGCAACATGCGAGCAGCTTAGCAACCCTTGATACCGATAAAATGCGTCTGCCTACAACAGAGCAATCAATCGAGTGGCAGCATGTAAATGATTGCTGTGCATTGCCTGCGCTTGCTAATGCTTTTGTCGACAAAAGCAAGCAGCTGGTGAACGACGAAGGTGTGCAACTCATTACAGATATTAATGCGGCACTTACTGACACCGAGCAGTTAAAAGCTGCCCGTGATAATCGGCTAACTGAAACAACCTTTCAAGCGGGTGCAAACTTAACGGTAACGCATAGCAATGCACAAAGTGCGCGAGCACTTGCACAGCAAATTGAAACATTAGGTAATAACGACATGCATTGGGCTTACTGCGTGTTTGTTGGCAGTGGCGATAACATTCAAACAATTAAAGAGCTTTTTGCATGATCACGTTAAATGGCTGGCAAGTACCAGGTTATGAAATACGTATTAATTGTGGCATTAAGTTGCCAAGTGATGACTTGAGCGGGTTAGGTTCGTTTACCTTGTCGGGTGATAAAGGGGTTAAGCCAGGTGTGGTCACTATCAATACAAAAATTCCTTTTAAGGATCATGCTGAACTTGCTGAGTTAATCACACAGGCCAAAGCAACCGATGAAAATGGCGCTCGTCTACAGTACACCATTAACAGTGAAATCACAGAAGCGTACAAAATACGTAAAGCGAAGTTCAATGATGAAGTAAAAGCAGTTGAGCTTGAAGAGGTTAAAGCGTGGCAAGTCACGTTTAAGTTGCTTGAAGTCCTTTCAACCGCCGAGCGCAATCAGCAGCAAATTGATGGTAAGGCTAAAGAAAACAGCCAAACCCAAGCCGTTGATGGACACACCACAGTACAAGCTGCGTTTGAACAAAGTGAAGGGCCATGAGTAGTAACCGGCTAATTAAAGTGCTCACCATTGGTGGTGCACAGGTGACAAGCATTGTTAGTGATAATACACAGCTTGATTTGTTCAGCACTGGCCGTGCAAGCTTTGTTATTGTCGCAGAGCATGAGCCACAAGGGATTGTTGAGTTGCACATAGGCTACAGCATTGATGCTATGCAGCCGTATTTTTTAGGTGTGATTGAAGCAAAACATCAAAGCAATGGCCGCTGGTTTTTAACGTGCCGTGAATTGATCGGCGCCTTATCGTTTGCCCATAACTTTGCTATTCGTCATGCCACCTTTGCGAACGTGTGTGACGAGCTAAGTAAAACAGGTTTAGCGTTTGTTTATCCTGATGCAGATTACACACAAACCGCCGTGCCGGCATTTTATCACCATGGCACAGGGATTGAAGCGCTAAGGCAATGCGCTGATGTGTTCAGTATTCCTCAGTTTATATTTCAGCAGCGCCCTGATGGGAAGGTGTATGCAGGTAGCTGGCACGACTCACGCTGGGCAAACACTGAAATCACCGACTTTGAAGAACACCCAATTAAAGTAATAGCTTCAAACGCAGGTATGCTTATGGCAATCCCTAAGCTACGCCCTGGTATAAAGTTAAATGGGCGGTTTATTACTGAAGTAACATTACAAGATGATAGACAGGTGATCAGATGGTCAAAAACGCTATAAAGCGCTTAGTACTTCGATACTTTCCAGAACTTGGGCAACGTAAGCATTTACCCCAGCTCGCCCGCATTAAACGTATTTATGATTTGCCAAACAAAGCGATGATCAGCAGTGCCTTTAAGCCACTCAAAGGCGCTGATGTGCAATTGCTTAACCCTAAAACAGGCGAACCATTAGCGGTGCCTGTATTTCAGCAAGTCACATTAGGCACAGGCCAAGCCGCTGATCATGGTGTGTTAAACGAACCTGCACCAGGCATGCATTGCTTAATTCAATACATCGATGGACTGAACAGCCATCCAGTCATCACCAACTTATTACCTTGGCAAAGTTTGGTGCCAGAACACAAGCGCACCGATGTCACGCTACAACAAAGTAGCCGCAGCAAGTTACAAGGCCGCGATGGTCACTGGCATTTTTCAACGGA